>NZ_CP045293.1:5967500-6295000 GCF_009363075.1 Paenibacillus guangzhouensis | reverse complement strand
AGCTGAGCATTACTTGGAGTTAGCAAACAATACGCCAAAAGCAGCTATTGTCATGATCTTAACCGGCGCTACGTACGAAGAGACAATCGAAAAATTAGAAAACGCGAGCGGTTTCGTCCGGCAAGCCATTCAATAAACTAACCTACCCTCAATCACCTAAGACCAAACAACCGGGAGGAATATCACCATGAATCCACATCGTGTACTTGCTCAGGAAATACTGAATGCGGTAGGCGGCGCTTCGAATGTCGAGAGCTTCACAAACTGCATCACCCGTCTGCGCGTTAATCCCGTCAATCGAGGCATGATAAATGAAGCCAAAATCAAGAGCATTAAAGGCGTTCTAGGCGTGGTCGATGATGAGACATACCAAATCGTACTCGGACCAGGCACAGTGAAGAAGGTCGCTGACGAATTTGGAGATATTATTCAATCCGGTGATGGAACCGAGGCGCCGAAGGCGCCCTCGACACAAGCCGTCGGACAAGATATTAAGGCCGAACTGAAGAAAAAGAATAATACCCCTTTCAAAAATTTCTTGCGCAAAATCGGGAATATCTTCATCCCATTGATTCCGGCTCTTGTCGGTGCCGGTCTGATTAACGGGATCGCCGGTCTCATGGCTAACCTCATGCAGACAGGCTTCTCACCGGACTGGATGGTTACGCTGCAGCCGATCGTGAGCGTTATTGGTTCCGCTTTCTTTATGTACCTGACCGTCTTTGCAGGGGTTAATGCTGCCAAAGAGTTCGGTGGTACGCCAGCTCTTGGCGGTGCCGTCTCAGCTATCATTATCGCACCAAGCGTAGCGAACATTACGTATAGTTATCCGATCTTCGGAGAAATTAAGTTAAACCCGGGTCAAGGTGGGATTATCGGAGCCATCCTCGCAGCCATCCTAATCTCTTATGTTGAGAAGTGGGTTCGCAAACGGGTTCCTGCAGCGATTGATATCATCGTCACACCGACAATTGCCCTACTTGTTGTTGGATTCATTACGATCTTTGCTTTCATGCCGCTTGCAGGCATCATTTCTGGTGGTATTGGTACAGCGACGACTTGGCTGCTCGCCCATGGCGGTCCGTTATCCGGATTTGTGCTTGCTGCAGCATTCTTGCCGCTTGTTATGTTCGGACTACACCAAGCCTTGATTCCGATTCACGCAGAATTAATTGCTCAATTCGGTTATACCGCACTGTTACCGATCCTAGCCATGGCCGGTGCCGGACAAGTTGGTGCAGCCATTGCGATCTACCTGAAGCTGAAACGTAATAAGAGCATGCGTAATCTCATCAAAGGGGTTCTCCCTGTCGGATTCCTCGGGATCGGCGAACCGCTTATTTATGGGGTATCCCTCCCACTCGGCCGCCCGTTCATCACAGCCTGTCTAGGCGGCGGCTTCGGTGGTGCCGTATTAGGATTCTATGCGATGTCAGGCAACTTCATCGGTTCCATGGCAATCGGCCCTTCCGGACTTGTGCTCGTTCCACTTGTTACAGGTCCACTCGGCATCGGCGCTTCGATCCTCGGTTACCTGCTCGGACTTGTCGCATCTTATATCGCTGGCTTCCTGCTCACTTACTTCTTTGGCTTTACAAAAGAGCTGCTGTTAGAGCATAATAAAGAGAACTAAGGCATAAACAATACACGAAAATTAGGGCATCTTGGAGTTATTCGACTCCGAAGATGTCCTATTTTCTTCATACATGACAAATCGGAGGGCCTTCGAGATGATGGGAAGTATTTTGACGCAAATTCAAGCCTTATACAATAAATTGCCGCAATCAGAACAGAAAGTGGCTCGATATATTCTAGATCATCCGGAAGAAGCAGCAACAATGAGTATCCATGAGCTCGCGATCAGATCAGAGACGAGCGGCGCCTCGGTCGTGCGCTTCTGCCAATCGCTGCATGTTGACGGCTTCCCTCAGCTCAAGGTAAGACTCTCCTTGGACATGGCGAAGAATGAGCGTCCAGCGTACTACGACTTCGACCCGAGCGATCAGACGGATTCGATTATTAAGAAGACGTTATCGAACAGCGTCCAAGCGCTCCAAGATACGGCCGCTTCGCTAGACAGTCAAATGATCGATCATATCGTTGAAGCAATGGCCAAGGCCCCTGCTATCTATTCATTCGGCATCGGCGCATCATCCGTCGTAGCCGAGGATATCGCGCAGAAATGGATGCGGCTTGGGAAGACAGCCTTTGCGTTCCATGATCTTCATGTGCTTGCGGTCAATATTGCGAATGCACCGGTGGGTTCGGTCTTCATCGGTGTCTCCTATAGCGGCAAGACACATGAAGTCGTGCAATCCACCAAGCTCGCCAACACATACCAACTAACGACGGTCGGGATTTCCCATTACGGGGACCATGAACTCGCCGCAACCGCCAAATACATGCTCTCCATAGCGCATGCGCCAGAGGCTGTATTCCGCAGCGCTGCAACAAGCTCACGGCTGGCCCAACTGCTCGCCGTGGACACCCTGTTCTTCGCTTATGCGTCTTCCCAGCATGATGCTACGATCAAACAGCTTACCGAGACAAGCCAAGCCATTCGGGTTCTCCAGCAGCATTCTTCACGGAAATAGAAAAGCCGAGCGCCATCGCCACCTTCCTGACGATACGCTCGGCTTTCTTTTGTCATCATACAAGTTCGATTTAGCCCTCTCCGCCCATGAACACATAACGTGCAAGAACCAAGATGAACAAAATCCACATTAACCAGTGAACCTTATGCTCGCTTTTCCCTGTGATGTTACCAACGAACGCGAATACTACATAAGAAATGATACCTAAGGAAATTCCGTTCGCAATACTGTATGTGAAAGGCATAAACGCAATCGTCAAAAATGCAGGAATACCAATCGTCATATCTTTGAAGTCAATTTCGCTTACCGATTGAACCATGAGTACACCAACAATGATCAAAGCTGCTGCTGTTGCCGATCCTGGAATTAGTGCTACAGCTGGCGCCAAGAACAAAGCTGCTAAGAAACAAAGACCTGTTGTTACGGAAGTTAATCCCGTACGACCGCCTGCTGCAACCCCTGCGGAGCTCTCAACGAACGTCGTTACTGTACTTGTACCTACTGCCGCGCCGCCTGCAACCGCAATCGCGTCAACGAACATCGCTTTACCTACACGTTTGTTGCCTTCATCTTTGTTCTTCATAAATCCTGCGCGTGTTGCTGTACCGACCAATGTACCGAATGTATCGAACAATTCAACGAATGTGAATGTTACGATGATTGATACGATCCCTACACCCATCATACCCGAGAAATCGAACTGCCAGAAGTTCAATTGGCTGAAATCAGGCATCCAAGTTGCTGGCGTTGTGCTTGCTGCTTTGAGATGATCATAGAATAATGCCCAACCGATCAGCGATGTCGCGATAATACCGAAGAAGATCGCCCCTGGCACACGCAGCACCATTAAAATCCCGATCAATGCGATACCGATCAATGTGATCATAACGTCAGGGTTCGTGAAGCTACCCATCGAAAATACGGATTCAAATCCAAGAAGCGGCGTAAATGCGCCTGCCTTGATGTCTTTGGTCGATTCAACGGCTACGGACAAGATCCCGCTGTTCTTCAAACCTACGATCGTAATGAAGAAACCAATACCTACCGTGATCGCATGCTTCAAGCCGTCTGGGATGGCCACCAAGAGCATCTGCCGAAGCTTCGTTACCGTCAAGATGAAGAAGATAATACCGGACATAAATACTGCTGTTAACGCGATTTGCCACGTCACCGGATGATTACTCGATGCTGTCGAAATAACTACCGATGCAAAATATGCATTAAGACCCATACCTGGTGCAAGTGCTACTGGGAAGTTTACGAAAATCCCCATCGCGATGGTGAATACACCCGCCGCAATTGCTGTCGCCAAAAATACGGAGTACCATTCCATTCCTGTTTTACCGAAAGCAGACAAGATGTTCGGGTTAACCGCCAAAATGTAAGCCATGGTCATAAACGTTGTGATCCCCGCCAAAACCTCAGTTCTGACATTTGTTCCGTGTTCCTTTAACTTAAAGAAACGATCCATTGTAAAGACTCCTCCTAAAAGTTTTATAAGCGCCAAGCTTATGAAATAGGGAACAACAAAAATAACCTAGGATTAAACATCTCCTAGGCTCGCATCCAAAAGAAATCAAAGCACACCCACAAATCAGGGCAGCACTTCTTCTCTCTTTTCGTAGCCAGATCATTTACGGTGACCTTGTAGAGACTCTCGGGCCAATTCCCAAGATTATACGAAATATCGCAATCAATTTTGTTATTCATCTATATTGTAGAGGATGGGGTCGAATTTTGTCAATGGAAAACGCGAATATTATAATGTTCAATTAATGTTAATGTTCGGAATTCATTAAAATTCAAAACAAAAAGACGATCAAGTGCTGTCCATAGACACCCTTAATCGTCTCGTCATGAATTAACCTTTGATCCCCGTCGTTGCAATACCTCCGACAATATAACGCTGTGCGAAGAAGAACAATGCTAGCGGCGGCAGACAGATCAGGAACGTAACCGCCATGATCGATACCATATCGACGCCGAACATCCCTCTGAACTGCGACAATCCAAGTGTAAGCGTATATTTGCTCTGGTCGTTCAAGAAAATCAATGGACCTAAGTAATCATTCCAGCTGCTTAGGAAGTGGAACACGCCCACTAAAATTAACGCAGGAGTCATGAGCGGAACGATTAAGCGAATGAAGATCTGGATCGGATTCGCACCGTCGATCCGTGCGGCTTCCTCTAGTTCGACCGGAATGCCCATAATAAACTGGCGCAATAAGAAAATGAAGAAGGCCGAACCGAACCATGCCGGAATAATGAGCGGCTTCAACGTATTGATCCATCCGAGATAGTTAAATTCCATATACTGCGGAATCATCGTCACTTCCCAAGGAATCATCATCGATGCCAGCAGGATCATGAATAATACATCTTTACCTTTGAAGCGGAACCGTGCGAACCCGTATGCTACAAGAGACGAGGATATAAGCTGTCCTGCTAAAGACAATCCCGTGACGATCAAGGAGTTCTTCAAGAACACGTTAAAAGGCTGCGACTCCCATGCGGTTATAAAATTGTCCCAATGAAAGACAGATGGAATCCATTTCGGCGGGAAGACATACAGCTCTTCCGGTGATTTCACGGCCGTCGTGATCATCCAGAAGAATGGTGCTAAGAACAATAATGAGAAGAAAATAAGAACGACGTAAATGAATATTTTTTTCATCGGTATCACCCCGTTTATACGTATCTGTCGAATCGGTCATTCTTGTGCAATCTCAGCATAGTCGTCTATTTCTTGCCTTGCTTCATTTCCCCTTCGTAGTAGACCCACGCGGATGAAGACTTAAAGACGATTAATGTAAGTGAGAGCACGATCGCGAACATGAACCATGCGTTAGCGGAGGAATAGCCCATTTTGGAATACTTAAAGGCATTCTCATACATGTACATCGCGTAGAAGTAAGTTGAGTTCAGCGGACCGCCGCCTGTCATGACAAGCGCAAGCGTCAACTGCTGGAATGCAGCGATAATTGTCGTAATCAAGTTGAACAAAATCGTTGGGCTTAGCATCGGCAGCGTGATACGCGTGAATTGCTTCCATTTGCCCGCGCCATCAATCGCTGACGCTTCGTACATATCCTTCGGGATATTTTTCAGTCCCGCGAGGAAGATGAGCATCATGGAACCTTGCCCCCATAGGCTAGCGATAACCATCGCAACGGGAGCCCATGTTGTATTGATAAGCCATTTCGGTCCTTCAATTCCGAATACGGACAATACATAGTTCAAGATCCCGTATTCTCCATCGAATACCCAGGACCAGATCATCGCGAGCGCAACACCCGAGATAACGGATGGCAAGTAGAAGGCTGTCCGGAAAAACCCACTGCCCTTAACATTCTTGTTCAGTAGCATGGCGAGGAGTAACGCAATAATGATGTTCAACGGCACGAAGAGCACAGCGAACTTCATCGTTACACCGAGCGATTCCCAGAATAGCGGATCGTTCGTGAACATCTCTTTATAGTTAGCTAACCCGATGAATGTCTTCTCTCCAACAACAGGCCATTCATAGAAGCTAATAATCAGTGAGAAAATGAGCGGCCCTAGGGTGAATGCAAGAAAGCCGATTATCCAAGGCAACGTGAACAGATAAGGGATACTCATTTGCTTGAATCGAGCAGGCGTCCGCTTTTTGATAGATTCCATTAATATCGTTCCTTTCAGAAGATGTTCGGGAAAGCCCGTTAGACATCGTTGGTGTGGTTCCATTGTAGTCTGAATGAAAGCGCTTTTACACGGTCATCTGTTTCGCAATAGGTGGCACTTTGTTCGAGAAAAAAACGGGGCTTTTCTGCCTGTAGAGGGATAATGTTCGGAGGGTTTCGTTCTTTTGTTCGGTGGTATGGAAAAAGAAAAAACCTTGGATTAACCTTCTACGTTTGCGCGTGTTGAGGACGGGTATGGGGTTCCAATCCTGAGTATAAAAAAGCCCGGTGAGAAACTCACCGAGCTTGAACTTTTATTCTATTTCTTATCCATGTATTTCTTCGCATCTTTCACAGCTGCATTCAATGCATCTTGCGCGTTCTCGCCTAGCATCACGGAGTCAATCGCTGTCGTCAGGTAACGATTCACGAGCTTCCAGTTGCTATTCAGCAAGAACGAAGGTGTATTGTCCGAACGCTCAAGCATGTTGTAGAACGGTACATACAGTGGGTTCTGATCGAACTTCAATTCTTGAACGAGACTCTTACGAATTGGCAAGTCGGAGTTGCTGCGCATCTTAATGACCTCATTCGATACGAAGAACTTCGTGAATTCCCAAGCGAGATCTTTCTGTTTGGATTGTTTGGCCACGGAGATCGCGCTAAGCGCAACGATGCCTTTAACCGGCTTGCCCGGGAAGACAGGCATTTCAACGGTACCAAAGTCCACCTTCGCCGTCTTAAACCCTTCTAATGGCCATACACCGCTTTCCCACATCGCAATTTTACCCGCTTTGAACACATCGTCACCGCTCATCTGGTTCTTACCGCCTACGAGAGCTGCCGAACCGTCCTTCAGCATATCGCCGAACTGCTGGATCGCTTGCGCCGTCTCTGGGCTGTTCATTTGACCCTCGATTTCTTTGCCGTCTGCGCTTACGAAGCTGCCGCCGTTACTCCAGACGATGCCTTGAAGATCGTAAGGATCATTGGAGGTACGAATGCCGAACCCATATTGCTTCTTCGCTGGATTGGAGAGTTTCTTCGCTGCGGCTTTGAAATCATCCCATGTCCATCCATCTTTCGGATATGGAACGCCAGCATCATCGAACATTTTCTTATTGTAATACAATGCGCGAGTCGTAAATCCGCTCGGCAATCCATAGGTCTGTCCATCGACCTTCACGTAATTGAATAGGCTTTCATAAATATCGTCCAGCTTCAGGCTCTCATCCTTCGACATAAAAGAATCCAGTGGTTCCAAGTTCGTATAGTATGTCGGGAAATCCCACATCAGCATGACATCGGGCGGGTTGCCTGCACCGAAGGACGCAGCAAGCTTCTGATCGAATCCGTCTGCATACGGCTCAATTTGCACTTTGACGCCCGGGTGCTGCTTCTCGAACAATTTCGCGATATCCTGCTGTACCTTCAGACTGTCACCTGTATCCCATGTTGCAAAACGTAGCGTTTTCTCTGCATCTTTGCTTCCCGAGCTTCCTTCGCTGCCTTGGTTCGATGTTGCTCCTCCACCGCCGCCGCAAGCACTGACCGTTAATGCAACCAACAATAATAGCGTTGTAATCATAATACGTTTGTTAGTCATGGATGATTGCCCCCTCAAACCATTTTTTCAATCAATTGATTACTCTCACTTTAAGAAAAATAAAGCGTTTTCAAAACGGCTATTTGTTTCATGGCAGGGGTTAATTTGTCTTAAATTTTAACAGGATTCTTCTTTTTGTTCGGCCCGATATTGCGAAGGAGTCATCCCGCAGTATCGTTTGAACCATTTGCTCAAATATTTGCCGTCCACCATCCCGATCTGTTCCGCGATGCCCTGCAAGGTCATGTTCGTATTCGCCAGCAGATCCATCGCCACGCGCAGACGCATCCGATACAGCAGCTCGATGAAATTCTCTCCGGTGACCTTCTTGAACAGCGTACTGAAATGACTGCGGCTTAGGCCGATCCGATGCGCAACATCGCTAACAGACCACGGCTCCCGCAAATCCTCCGCAACAAGACGTATCGCATTCGTAATCGTCTCTGGCCAGGAATGCACCTTCAGCTCGAACTTCTTCTCAAGCTCCGCTTCCTGATGCAGCTTCGTCACAGCCTCCAGCCAAGCATCCATCCCTTGCAAGGGACCCGTTCCGCTCCAATGGAATGATGGAATCCGGCTCTTCACGTCCTTGAACAGCGCCTCCAGAGCCTCCCGATCCTTGTAGCGAATGAAGTAGAAGGAGCGATCCGTACCGCATAGAATACTCTCGCAGCCAACTTGCAGGCGACCCTCGATATCCGCCCAGTTCAACGATTCTTCCTGCGCGAACGACTTCGCCAGATAGACGCTATGCGGCTCTTCCATCCATGACCACTGTGACGTCCAGCGCGCTTGCAGCTCACTGCGGAATTCATTGCGGAACCCGCATAGCCAAGCATAGAATGAAGCATTCCAGCGCGCACGATCATCTAATACAGCCGTACTGCCAGCATGTTCGGTATGAATCTCTTCTTGAAATTTGCGCAGGAACTCATTCAGCTCCTCATCTTCGAACGCTGTCTTGAGGAGATAGCCTGAAGCTCCGAGCGAGATGCCCTGCTGGGCAAATTCGAAATCGCGATGACAGCTTAGCAGAAGAATTCGGGTGGACGGCGCTTCTTTTTTCACTCGGCGGGCGAATTCAATCCCGTTCAGCTCCGGCATCACAATATCCGTGATGATCACTTCGGGGCGCAGCTCCGTAAATACCTCCCAGCCCTTCTGACCATTCGGCACATCCGCGACGACCTGCATGTTATAGCGCGCCCAATCGACCGTTGCAACCAATCCTTTACGAACGATACTCTCATCATCAGCAATTAATACTTTAATGGGTGCTTTGGTTGTCATGTTCGTCCTCCTCCTTCTTCGGCCAACGGATCGTGATGACCGTGCCCTGACCAACAACAGATTGAATATCCAAGCCATATAAAGGTCCAAAATGAAGTTTGAATTTCTGATCCACATTGTTCACACCGAGACCTCTGCCTCGCTTGCTGCGATAGGTTCCTTGAAGCAGCTTCTGCTTATTCTCCTCCGTCATTCCTTTGCCATTGTCTTCTAATCGAAGCACAAGATCCTCGCCTTCCTCTTCAATGGAGACACGAATAGTACCGCATCCATCCTCGAACGCATGGAAAAATATATTCTCTAGCAGCGGCTGCAAGCTCATCCGTGGAATAACGTATTTCATCAACGCGTCATCTACAATCTGCTCATAATTGACTTCATGTTCATATCGAATCCGCTGAATATGGAGGAAATGATCGATAATCTCCAGCTCCTTGCGCAGCGTCACCAGCTCTTGCGTAATATCCAGATTGCCTTCGAGCAGCATGGCGAGGTGGTAGAGCATTTTACGGATATCCTCGTTGCCCTGCAGCCGTGCCTTCCATTGAATCGAATTCAATGTATTGAACAACAGATGGGGGTTGATCTGGTAATGGAATGCTCGCAGCTCTGCTTCTTTCTTCAGCTTCTCCGTCACCGTAATCTCTTCGACCAAATCTTGAATCTGCCCGATCATACGATTGAAGCTGTGGGCCAGCACCCCGAGCTCATCGCGATCCTGCACAGGAATCCTCGTCTGCAATCGCCCTTTCCCTGCAAGGAACATCGACTCCTTGAGCCGCTTAATTCGTCCTGTGACACGGGAAGAGAACAAGAATCCTAACAACAATGCAAGCAAGCCTGAGAACAGCAGGCCGACACCCGTATACGAACGAATAATATTCGAAGATTGGAAGAAGGATTTATATGGCAATCTCGCTTCCAAGGTCCAATCATTCAGCGTTAAGGATTTAGACCATACCACATCATTCTCTTGCGGCGTATAGGCTTGCGCGGATTGATAAATCAGCTGCCCCTCACTGTTCTTAATTGTGAGCATCGCTTGCGTGTTCTTCTCGAACAAATGGAATAGCTCATACATTTTATCCGCGTTCATCTCAATCAGAATCCGGCTATCCTTCAGCGCGCCTTGCTGATTACGAATCGGTACGACGAGACCGAGCACCTTCTCTTTCTCGCTATATTCCTTGTAGTGCCGCGGGGTGTAGAACCCAGGCCAATATTCCCCAGCGTAATCGGCAGGCATCGCTTTCCACCAAGCCTGCTCCTTCAAGGTCGTCGTCTTAATGGAGTTCTCCCCATAGAAGTAGCCGGACTTGGTAATAATAAATAACCCGCGCTGCTTCACCGTTTTAAGCGCTTTCAGAAAATCCTCTAAATCACTCTGTTCATGCAAATCTGAATATGAGCGCGGAATTTCCCGATGTATTGCAATCCGTGACGGGTTCAGCAAGTAAGCATGTACATATTCAGCTACGAGCTCCATCTGACTAAGTTCCGAATCCAGCTGGTATTGCAGCTGCGTCACCGCATTGCTCCCATACTTGCCTAATTGATCCTGCAGCAGTTCTGAAGATTTCGTAAATGACAATACACCGAGCGTGATGAGCGGCAGCAGTGAAGCGATGAGAAATAAGATCACGAGCTTCAACCGAAGACTCCGACGCGGCGCTAGTAATCGATGAAATATCATTTGAATCCGCTGATTGTACATAGACTGCCTCCTGCTGAGCATGTTCGTCCTCTAAAGTAAATGAAGTTTATCACACACCTAAGCCGCTGACAATCCAGAACATCATTCCAATATTTTCCCATATCATGGAAACTAATTTCGAAGCTGATTCAGTCACTTTGTGGGGACTCCAAAATTTATTAAGTCCATCATGTCAATGCAAAGGAACACTAAAGCGCACGGTTCTTCAGAGCATAGAACCGTGCGCTTGCCGCTAAGCTTTTACATATTCGTGAGCTAGCATCAGATATACACTGGATGTCCATGTAAAAGCTCGATCACGGAGTCCTGTACCCTGAATGGCATCGAAATTCTCTGCCATGCCATTCGTGTTCGCCATCCGGCAGAAACGCTGTGCCGCGATCGCTGCCAATTCCGTGTATCCGCCGCGCCGAAGCCCATCGGTGAGCAGCATAATGACCGGCGCCCAGATCGGCCCACGCCAATAACCGTCCGGTTCATAATGCGGACTGCCCATGCTCTCGGTCGCAAATCCGTTCGGCGATAAGAATCGGTCTTCGTCCGACAACGCTTGGATGAGTGCATCTTGCACTTCTTGCGGCAATCGCTGCCCCAGAATGATCGGCATGTAGTTGATTAAGCTCTCGCCTTGAAGTCGTTCGTGCGTCCCCGTACGAACGGCGCGAAGCTCGCCATCCTGCCAGAAATGTTCCAACATGCGATCAAGCGTCCGCTGCGCCAGGGCTTGCCATTCAGCGGCTTCATGCGACTTGCCGAGCTCACCGGCAATCCGGGCAAGCGTCTCGCATTGCAGCACGAGATAAGCACAGAGATCCGGACTCTCCACCGCGCCCCGTTCATGGAAAATCGTACTGTTATCCCAGCCGCTGTCATTGCCGTGGTTGTATTGCGGAACACCATCGAAGTCATCATCCCGCTCGTTGTACCACCAACGCGTCCAACGTGCGAGCGGTTCATAGACTTCGCGAAGCTGCGCCTCACCAATCCAATCGGTGCGATCCATCATCCAAGCCAGCGTCCACCCGTGAATCGGCGGCTTATTGCAATTCCACAAGGCATATTTATCATTCATAAAATCGGGCAGCAGCCCGCTCTCATCTTGACGATCAAAGAAAATCATAAATTGATCCCACGCAAGCGCTGGATTTGAACGAACGAGCGCCATCGCATTGAAGCAATGATCCCAGCTCCAAATGTTCGTCATCCAGTTCTTCGACATGTACATCGCAGGGCGTGTTAGATAACCATCCGCCGGTACGACACAAGACCAGGTAATATACGAAGCAAGCTCCCGTCCAACTGCATAGGCATCATCCGACGGCAGAGTTGACTGCCGCCATGCCTCATATTCTGCCGCGACAAGCTGCACCCCTTCATCGAATGACGGGAACGCACGCTCAAGCCAGGTCGTACGGTACTCTTCGATGCGGAACTCGGTGATGTTCGTCGCTGCATCCGGCACGAAATGTGCCTTCACATGCGTGCATTTCGTCCGAACCCAAGGCGCATCCATCTCGATCTGTCCTTGCATCGAAGTGAGCATGAACCGTACTTCGTTCAGGAAGCTGTTCACTTCCCAGCGGTTGTCCTTCATTTGCATCGCATAATCATAATCGCCGCCGGACAACGTGAGCCGAACGCCGACGCCCACCGCTCTGAAACCTACCGTGCGACCGTCAAAAATGCAGATCTCTGCATAGCCGCTGCCCGACTCGAGCCGAAGCCGTGATGGCGTCGCATGCGTCGTGTAAGGGACATCCTCTCCCTTCGCCGTCAGCTCAATGCGAAATGCGGCGCCGCTGGTCATATCTCCCCCGCGTACCGTCCGTAAATAGACGCCTTCCGGTCGATCTCCCGAAGCACGTAAATACGATATAGTCAGAAACGAGCCGTAGCGGCTGAATGGAATGGTACGAATATCATAACTGAACGTCATAGCTGCTCCTCCTTAGTGCGATAGCGCTTACAAAATTCCGATAATACCCCCATTGTAGGGCATGGAGCACGCCATTGCAGTTGCACACCCGTACGGATTTACTCGTATGTCTGTTAGAATGATCACGCTTCTGGGGCATTTTTTCGCCTATTTGTTCGGTTTGAGGGGGTAAATTTGTTTGATGGAGAAAATGCGGCAATCTGCACGGGGGTGAGATGCTTGAGTGAGTGTAGTGAATGAGCTTATGTGAGAGGGGATAACTGCCGGGGGCTCGGGTTGGTGAAATAACTGCCTTTTTGCAGTTATTTGGGTCGTTGGGGGCTCGTGCGGGCGAAATAACTGCCTTTTTGCAGTTATTTGGGCCGTGCGGGGCTTAGCGCGAGCGAAATAACTGCTTTTTTGCAGTTATTTGGACCGTTCGGAGCTCCGTCCGGGGGATTTAACTGCTTTTTTGCAGTTATTTGCGCCGTCGGGGGGCTCTGGCGGGCGATTTAACTGCTTTTTTGCAGTTATTTGCGCCGTCGGGGGCTCTGGCGGGCGATTTAACTGAATTTTTGCAGTTATTTGGGCCGCTGGGGGCTCAGCGCGAGCGAAATAACTGCTTTTTTGCAGTTATTTGCGCCGTCGGGGGCTCTGGCGGGTGATTTAACTGCCTTTTTGCAGTTATTTGCGCCGTTGGGGGCTTAGCGCGAGCGAAATAACTGCTTTTTTGCAGTTATTTGCGCTGTTGGGAGCTCAGGCGAGCGATTTAACTGACTTTTTGCAGTTATTTGGGCCGTTGGGGGCTCAGCGCAAGCGATTTAACTGCTTTTTTGCAGTTATTTGGGCCGTTGGGGGCTCAGCGCAAGCGATTTAACTGCTTTTTTGCAGTTATTTGTGCCGTTGGGGGCTCAAACGTGCGATTTAACTGCTTTTTAACAGTTATTTGTGCCGTTGGGAGCTCAGGCGAGCAAAAATAACTGCCTTTTTGCAGTTATTTGGGCCGTTCGGGGCTTAGACGAGGGATTGAAGTGAACCCTAAAAGTTAGACAATATTTTTATGCAACCTGTTGGGCATGAGCGCGGTATTGTACCGGGCTCATGCCTTTTAATTTTGACTTGATGCGCTTGTTATTGTAGTAATCAATGTATCTTGCTAGTTCTTGCTTGAAGTGATCCATGCTTTCAAACTTATTAAGATAAAGAAACTCAGACTTCAAAATGCCAAAGAAATTCTCCATTACCGCGTTATCGTAACAATTGCCTTTGCGTGACATGCTCTGGGTAATTCCTTGTTTCGTCAAAGCATGTTGATACTGCTTCATCTGATAGTGCCAGCCTTGGTCCGAATGCAGGAGGAGTTCATCCTCTTCGGATAAGCGTTTAAAGGCTTTATTAAGCATTTCGGAAATTAAGGAATAGGTAGGACGAGATCCCACTGTGTAAGTGATAATTTCACCGTTAAACAAGTCCATAACAGGTGATAAATACAACTTTTCACCAAACAACTTAAATTCCGTAATATCCGTAACCCATTTCTTGTTCGGTTTTTCCGCCTGAAAATTACGTTCAAGTACGTTACGCGCAATTTTACCTACTGTACCCTTATGGGAGCGATATTTTTTCATACGCACCAAGGATTTCAAGCCTAATTCTTTCATAATACGCTGCACTTTTTTATGATTAACTCGATGTCCACGATTAAATAGTTCATCACGGATACGACGATAGCCATAGCGCCCCCAATGTTCCTCGTATATGGATTGAATAAGGAGTTTCAGGTCTGCGTCTGGATCGGGCTTGTCAAACTGCTTTACCCAGTAATAGAAGGTGCTACGTGGGACTTTAGCGAACGCTAGCAATGCAACCACCGGATATTCAAGCCTTAATTCATAGACTACTCGTGCTTTGTCTTGTTTGGTGATTTCTCCTTGTTCTGAACTAAGGCATTCAACTTTTTTAAGTAGGCGTTTTCCATGCGCAAACGTTCTAATTCAGCTTGTAGAGCTTCAACGGATCCCTCAGCAGGTGCTTTCTTATTCTTTCCTTTATTAATCTTATTTGTCATAACAGGACGCCCCTTTTTCTTTGGTTTTAAGGCGTCGATCCCAAGTTCATTGAATTGACTGCGCCACCTTCGAATAACCCCTGGAGAAGAGATATTGAAAATGACAGCTGCTTCATTTGGAGACGTCCCATTCTCATTCATGTAGTTGAGTACGTCTAGTTTAAAGGGTATGGAGTAAACTGTATAGGTCTTTTCAAATGCTTTTACACCGTGATATTCGTATTGCTTGATCCACATACGCAAGACTTCATGATTTATTCCTAGGGACTTCGCAATACTTTTAACTCCTTTGGTTCCCGTTGTGAATTGATGAATAGCTTCTATTTTCAAGTCTAAATTGAATTTTGACAAAAAACTGCACCTCCAATTGCTAGATGGTGTCTAACAATTGGGGTGCAGTTCATTTTTAACTGCTTTTTTGCAGTTATTTGTGCCACTGCTACTATTCCTACCATAAGTAGGCTATATAACATACAGCAGAAAATGCAAATATGAGTAAAGTGTAACCTATTCCCCTTATCAGTTCATTGAAACTATACACTTTGTCAACAGTATTGTAAGTACGATTCAATCTAACCTCAATTCCCATGCCCCAATCTCGTGTTTCCCTAGCGATATCATCCATCGTATCGTTCATATCATCAACAGAGATCTCTTCTCTCCTACTTAGTCTATACTCAACAATCGAGGAAATTAGAAATATTAGCCCCAAGATAAATAGTACTATGGATATGCACAGTAGTGAATTAGCTTCAACCCATTCTTTTATCCAATCTATCATCCGCACTCTACTCCCTACTATCCTATAAATTCTTATATTATCTTGTTGCTATACGAGCGTCTTCATTACTCGGAAATCAACCAGCTGATTCACACATTTATACGGTACAAAGGTTATTTGGGTGTCATAATTAATTATTAAACTTCCAATAATTCACATAGCCATTTTAGCATTTCACTTTGGAATGCAAAAGAAATGCTCGAATACCTCATTCGTTTTAGTCATAAAAAAACTCCCTTTCATTTGCGAAATAACGCAAATAAAAGAGAGTAATTTTTTCACCAATTGTTGCAGGTGTAGCGATGATTTGAATGCCGAGAACGCCATTAACCCTTGTCCATCAAGGATTTACAAGCAATTAACGCCATCAATCATTTCATCCTATTCCCACTCAATCGTTGCTGGTGGCTTCGAAGTCACATCGTACACGATGCGGTTAACGTTCTCGACTTCGTTGACGATACGAACGGAGATTTTCTCTAAGATATCCCAAGGGATACGAGCCCAGTCCGCAGTCATACCATCAATCGATGTTACAGCGCGGATACCTACCGTGTAGGAATACGTACGCGCATCACCCATAACGCCCACGCTCTTCATGCCTGGAAGCGCCGTGAAGTATTGCCAGATTTCGCGGTCAAGGCCCGCTTTGGCAATCTCATCACGCAGAATCGCATCGGACTCGCGAACGATTGCTAATTTCTCTTCCGTCACTTCGCCTAGCACGCGGATCGCAAGACCCGGGCCTGGGAACGGCTGGCGATGAACGATCGCATCCGGCAAGCCGCACTCGGAACCGACTTTGCGAACTTCGTCTTTGAACAATGTCTTAAGCGGTTCAACCAGCTCGAAGTGCATGTCTTCTGGCAAGCCGCCCACGTTGTGGTGCGATTTGATCGTGTGCGCTGTTGCTGTACCACTCTCGACGATATCCGTGTACAGTGTACCTTGCGCTAAGAAATCGAATTGACCCAATTTCTTCGACTCTTCATCGAAGCAGTAGATGAATTCGTTACCGATAATTTTACGTTTTTGCTCTGGATCTGATACGCCAGCCAGTTTGCCTAAGAAACGGTCGCGCGCATCAATTTTGACCACATGCATATCGAATTTGCCAACGAACGTCTCCATTACGCTCTCAGCTTCGCCTTTACGCAGCAAACCGTGGTCGATGAACATACAAGTCAGTTGATCGCCAATCGCTTTATGCAACAGGATCGCAACAACGGAGGAATCTACGCCGCCGCTAAGTGCACAGAGGACCTTGCGGTCACCGACTTGATTGCGGATATCGCGAATCGTATCATCGATGAACGTCTCCATGCTCCAGTTGCCTTCGCAACCACAGACATTGTACAAGAAGTTGCGAATCATTTCATTCCCGTGTACCGAGTGGCGTACTTCTGGGTGGAATTGAACCGCAAAGAAGTTCTTCTCAGGATGCAGCATCGAAGCAATTGGTGCGTGCTCGGAGCTTCCTGTTGTCTTGAAACCAGTTGGAAGCGCAACGACATGGTCGCCATGGCTCATCCATACCGTTTGTTTCGCATCAAGATCAGCGACTAAGCGGAAGTCTGCTTCAAAGTCGACATCGGATTTTCCGTATTCGCGCTTGTCCGCGCGTTCAACTTTACCGCCAAGCTGATGCGCCATTAGCTGCATGCCGTAGCAAATTCCTAGAATTGGCAAGCCCAATTCGAAGATTTCCGGATCTACTTGTGGGGCATTCTCTTCATATACACTTTGCGGTCCGCCAGAGAATACAATCCCTTTCGGCGCGATCTCACGAATGCGTGCAGCAGACGTATTAAAAGGCAAAAGCTCGCTGTATACGCCCAAATCGCGAATACGTCTAGCAATAAGCTGGTTATATTGTCCCCCGAAATCGAGAACAACAATAATTTCATTCGGTTTATCCATTAGTAACGTGCCTCCCTCAATTCATGAAGTTAATTATACGAACCGAAAATCCCACCGTCAAGGCAAGTTCGCTTCGAAATACTGCTTTCGAGGGAGCATAGCGCTGATCTGTCAACCTCGATTCTTCCCCTTGCAAAACTGAATCAGTCGATTCCTCATCAACCGGTCATACTGCTTCGGATGGAATGTGATCGCTTCCATAGCAAATACAGCCTGCATCAGCGAACCCTTCTTATTGTCAGCTTTGCCATCCAGCCGCGCAATATATTCACGCATCGTTAAATCTTGCGATTTCGCTCCATATTGATGAATCCATAACTGCCATAACAACCGAGCGACCCGTTCAATTCGCTTCGGATCCTCATGAGAAGTACGGAAACGCAGAATCGCAACATGCAGTCGGATGTACCATTGATATCGAAGCCACAGCCAGACGACAAGTGCAATCAATCCAATGGTCCATGCACCTTTCCACAGCCAGCTTATGTCCCCATTCCTTGCAACATTATAGAGATCAGACAGGATTGTCTCTCCTCCACGCAATGCACGGATGAACCAATCCGATACTTGGGATTCTGCATTTGGCGTCGCGGCAGCATCAGCAGCCGTTGAGCCTGAGCCCGTCTCCGACGAAGCCGCGTTACCTAATATCGGTGGCGTTGGATGCGCAGCGAGCTGTTCCGACCCGATCCCCTTCTCTTCATCGCCTGGTTGAAAGCCCGGTGTCGGCTCGAATGGAACCCAACCCGCTCCTGGAAAATAGACCTCAACCCAAGCATGGGCATCGCTCATCCGCACGGTATAGGTATTCGCAGTATCTTCGGAAGGCTCACCCGGCGCGAACCCTTTGACCCATCTTGCAGGAATGCCTTGCGTACGCAACATTACGACCATCGCCGTTGAGAAATGATTACAATAACCCTTGAGCTGCTTAAACAAGAAGTCGTCGACGAAATCTGCTCCTTTAGGCGGTACAGCCGTATTGGTTAAAGTATAGGTATAGTACGTCCGCAAATACTGTTCAATCGCCTTCACTTGATCATACCGATTCATTTGACCTGTTATGATTTGTTTGGACAACGCTGACACTCGTTCAGGCAGCTTATCAGGCAGCTGTAAATAGTCTTGCGTAATCGAAGCTGGATCCGATTCTTTGATCTGCCTCAGCTGATCTGGCACGACGTCTGGGATTCGAACATCTAGCATGTATCCTGTTACCAGCTTGCCTGCCCCGATCGAAGCTATCCGTAAGGCCCCATCTTCCGGGTGGTATTGAATGGAGGCTTCAGATGTATTCGCCGGACGAACTGCGGAAGTGGAGTCCTCCCCCGAACCTTTCACATGCAACTGATTCAAGCCTATAATCACTCCGCCAGCAAAAAGCGGCCACTTCTGCGTCGAGATCAAATTCGATGAAGTAAAGCGAATCGACTGTTCTATAGTTGATTTCGAGGCATCTTCCTGCTCCGCTGCTAACGTGTCAATCGTCGCCCACTGCTGCAGAGGTTCCCAAGCCTCGGTCGATGCAAGCCAGCCTCTTCCATCATAGATTCTTCTCGTCTCGCCGCGCCAATAGGATCGAACAGGGGTCGTTGCCTCGAATACAATCGAAGGATCTGATTCGAGCGCTCCGCCCAAGCTCTCATCATTTTCGCTATATCCAGTCTCTCCAGTCGCCGTCTTCGTCAGGGAAGCGGAAGCGGTCTGTGTCTTGGCCGCCCCATCCAGCCAATTCACTAGATTGGTCCCGAACGTATCCGATGCCCATTGCTCCAGACCAGCAAATTCCTGATCCCAAGCGATTGGCTTCACATCCGTTTGCTCTGTGCGCTGGGCCAAGAAATAACCGCCTATAAAGCACAGCATTACCGCAATCAGAGTGCCCCCCATCCATCTTCTCGGCCAGCCCAGCAGCATCGCCTGATTACGGCTCCAGCCATCCACCGATCGCTTGACCTGTTCCAAGGTAACGATTCGCAAGAGCGCAATCAACAATAACGCCTCCGTTACCGTTCGAATCATGCCCATCGTGGTATCCATACCGAAGCCCCATAACAGAATCAATTGATAGATGATCGTGATGCCAATGAACAGAATGCTGCTCTGACGGTGAATCGCCAGTGATTGGACCGATGTGACGAGCATGGCCCATCCGATTAATAAGAGCCCTGTTCGAAGTTCTCCGCTATTCACGAATCCACCGCCGCCATTCATTTGCATCAGGAGTCCGAAATTTGTAGTAACAGAAGACACCAGGTTCCTCAGCGCATCCATACTGGAAGTGCCTGTGGAGGCATAAATACTGATCCACGTTCCGATGCAGACGAGCAGAAACAAGCTCATTCGAATCGCTGTACGCAGCGACAAGCAACCGATAATCAGGAAACATGCCAAGGCGATGAATAATGGTGAGATCCGGTAAAAGTCAATATTATCCTGCAAATGGTACAGCGGGATTAGCCATTCTGCGAAGAGTCCGAACAATAAGATTGAGATGATCGCACTTCGGACGGTGTGGCTTGTCTTATGCGCTGACATCTTCCACACCTCCTCGCGGCGTCGGCAGCAGTCCCTGCTTCGACTCAATGCGATATAAGGTCACGCCAAGACGTTGCATGCGTTCAAACCATCGTTGTTCATCCGCGTTGAGCTGATCATGCTCCATAACCCACACCCATTCCAAGGGATGCCCTTGCGTATAGAGCCACTGCGCGACCTCTGCTGCTTCTTGATCCATCCGTTCCGAGACAATAACGAATACCGCACCTCGCGGCTCGCGCATCGCCGTATGCCGGACCGTGGTCAATAATAATGCTTGCTCCTTGGGCTGGACCTCCGCAAAATATTGCATAAGTTCCGCCGTCATCACGTCCTTCAGCTGCCATGTGCGGCGTTCATCCCCCTGAGGGCAGACCAACGATATTTCCGTTCCGACCGCGAGGAGTTGCTCCAGCCGTGCGACGCTCCAAGCTATCTTCATCTCGAATCGCTGCTGCTTGGCTGACGAGGTATCCAATATGATACAGACATAGGACTCTCCTACACGATCCGGCAACCGGATCTGCCAATTCCTCTGCTTTGCCGAGCTCTTCCAGTGGATTCGTTTCCACGGATCACCGGGTACGTATTCACGCAATTCTGTCCCGAGCGTAGCCGATTCCATGCCCATACGGTACATGCTCTGCTCTTCTTTGGTCGAAGGCACGGCATAGCCCGTTAACGCCTGCGGCCAACCGATTCGAGCCGGGTAGATGAGAATGGATTCCTTTGTCTTCACCTGCTTCTTTTTCGTAAAAAATCCAAATAAGTCCCCGGTGCTTACCTCCATATCGGCAAAAGCATATCGACCGCGTGCAAGACCATGAATACGATACGCATAAGTTATTCGGGAACGAAAGCCCGGCAAACAAAGATGCGTGTGGGTGAAGACAGGCTTTGGCGGGATGCCAGCTTGCCCATGCGTGGGCATGGCGCGTTCCGTGAGCGTTAACCAGAACAACGGAATCCAGGAATTCACCGAAACTTCCATCGTCACCGTGAAAGACTCGCCGGCAAAAAGGCGAGTCCGTTCCATACGGCGCACAACATGGACCCTTCGCAGCGCGAGCATCTGGATGAGCAGACCTGAGCCGATAATGCACGAGAAAACGGTGAACAAGAACCATTCCACCGCCCCATCGCGATAATTTGCTATAGCAAAGACGGCACCCCAACATGCAAGTGCCGCGATGCCTTTCCCTATCGATCTCATGCTCTTCTCGCCCCCGCATCCGATTTGAACATCGGGACAGGTACACCACGAATGAGCTGAATAAGCAGCTCTTCGCAGTGCACACCCATCATGCGTGCCTGCGGCACGAGCGCCAAGCGATGGGCCAGAACGTCGACGGCGATCTGTTTTACGTCGTCGGGCACCACATAGGCGCGCCCATGCATATACGCATGGGCCTGCGCTGCGCGCATCCACATCAGCGATGCGCGGGGGCTCACACCGAGCGCAAGGTCTGCATGCGCTCGTGTAGACTGGGCGATCAGCACCAAATAGTGCTTGATCGCCTCATCGACATGCACCGCGCGAACCTCGCGCTGCATGCGCACGATGTCTTCGGCCATCACGAGTGGCCGAAGCGCATCAATGGGGTGGAGCTGCTGCATGCGGTTCAGCAGCTCCACCTCTTCCATGGGCTCCGGAAAGCCGAGCTTGATCCGGAGCAAGAAGCGGTCCAGCTGCGCCTCCGGCAGCCGGTACGTGCCTTCAAAATCCTGCGGGTTCTGCGTCGCCATCAGCACGAAAGGCTCAGGCAGCCGCCGTGTGACGCCATCGACCGTAACCCGCCGCTCTTCCATCGCTTCGAGCAGCGCAGATTGCGTCCGTGGCGAAGTGCGGTTGATCTCATCGGCGAGCACCACATTCGCCATCAGCGGACCGGGTCGATATTCAAACTGCAACGTTGCTGGGTTGTAGACAGACACCCCCGTAATATCTGACGGCAGCACGTCAGGCGTGAATTGAATCCGCTGGAATGAGCCGCCGATCGATTGCGCTACCGCGCGAACCAGCATCGTCTTGCCCACGCCGGGGACATCTTCAATCAAGACATGCCCACCGCACATCATGGCGAGGAATGTCTTCATGATCGCGTCGCGTTTGCCAATCATCACGCTCTCGACGCGCGCAATCATCTGCTCGACAAATGGCGTCAGTTGTTCTTGACGAGGTAGAATCGGATTTGAATAAGACATTTAGCGAAACCTCCATCTCTATGAGAAATGTTCATTTCTACTAGTTTCGCCACATCAAGTTCGATTTAGACCTCAATTCCCTTGATAATTCAGCTGTTATATCTTCTTATTCCACCGTAACCTCCCGCTTCTGCCCATCATCGACATAACCGACCACTTTCAAATTCAATACTTCCAACAAATCTCTTAAATTCAACTGGATGCTCCCATTACTCATCACATAATCCAACGAAATATCTGTACGCTCCCCGTCTGATCGTTTAACGACTGCTACGCGCTTACTCATGTTCATATCTGCTTGCAGATCCCCAATCTTGATCATCACGGTCTGCTCTGTCTCATGCCACGTGATCTCCCCACCCATTCGGCTTGTCATCGTCCGTAAGCTAACATAGAACTGGTCGCGGATCATTTGATATTCCTCAACATTTAGCAGCCAAGTCGATGATCCATTTCGGATTTGTAACGGCAAGGATCGGTTCATTACCGTTCCCGAGGATGCTTCAGGCCATGAATTGACACTTTGCATCATCATGCGATCCGCTTCCTCCGATGACAAAGCAGCTTTCACCCATTTCGACTTCGACGCGAGCCGGAACTGTACAGGTTTCACCTCTGGTGTGAGTGCAGCAAACTGATAGCCGTTATTTTTATAATATTGAATGATCGTCGGCAGTGCCTTCACGCTCTCGCTATGTCCCGTCCCGTCGTGCAGCAGCACCGTGACATTCGTCTTGAGCGGGCCTGATTTGACCCCTTTAATAATCTCTGAGGCTGGGACATTTCTGCGCTTCGAATCACCGCTATCCACGTCCCAATCATGTACGATGAATCCCGCCTGACCGAGGTAATCAAAATAATTCTGATCAAAATTCCCATACGTTCCTCCGGGTGCGCGTAACAAGGTAGGACGTTGTCCCACAATTTGATTCAGCACATCTTCTGTCTTGATCACTTGTCGCCAAAATTCTCGAAAATCGGTATATAATGGTTTGTATGCATGATTATAAGAGTGATTGCCCAGCTGATGCCCTTCCTGGACGATGCGCTTCACTAGATCAGGATGCTCCGCTGCCTGTTGACCAAGAACGAAGAACGTGGCCTTGATCTTTTCTTTGGCCAGTATATCCAGAACTTCTGAAGTGTTTTTGCTCGGTCCGTCGTCAAATGTTAAATAGACCGTCTTCGTCTGGAGCACCTTTGCTGACTGCTCGGCACTTGCAATTCCCGTAAACAATGTATAGTTAAAAAGGAGAAGCAGCACCATCGCACAGCTTCTCCGATTCCATGTCATACTTTTGCTTACATGCTGACGATTACTACGTTGATTCTTCATTCCATACCCTCCCAAGTGTCTATGAAATCATTCATTTGCTAGAGTATATGGGAAGGTATGAAACTCTATGACTCAGCCGACAATATTAATTGCTAAACTCATAGAAATATAGCAGTTGGAACGGCTTGGACTGAGTTAAGTTGATTCGTATAGGAGGATTTGCTGGATGCACCATATTGAACAGCTGTTCCATGATTACGGCTATTTCGTACTCTTTTTTGGACTTCTGCTGGAGTTCATTGCGCTGCCTTTTCCCGGGGAGACGACGATGGCTTATGCAGGGTATTTGTCCTATATGGGCAAATTAAATTGGATGATCCTGATGATTGTCGCATTCCTTGGCACAACGATCGGGATGACGATCACTTATTTCGTCGGGCATGCCGTGGGGATGCCCTTTATTCGCAAATACGGCAAGTGGTTCTTATTAAGCACCGCCAAAATCGAAAAAACAGAGAAATGGTTCGGCAAATACGGCAATGGACTTATCTTTATCGGTTATTTCATCCCTGGCGTACGCCATTTCACCGGATACTTCGCAGGCATTATTCGCCTGCCTTTCCGCAAGTTCGCAATCTACGCCTATACCGGCGCGTTGTTTTGGGTGATTGTGTTCATCTGGCTGGGCAAGTTTTTCGGACCGCAGTGGAACCGGGTATTCAGACTTGTGGAGCATAATGCGGTCTATGTGGTGATTGGCGTTATTGTCCTCCTCGTGATCTTCCTGGTGATCAAATACCGAAAGCGGCTGTTCGGCAAATAATTCGGAGGGGGGGCGCTTTTGCGCCTCCCTTGCTACTTCTACGCTATTTAACTACTTTTTTGCAGTTATTTGCGCCGCGCTCACTACTTCTACGCAATTTATCTGCTTTTTTGCAGTTATTTTCGCCACGCTCGCTACTTCTACGCTATTTAACTGCCTTTTTGCAGTTATTTTCGCCACGCTCGCTACTTCTACGCTATTTAACTGCCTTTTTGCAGTTATTTTCGTCGTGCTCGCTACTTCTACGCCATTTAACTGCTTTTTTGCAGTTATTTTCGTCGTCTACGCTACTTCTATGCCATTTAACTGCTTTTTTGCAGTTATTTTCGCTAAGCACGCCGTTTCTACGCTATTTAACTACCTTTTTGCAGTTATTTTCGTCGTGCTCGCTACTTCCACACCATTTAACTGCCTTTTTGCAGTTATTATCGTCATGCACGATACTTCTACGCCATTTAACTGCTTTTTTGCAGTTATTTTCGTCGTGCTCGCTACTTTTACGCCAATTAACTGCCTTTTTGCAGTTATTTGCGCCACGCTCGCTACTTCTACGCTATTTAACTGCCTTTTTGCAGTTATTTTCGTCGTGCTCGCTACTTCTACGCCATTTAACTGCCTTTTTGCAGTTATTTTCGTCGTGCTCGCTACTTCTACGCCATTTAACTGCCTTTTTGCAGTTATTTTCGTCGTGCTCGCTACTTCTACGCCATTTAACTGCTTTTTTGCAGTTATTCACGCCACACACGCTACTTCTACGCCATTTAACTGCCTTTTAGCAGTTATTTTCGCCACGCACGATACTTCTACGCCATTTAACTGCTTTTTTGCAGTTATTTGCGCCACGCTCGCTACTTTTACGCCAATTAACTGCCTTTTTGCAGTTATTTGCGCCACGCTCGCTACTTCTACGCTATTTAACTGCCTTTTTGCAGTTATTATCGTCATGCACGATACTTCTACGCCATTTAACTGCTTTTTTGCAGTTATTTTCGTCGTCTACGCTACTTCTATGCCATTTAACTGCTTTTTTGCAGTTATTTTCGCTAAGCACGCCGTTTCTACGCTATTTAACTGCCTTTTTGCAGTTATTTTCGCCACGAACGCTACTTCTACGCTATTTAACTGCTTTTTTGCAGTTATTTTCCCCGCGCACGACACTTCTACGTACACCGCACGCATACGTCGTTAGGTGTTTACCACATAGCTCTTTAAATAAGAACACAAAAAACAGGGTATGCCGATCCCAATCGACATACCCTGTTCATGCAAACCACCTAAGATCCCATCTGCTTCAC
The DNA here is from genome assembly GCF_009363075.1 of Paenibacillus guangzhouensis. Taxonomy (NCBI): domain Bacteria; kingdom Bacillati; phylum Bacillota; class Bacilli; order Caryophanales; family Paenibacillaceae; genus Paenibacillus; species Paenibacillus guangzhouensis. Next base: position 6,269,316 of record NZ_CP045293.1, on the reverse strand, counting down.
GGTCTCCAGTACCGCGTCGACATGCCCTTTGACGCGCACCTTACGCCATTCCCCAGCAAGCCTTCCCTCTTCATCGATCAGGAAAGTGGAACGCACGATCCCTTCGAACTCATGCCCGTACAGCTTCTTCCACTGCCAGACGCCGAACAATCTGCTGACGTCGTGCTCCGTATCCGCGAGCAGCAGGAACGGAAGCTCGTTCTTCGTGATGAACTTCAGCTGCGCCTTCGTCTCATCGCCACTGATCCCGATCACTTCTGTGTTATATTTGGCGAACTCGCCGCGAAAATCGCGGAAATCGCATGATTCCTGCGTACAGGCCGGCGTTGAGCTCTTCGGATAAAAATAAATGACGAGCTTCTTACCTCGATAATCGCTAAGGGAGACCTGCTTCCCGTTCGATGCGGGCAATGTAAAATCAGGAATGCGTTGTCCCAGTTGCAAATCTGTCATTCTTATTCCCTCCTTCTACTAAACTAACAAGTTCCATGAACATAGAGCGTAGCGGCTGAAACGTAATGGAAGAGCGATAGCGCTCGCCTTTGTCCTCGGATATCAACAATTAATTGATCCGGTCAAGAAATCTGAGGACAACAGCGACTGGAAGGACGTTTCAGACGCGAAGCGAGCTTGTTCATCGGACCTGCCTCTCCTATGACCCGGCCCCGCGATATTTCCGTACGCCATAGTTCCAGAACAGAAGCCCTCCCGTAAAGAATACGATCCCAACGACCGGTGTTAGGAGCGCGAACGACTTCGTGATCTCCTGATCAAGGAAATACGCCGCTGGATAGACGCCGACAAAGGCGAACGGCACGACCCACGTCAACAGCACTTGAATCAGTCGATTATAGATCGTGATCGGGTATCGCCCGTATCCCTGGATATTGAACATCAGCGGCAGGATGCCCGTCGGTGCGTCGGAGAAGAATGAAATCGCCGTTAACGCAGTATACACGCCAGTATAGATCAAGACAGAACCAATCACCATGACGATCAGCACGAGCAGCTCCACAATGCCGAACGGAATATCGAGCTGGGCCCAACAAATGCCGAGGATAACAGCCCCCACGAAGGAACCGATGATGGACGGCGGATCGATATTTTCCAAAATGACTTGAAATAAGCTATGTGCGGGTCGCGTCAAGACGCGGTCCATCTCCCCTTTGACAATATAGCGCTCACTGAAGCCCCATAAATTGATAAACGACATAAAAATCCCGTAAGGGATCATGAAGTATCCGTAGACGAACACCACCTCTGCTTCCGACCACCCGCCGAGCGAGTTGGTATGTTGGAAGATGACGAGGATGAAGATCAAATTCGTCGCTTGGAACAATAGATCCGACAGCACCTCGACCCAGAAGTCTGCGCGGTACGTCAGCTTTGTTTTCACATAATTCTTCATATATTCCCAGATTAACGATGTGTAAAATACCATACTCTAACCCCCCTGTACGAACAACCGATGCCGAGCGCTGCGCCACATCAAGTAGATCGGAAGAATTAGAATCGCGAACCATAACAATTGAATCCCAAGCACTTGCCAGATGCCTGTCCCTTGAATACGCCCCGTAAATACCGAGCTCGGCAGGAACGTGATCGCTTGGAACGGCAGATACTTCATAATGCCTGACAGCCAGCCTGGGAACAAACTAATCGGCACGATGACCCCGGAGAATAGATCGACCAACACGCGTTTCATCCGCATCATACCTTCATTGTTCTCGACGAAGAAGGATAGCAACCCGGTAAAGATATTAATTTGCGAATTAATTAAGAAGCTCATTAATAACATAAAGAGGAAGGCTGTCCACGCGGCTGGATCGGTCGGAAGCTTCACTGGAAACAGCAGGCATGCGATGATCATCCCCGGGCCCATGAAGAGCAGCAGACGGAACAAGCCTTCGCCAAGACCTTGCATCATTTTGACGAAGACATAGTTATACGGCCGGATGAACTGAATCGCGACACTGCCGTCCCGAATGTCGTTCGCGATCTCCCGATCCAAGTTATTGAAATAAAATGCGCGGGCCATCCAAGACACCGCAACATACGTCGTCATCTGATCGACCGTGAACCCGCCAAGCGTCTGCTGCGAACCGTAGATCGCCTGCCAGGTGAAATAATAGACACCAATATTGAGGGTATAAATGAGAATCCCACTGTAATAATTGACGCGGTAAGCCAGCATCATTAGAAACCGAATGCGGATGAAATCGAGATAAGCGCTAACCATTCGACACCTTCTCCTCACCCAGCAAATGCAGCTTCGATTCGTCCGCCGACCCTGACTTATAAATCTCGCGTACGATATCGTCGGTATTCGTCTCGATGATCTTAATGTCTGTAATCTCCGTCGTACCGACGACGCGGCTCAGCACATCGGACACGTTCACTTCGAGCGGAATCCAGACTTTGGCGGTGTATTCGTTCTCGACAGACCATGCCACCTCAAGGCCAGCCGTTAGGAATTGCAGCTGCTCCAGCTGGAACGGCGCCGCGAATTGGAACTGGACCTCACGTCCTTTGCCCCACTTCGCCTTCAGTTCATCCAGACCGCCGTCATAAATAATTCGCCCATCATCCAGCATAATGACGCGCGAACAGAGGGCTTCAATATCCTGTAAATCATGCGTCGTGAGGAGAATCGTCGTCTCATAACGCTGGTTCATCTGTTTGAGAAATTCCCGGATCTCCGTCTTCACCACAATATCCAGACCAATCGTCGGCTCGTCCAAGAACAAGATCGACGGGTTATGCAATAAGGAAGCAACGAGCTCACAACGCATCCGTTGCCCAAGGCTCAGCTTACGTACGGGACGGTTCAGCAAATCCTGCAGCTGCAGTCGTTCGACAAGTTCATCCAACCGCTTCTTAAATTCCGCTTCCGGCACGCGATAGACTTTGCGAAGCAGCTGGAACGACTCGATCACGCCGATATCCCACCACAACTGACTCCGTTGGCCGAAGACGACCCCAATGCCGCGCACGAATTTCTCACGGTCTTGATAAGGTACGAAGCCATTCACGCGAATGTCGCCGGAGGTCGGGACGAGAATGCCTGTCAGCATCTTAATTGTTGTTGATTTCCCAGCCCCATTTTCGCCAATATAACCGCAAATTTCACCTTTAGGAATCTGGAAGGATATATCTTTGACCGCACGTACCTGGTTGTATTCCCGACGGAACAAATCCAGCAGGGCGCCCTTCACGCCTTCGCGGTTCTTCTGCACGTTGAATTCTTTGCGCAAATCTTTGACATCTATCGCTAACACGATTCTAGCAACCTCCTGGTACAATGCCTAAAAAACGACAATTCATTTGATTTTTCTCCAAAAAAAAAACTATAATGTAATGATACTTTAAATAGTTCATCTTGCAAAACCATTTATTTTCTGAAAATCATAGGGAAGAAAGGAATGAAAGCAACATTTTATGAAAAAGATGAGCAAACGGGCAAAGTGGATTACTTACTCCAGCATTACAATAGTTGCTATTGTACTGATTTTTGCCGGCATCTATGCGTTCCGCATGTACAAAGGTCTTGATAATATGAATAAGAAACCCGAGGACTCTATCTTTAAAAATAATACGCAAGTGGAAGAAGTGAAGCCTCCGGAATGGACAGGCACGGAGCGCGTTAACATATTACTCTTAGGCGGCGATTCCCGGGGACTCGCGAAGAACGAGGTGCCTCGTTCCGACTCCTTGATGATTGCCTCAGTGGATCCCGTAACGAAGCGAGGGACATTATTCTCCATCCTTCGGGATACGTACGTTGATATTCCAGACCACGGCAAGGAGCGGATCAATGCTGCGTTAGCGATTGGCGGCCCGAACCTCGCAATGAAGACCGTCAGCGATGTCATGGGGATTCCGATTCAATACTATGTCTACGTCGACTTCAAAGGCTTTATTGCGTTGATCGACGCCATTGGCGGCATTGACTTCGAAGTGGAGAAAGACATGAAATACAGCAGTAAAGCAGACAAACATGAGTATGATATCGATCTTAAAAAAGGGATGCAGCATCTCGATGGGAAATCTGCTCTGCAATACGTTCGTTTCCGCCACGATGCCATGTCGGATTTCACGCGTACGGAACGTCAACGCGAGTTCTTAAAAGCGGTGGCAGCGAAAATGCAAACGACTTGGTCGATCATGAAATTACCAGATATCCTTGAGCAAGTGAATCCGTTCATTGAGACGAACCTTACCGTGGATGATATGTGGAAGCTTGCAGCGCTTGGTTACGATACGAAGGTCGGCAGCAGCGTACAGATTCCTCCGATGGATATGATCTCTGAGGAAAAAGCTGGCGGAGCCGCGGTCATCGGCGTCAAAAACTTCGATAAGCTCAAGGATTTCGTCCAAGAAACCTTCACAAAGGACAATGCGCCAGAACCTCCTACAGCGACAGATGGCGGAACGGCGACAACGACAGACACCGGTACAACGACGAACGGAACGACGGACAAGACAGACAAGACAGACTCGAATACCAGCACATCTAAGAAATGATCAACACCGTTATTAACTTTTCGTAGTCTTAAGGAGAATATGCAATGAATCGAGAACGTTCAGAACATTGGTATCAAGAAGCATTAACCCATATCGTCGGCGGAGTGAACAGCCCTTCCCGATCTTTCAAAGCTGTTGGCGGCGGTGCTCCCGTCTTCATGGAACGCGGTCAAGGCGCTTATTTCTGGGACGTCGACGGCAATAAATACATCGACTATCTGGCTGCTTACGGCCCGATTATCGTCGGACACGCACACCCGCATGTCACCGAAGCAATTACGCGCGCAGCACAAAACGGCACCCTGTACGGAACGCCCACGACGCTGGAAGTCCAGTTCGCGAAGATGCTGAAAGATGCGATCCCATCGCTCGATAAAGTACGCTTCGTCAACTCCGGTACGGAAGCGGTGATGACCACCATCCGTGTGGCTCGCGCTTATACGAAACGTAACAAAGTCATTAAATTTGCGGGTTGTTACCACGGGCATTCCGACCTTGTCCTCGTTGCAGCGGGGTCCGGCCCTTCTACCCTTGGCATTCCGGATAGCGCAGGAATTCCAGCGAGCATCGCACAAGAAGTCATCACCGTACCGTTCAATGATTTGAATGCGCTGGAAGCAGCACTTGAGCGCTGGGGCGACGATGTCGCAGCCGTGATGGTCGAGCCGATCGTCGGCAACTTCGGCATGGTCATGCCTGCCCCTGGCTTCTTGGAAGGCCTCTGCCGCCTCACGCGGCAGTTCGGCGCGCTGGTCATTTATGACGAAGTCATCAGCGCGTTCCGCTTCCACTACGGCAGCGCGCAGACGTTCGCTGCGTTTGATGATTTTGCCGCGATTGAGCCGGACCTCACGGCGCTCGGCAAAATCATCGGCGGCGGCTTGCCGATCGGCGCATACGGCGGCCGCAAGCATATTATGGAGCAGGTCGCACCGCTCGGACCTGCGTATCAAGCCGGCACGATGGCAGGCAATCCAGCCTCCATCGCTGCGGGGATCGCGTGCCTGGAGGTCCTGCAGGCACCAGGCACATACGAGCGCATGGACGCGCTCGCCAAGACGCTCGTAGGCGGTCTTGAAGACGCTGCGCGCAAGCATGGCGTGCCTTTGACCATTAATCACATTCGCGGATCGTTCTCCACGCATTTTTGCGACCATCCTGTGACAAACTATGAAGAAGCACAGCAATCCGACGGCGAGCTATTCGCTCAGTTCTTCCGCGGCATGCTGTCCCAAGGCATCTGCCTCGCTCCTTCAAAATATGAAGCCTGGTTCCTGACAACCGAGCACACGGAGGATGACATCGCTAGAACGATCGAAGCTGCGAATACCGCTTTCAATCACATGTCAGTCCGATAATCCGCGAATGTAACATGAAAATGTTATATTCGGATGATTGAAAATCCGGATCGGCTGTGGTAGGATAGAGACAATTCAATACGTCTCCAAAGGGGAGTAGCAAGTCACAGTAAAGTCGTCATTACGGGAACCCGTTTCCCCGGCTTTATTGGCAACGATCATGTTGTTTGCGAGACCTTTGCCATCTATGGTAAAGGTCTCTTTTTTATTGTCTAGATAAGATTAGACGCCGTTACCATAGAGGGTAACGGCGTTTTTTGTTTATATCATTATAGGAGGAGTTGGAATTATGGATTTATTCTCAATGGAGTTCTGGTCGGCGCTACTCGCAATCGTCATGATCGACCTTGTTCTCGCCGGCGATAATGCCATCGTTATCGGTCTAGCGGCGCGCAACTTGCCAAAGGATAAACAAAAGAAAGTTATTATTTGGGGGACTGTCGGTGCGATCGGTATCCGGGCGGCAGCAACCTTAGTCGTCGTCTGGTTGCTCAAAATCCCAGGCTTGCTGCTTGCAGGGGGACTTGTCCTTCTCTGGATCGCCGTCAAGCTGATGGTCGAGGAGAAAGAGCATAACGTCGAATCCGGTCAGAGCCTATGGGCTGCCATTCGGACGATCATTATCGCGGATGCGGTCATGGGGCTCGACAACGTTCTCGCTGTCGCAGGCGCAGCCCACAGCAGCTTCTTACTCGTTATTCTTGGTCTTGCCATTTCGGTACCGATCGTTGTCTGGGGAAGTACTATCGTCTTAAAATTCATGGAGAAATATCCGATCATCATCACCATCGGTTCGGCCGTCCTTGGATGGACAGCTTCGAAAATGATCGTCGGCGAATCGTTCATGAAGCCATTCTTCACGAATCCGTTCATTAAGTATGGATTCGAGATCGTGGTCGTCGCTGCAGTCATCCTGGTCGGTCTCTTGATCAAGCGCCGCAGAGGGACAGGTGTTAAGCCGCATACCGAACCGCAGGCTTAACTATCCCTCTAGACTTGGAAGACATTCAGGTACTTTGCGGGGACTCCAAGAACTTGTAAATACTGTTAGCAAAGGCATCGCATGCACTAGCAAATCTAGTCATGCGGTGCCTTTCTTATGCGATTTATCCTTCTCGGCAGTAGATGCCGTACCCCACGTCATAGGTGACCTGAATCCCTTCCCCGCTGTTCGCGGCAAAGTGCTGTTCATAATGTGCGGACATCGCTTGCAATAAGGCTCGGCTGCTGCCGGCTTGGTCCGCTTGCATCACGGCATTTGAAGCACCGACCCGCTTCACACTATGCATAAATGCCAATACATCCGGATACGTAAGCATATATTGCTGCTGTTGCCATTGGAATGAGCCCTGATGCTCGAAGATTTCCCGCCAATCCGCTTCATACGGGTACGATTGCCCATGCGGTCTCATCGGAAGCCCGAGCTTCAATTCCGCTGCTGCAAAGGACTGATGCAATTCATGAAAGGTATCGCCAGCGAATGTAGCAAATGCGCATAGGCCGTTGCTCCGCACCAATTGCAGCAAGGATTGGCACGTACACTGCGGATCGTTGAACCATTGGAATACCGCAGACGATACAATAACATCATATGTAAATTCCTGCGAATGGTGAGCATTATGGTCCTGCATCATTTGTGCGCACGCCCAAGACCACATCTCGGCATCTGCGACAATAAAAGATACATCAGACGCTTCTCCTCCCAGACGCTTCCTCGTCTCCTCTATCATACGATCAGAGAGATCCAGCGCCGTGATATGCGCCTGTGGAAATAACTGGACGAGCCCTGCTGTAACCATGCCTGTGCCGCACCCAATTTCTAGTACGCGTCTCACCTGACGCCCCTTCGCCCACTCGGCTACATATCCAAGTAGACGTTCAGCCATCCAGCGTTGTACGATTGCATATTGATCATATTGCCCGGCATGACGGTCGAAATTGCGGCGCACTCGCTCTTTATCCACTAGTAACGTTCGTCCCATAGCCCAGTCTTCTCCTTAATATCGTTAAAAATAAATGTCGTTGATGATGAAAAGGCATATGGCCCGCATCAGGTATATATGCAATCCGATCTGCTAGAGAATGCGTTGGCGCAGCATCAACCGGACATACTTCATCTAACATGCCATGGATCCAATAAATATTCATCTGCTGCTGTATTAACTTCATCCAAGCTTCATGCAAATTCGTATCGAGCAAATATTGCAGCCCTGCAACTAACCCAGCCTCGTTAAAATCGTGCGATATAACATATTCGTCACGAAGCTGCGCACGCTCTTCATCCGTATGCAGCGATGCTTGGAACGCTGATACAGTTGCCTCAGGCTCTTCTATCATCTTCTTGCGCATCCGCTCGACGATGCGTCTTGGCCACCCTTGATCTCGGTTCGTAGTGACGAATTGAAGCGATGAGGCAATAAGGGTTAACGACCCCAGCCGCCTGATTGAGCAATTTAGATCATCATGCGCTAACGCTTCAATCCCGAGCATGCCCCCCATCGACCAGCCGATGATGTGCAGATCTGCTGGTGTCGCGGATTCAAGCAGGTTCTGAATATCTTTCCTCACCGTGTTCCGAAAATCTTCTACCGTATGACAAGACTGATAACTAACAAAAGAATGAGTGAATTCCGGCAGATCCGGTATCATCTCCTGCCACACGGCCGATGAGGTGCCATAACCATGAATCCAATATATATGCGGCTTCGTCATATCAGATCAACCTCATCTGCTGGCCAATCGCAATCATACGCTGGGCAGCCCAATTCAATTCGTGTTCCTGGTGTGTAGCCATGATCGTGAACCGGATCCGCGCTGACCCTTGCGGGACAGTAGGCGGTCTGATGGCAACAGCCGCGATTCCTTCCGCTTGCAGCGCTCGGCTATACACGATTGCCTGCACATTGTCTCCAATCATGAGTGGAACGATCTGACTCTCGCTGTCCCCCATATCGAACCCCGCTGCCTGCAACACGCTTCGAAATTGCTGAGCCCGTGACTGCAGCGCCTGGCGCCGCCAAGCTTCTCGCTGCGAACGAAGCCAGTTCTCTCGGATCGCATAGATTAGGATCGGCGGCAACGCAGTATTGTAAATAAGCGTACGCGCACGATTGATCAAATATTGAATCAAGACCGCGTCCCCTGCCACATAGGCTCCAACGGCACCATAAGCCTTGCTGAACGTCCCCATCTGCACCTCAACTTGGTCTTGGAGACCCATCGCATGTACGATTCCTTGACCTTCGCTGCCATAAACTCCGCCGCTATGGGCTTCGTCGACCATTAACATGGCGCCGTAGCGATCCTTGAGCGTGACCAGGTCTTGCAGGGGTGCTATCGTCCCGTCCATACTGAAGATCGTATCGGTGACGATCAGTTTGCGTGAATTCGCCGGTGCCTTTTTCAGTTGATGCTCCAGTTGGTTCAGATCCCGATGGCGATACCGTACATGCTCCGCTCGACTAAGCTGGATGCCATCCACAATGCTGGCATGATTCAGACGATCGCTAAAGACATAGTCATGTCTACCGACAAGCGCAGGAATAATCCCCAGATTCGCCATGTACCCGCTGCTGAATAGGAGACAACACTCTGTTCCTTTGAACGCAGCGAACTCCTGCTCAAGCTGGGTGTAGATCGGGTCATTCCCAGCGACAAGACGGGATGCCCCCGCCCCACAAGGATATTGCACATCCGAAGGTTCAATTCGAATCCCCGATTCCGAGGCAAGCCCCAAATAATCATTCGAGGCCAAGTTGAGCATCCGCCGTCCATCGCGTTCCAGCCAGCCGCCCACCTGAAGCTTGGTCGCCACCAATTGCCGTACCAAATGTTCCTCTTGCAATCGGTCCAGCTCCGCCTGCATCCAATCCCACTTCGCAGCCTTTACAGCGCACATAGCTCAATCTCAAAGCCCATATCTTCAATCATGCGATGATCATCTGTCGCCTCTTGCCCCTCGGTTGTGAGGTAATCCCCAACGAAGATTGAATTCGCAGCATACAACGCCAGCGGTTGAAGCGATCTTAAATTTACTTCCCGGCCGCCAGACGCCCGAATTTCCTTATCCGGACAAATCAACCGGAATAGTGCAAGCACCTTCAAGCAATAACGCGGATTCAAATGCTTGAGCGATTCAAGCGGTGTTCCTGGAATCGAATTTAAGAAGTTCACGGGGATAGAATCTGCATCGAGCTCACGCAAGGCGTAAGCGACATCGACGACATCTTCCTTCGACTCGCCCATCCCAACAATGCAGCCCGAGCAAGGCGACATGCCCGCGGCCTTGGCACTCTCGACCGTTGTAACGCGGTCATCATACGTATGGGTCTTCGTAATGCTCGAGAAATGTCCCGAACTCGTATTCAAATTATGATTATAGCGGTCGACCCCTGCCGTCTTCAGACGATTAGCCTGATCTTGCGACAGGATCCCAAGGCATGCGCAGATTTTCATCGGCATGGTTGACTTGATCTCTTCGACCGCGGCAATGACTTGATCCAGTTCGCGAGGCGTCGGTCCTTTCCCGCTCGCTACGATGCAATACGTGCCCGCCTGCATCTCCATCGCTTTACGCGCGCCATCGATGAGGACATCCTTCTCGAGCATTGGGTATTTCTTCACCGGTGCTGTCGAGACGATGGATTGTGAGCAATAACCGCAATCCTCCGGGCATAATCCGCTCTTCGCATTGATGATGAGGTTCAACTTCACCTTCTTGCCGAAGTAATGCTTGCGTACCCGAAAGGCTGCATGCATAATGGCAAGCAGTTCATCATCATCTGCGTTAAGTACTGATAACGCTTCTTCTTTCGATAACCGTTCTCCTCGTAGAGCTTTATCTGCATATGTATTCCAATCGATTCTAGTTAACAATTCACTCATCCTTAATCCCTCTCCATTCCAATAAGTTGATGCAAATTCACACGTTCAGCAACACATGCAGCCCAGGCCAATCTCCACTCATCATTCGCTTCTTCATCCATCCAAGGCAACATACCAAGAACCTCAACGTCACCGAAAGTCTCGATCATCATGGCATTGTCCATCACATCTGCCTCTGATCCTTCAGGGTAACCATTGAGAATCACACCAGCGACCTGGAGACCCGCCTGCCTAGCATAGGCAACCGTCTGCAGCGTATGGTTCACCGTTCCAAGACCTGCTCTAGCCACAACCAATAACGGGAGTGCAAGATCTCGCGCTAAATCCACCATCAGATGCTGCTTGGTTAACGGAACACCAAGCCCGCCGGCACCCTCTACCATCCACATGCCGCCTTGTGCAAGCCTTGCCTTGCCCTCCTGGACCAATTGTTCATAATCCAGCGCAGCGCCGCTTCTTCGGGCTGCGATCCATGGAGCTAACGGGTCGGGCAAGGTTAACGATACAAGTTGTTCCTCCTGCTGCTTGCCGATCAAACTTCCGTGGAGCAGACGATAGCTGTCTGCATGCTGCGATCCGACGCTGACACCGGTCTGGACAGGCTTCCACAGCCGGATATCCCGCATACTGAGATGGTGTGTCAATGCCGCTGCAATGCCGTAAGCTACTTGTGTCTTACCCACATCGGTATCCGTCCCTGTTATGAATAATCCTTTGTTGTTCATCGCTGATGCACCTCATATTGTCGTCTATGACATTTTAATTGTCAACCAATTATAATATATTTGGTTAACAATTAAAATAGACTTGCAGAATGGCTTCGTTCCACATCACTTCTCGCTATACAAAAAAACTTCCGTCCATCGCACCTACGCCGTGCAATGTCGGAAGTCTTCTGAACCTATGGATTAATAAATACCGTATGAGCTTTAGCCCGATTCTCAATCTGGAAGCCTAACCCGTCAGCGAGCAGACGCAGCGGCACATAAGTCTTCTGCTCCTGACCGACCTTCAGCAGGAAAGCTGGAGCATCAACAACAAGCGGCTGACCATTCACCGATGCTGTCTTCGCACCGATCGGCAAGGTTAGGACGCGGTCGCCATACGTAATTGTGGCTGTTGACGTCTTGTTATCCCACTTCGACGTTGCGCCCATGGCATCGACGATATCTTTGATCGCGACGAACGTCCGGTTATTCCGTACCGTTGGCAGATTTTTCGAGACAATTTCTTGCCCTTTCACAACGATGGTCGCCGTCCCTGTTCCGATCTGTTTCGGTTCACGATATGATCCCCATATCGTCTCAGCGAAGGCCTTCGCCATCAGCTCATACCCTTTCTGGGTGGGATGAATATCTTGCTCCATCAAGTTGGTATGCGTAAGCTCACCTTCTCTGCCTTTGAACCGTTCAGCGACATGCGCGACTTTGACGTCGATCCCCTGATCCGTAAAGGTCTTCGCGATACCGTCAATCGTACTGGTAAATTGGTCTGCGACTTCCATCAATTTCTGATATAACGCTTCACGCTGGTATTTCGGCAATGGTTGATACTGATCCGCGATAACAATCGTCGCCTGCGGATTCATTGCCTTGAGCATGTTCACCGTCTCCGTGACATTCGATGTATACTGTTCGATCAGACCACCGACCAATCCCTTCGCTTTATCATCGGTCAGATCGCTCATGCCGCTAAGCAAGGCGCCAAAATCATTCCCGCCGATCGTAATCGTAATCACATTCGCTTGTTCAATATCGGCCTTGGCTTGTGCGATTCCTTGTTCGATCGAGGATGCGCGCGGGTCCTCTGCAACGGACTTCAAATCTGCATACTTGAAGGATTGACCGGATTGAATTGCCTTTACATAGATACGCAGCCCTTCGCTGGTTAATCCAAGAATGCCGTAATTGTTCACTTTCGCTCTGCCCTTGTATAACGCCTGCTCCAAGATTCGATCCACAAACCCATAAGGAACAGGGTTCTTCTCCTTAAGCAGCTGCGGCTCGAAGCCTACAGTTAGCGAATCGCCAAGTGCGACATAACGCAGTTCCGATACCGCTGCTTGCGCTGCCTTCGTCTCTACAGCACTGTTCATGGGAACGGCCGTCTCCGCATAAGTGCCGCCTGCCCAGCTCATACCGAGCATACATGCCATGACAGTCACAACGATCGTTCTCCCCTTCGATCGTGGTTGCTTCTTCATCACCATTTCACCTCTATACCCAATCTATAAATCTACCACATGATTATACCATAATTAGGTACAAGAGTAGGGCTCTGCGTAACGAGCAACTACTTAGCCATAAATGACGCTGCGACATAGCCAAAAGTCATCGCTGGTCCCAAGGTTGCCCCCGGTCCTGGATACGTCTCTCCCATTACTGCGGCCGAGCAGTTGCCTGTGGCGAATAAGCCTGGAATCGGTTCCCCCTTTACATCGAGGGCCCGGGCGTATTCATCCGTTACGATGCCGCCCTTCGTACCGATATCACCCGGATAGATCTGAACCGCATAGAACGGCCCATTCTCCAGCGGAGCCATGTTCGGATTCGGATACGTCGGATCGCCATAGTAACGGTCATACGCGCTATCCCCGCGGTGGAATGCCGTATCCTTGCCTTGCCGCGCATCGCGATTAAACCGTTCGAACGTTGCTGTCAGCTTCTCCACGGGCACGCCCATCGCTTGAGCTAGTTCTGCCGGCGTATTGCCTAGCTTGATGAAGCCATTATCGAACCACTTCTTCGGGAAAGGCTGTCCTGGGAAAAGGCCAAGGAAGATATAGCGGCTCTTCGTCGTCCTATCGATAATGATCCATGACGGTGTGGTTCTCGCTTCCGGCTTATCGTTCTTGTACATCTGATCCACAAATTGATGATAGGGCACGGCCTCGTTCAGATAACGCTCGCCCACGCTGTTGACGATCATCATGTTCGGCAACGCGCGCTCCGCGACTAAGAAATACGGCAATTGACCCGGAGGGACGGCAGACGGCGCTCCCCAGACCCGATCCATGAGATCCAATGTCGCCCCGATCTTGAGTGATGCCCCGATGATGTCTCCGGTCTGTCCTTCGGAAGCCGATGTCCATCTCTCCGATGTCGGGTGCGGCAAATATTGCTCACGCATGCTCTGGTTGTGAGAGAACCCGCCTGAAGCTAGAATCACGCCTTTCTTCGCTTCAATGCGTATAAGCTTGCCATCGCGCTCTGCAATCAGACCGACAACACGCCCCTCGTCCATCACATAATCATGAAATGCTGTCTTCACCCAGACTTCTCCCTGAACATCCATCAGCGATTTGCGTAGACGGCCTATCAATGCTTCACCGAGCGAGGACAGCTTCGCACCGGTTACAACACTACGAATCAAGCGCATGCCGAGCTTAAGCGATGTTTTTTTGCCGATCCATGTTCTTGTAATCATATTCACTTTATGAAATTCAAAAGCGTTCATGACAATACCGTAGGTCGGCAAATTTGCGCGTCGCATCTTCTTACGTTCCTCACCAAGTTTCTTCAGGTCAAAAATGAGAGGTTCTACGGACCGGCCTTGTGGAAATCCACCTGGTGCTTCGGGATAATAATCCGAATAGCCCGGAATGTACTTGAAACGTACATGCTCCGTGTTGTCATGCAGATACCGCACCATTTCCGCACCACGCTTCACATAAGCTTCTCTACGTGCCTTTGGGACGCGATCTCCTACCGTTGCATTCAGATAGGCCTGCGCTTGCTCCCACGTATCCTGAAGTCCCGCTTCCATCAGATAATGGTTCGTCGGCACCCATATCGCACCGCCGGACAAAGAGCTAGACCCACCGAATAACGCCGTCTTCTCAATGACGAGCGCAGACATCCCTTTCAATCTGGCAGTCAACGCCGCCGCTAACCCTCCTGCACCTGAACCTACGACAACGACGTCATAACTTGCATCCCACGGCTTGCTCATCGATCGATCTCCTCTCATTTTCCGAATCGTGTATACGCTTACAAGAATGAAGATGATTCAGACAGCATTGCTGCTATACCCGAGTGATTCGCTATCGCTAATCCTTCTGTGTATCCAACAGTTTTTTATAAATGCGAAGCAATTCCCGTACTTCCGCTTCCGTCAAATCTTGCATCAGTTGATCGATCATTACGGTGCGCTGCTCCTGCAGTTCAGACAATACCTCTCTGCCCTTCTCCGTAATCTCAAGCATGACGACGCGGCGATCATCCTCCTTCGTCAACCGCTTCACCAGTCCATTCTTCACGAGCTTGTCGGTCATCACAGTGACACCGCCTGACGTTATCGCAAGTGTATTCGCGAGTACCGTTGCACGTTGAGGCCCTTCCGCATCCAATATTTCAAGCGCCATAAAATGCGTATGGGGTACGTTCAACATGGCATTCTTATTCCAATCCGTCATCCATCGCCGTACAAGAACGCTGTACATGCTGTAAATTTGATGAATATCTTGCTTCTGGATGCGGTCCACCTTCTTTCTGTGCGTTCATAAAATTATCTTACTAGTAAGAATTCTACTCATAAGACAAATAATTGTAAACCCATATTTTTCTAAATTCATGATCCACATAGAAAAAGGCACTTCACTTCATCAAAACCGATGAAGGCGTGCCTTTTTTATTTACGCTATGCGTTAATATTGACCTGTCTTCCCTTGCTTCTTCCCCCCGTCCAGATCCAGAGGCAGACCGCAATAAGCGCGGCCAAATAGATATACTGCCCATATGCCAGCATCGTACTGCCATAATGAATGGCGGTGAATGGCGCGATCATGAGCAGATACGGCATGATCCCCCACCCTGTGGCTTGCTGGGATTCTGCGATAGGTTCCGAGAACGGCAGCGACTTCGTCATGAACTTGTAACACAAGCTCGTATAGACGATCGCGCTCAGAACGACGACGAAGAGGTCCGGAACAATATGGCTTCCGAACAACGCAATGAAGACAAGCGCTTGGATCAGGAACACAGGGATGAACATACGGAGCAAGACCACTTTGGTTAGAGCCCGGTGGAATGCGGAGACATCTTGAACCGGGGCCACATGATAGATCCATGCACCCTTGTGCCGACCTGAGAACTTCGCCATCGCGATACAGGTCGGAATGACCATCAAGCAGAAATAGATCGTGTAGTACATCGAACTCGAGCTTAATTCCGCGAGCCCCCCGCTCCGCAGCGTATTGAAGAGCAAGACAAATGGCAGAATAAAGGCGACCCCGAGCGACGGATAGACTTTGAGCTTGAACTCCCGCTCGCTCCCGATCATGCGCATCACGAATCGGAAGAAAGCCTGTTCTTCCCGCGACGTACACAACACCTTCGCCAGAACATGCAAACCTCGACGCTCGGCGACTTTTCCATCTCCCCCTTGGTAAGTTAACTTCATTAAGTGCTGCTCGAACTTCGGCAGACTGCGGATATAGACCGCTACCGCAAGGATCGGGGCACATACAGCAAGCACCGTCATCGCGATCACATACGGATTTGTCATCCCTGTAAGCAGAGCGAAAGGCGCTGCATACCATATTGGCGGAAGCAGTAAGTTCCACCATGCCGGCACCCAATCGAAATCAATTTGCATCAGATCGAAGGAGCGAATTACAATCTGATAGCCGATGACAAGTCCGATAGACAGACCGATTTGCACATAATTGATCATATCCTTCAGCTTCTCGCCATCGAAAATCCGCAGCACCCCGAAATAAACAAGTGCAGTCAGTACAAGAATCAACAAATCCAGCAGAATGATCTCCACGAGAAAAATCAAACCAAAGACGATCCCATACCGGATAATTGACACGACCCACACCGGCGCCATCAATACGGTTGTAATAATCACAAGATAATTGACAATATGTAGCGCCTTCGCCATGCTGATCGTCCTAGGGTGAACCGCTTTGGTACTGAGTATAGACTTATCCCGTACATCAAGCAGCACCGAAGAGAAATCGGAGATCATCGAAGAGGTCATCATGAACATCATCATGCTGAAGATAATACTCATCTGAACCATCGGCTGGCTGCCGAGCATCAGGAACGGAACCATCAAGCATCCGATAAAGCCATATACAAATAACGATTTGCCAAAATAGTTCGTCTCCGTCAGCATATCGTCCTGCTTCTTCTTCTTCGACATCATCGTGAGCACCGTCGGAACCCGCCGACGATCCATCAAGAGCTTCACCTGTAGAATTTTGCGCATGACATCGTAATCAACGCCCAACTTCGTGAAATAGCCTCGGCAACGATCTAAGATCTGTAATACTCTGAATTCCCGCATCGCTATACCTCTTGCACAATGGATACGAAATCCTCAGCAATCACCTTATGCTCGTGAAAGCCTGTCAGTTCATTGAAGATTTCTTCCAAGGTTCCTTCGTGATTACGTTCCTTCAACTCATCAAATGTCCCATCGGCTACAATACGCCCGCCATTGAGCAGTACAATTCGGTGGCTGATCTTCTCAACGACGTCCATAATGTGCGAAGAATAGAATATTGTCTTCCCCTGTGCCGCGAGCTGCGCTAGAATTTCTTTGACGACCATGACACTGTTGGCATCCAATCCGCTGAGCGGCTCGTCCAAGAACAATAAATCCGGGTTGTGCAGCAGACTGGAGATGAGCATCACCTTCTGCTTCATGCCTTTGGAATACGATGCGATCGGCTTGTTAAAGACGTCCGCTCCTAAACCGAACTGCTCCATCAACCTGCGCGCCTTCCGGTTCGCATGATCCCAAGTCATCCCGTATAACTCCCCAATAAACGTTAAATATTCGCTTGCCGTTAGATTATCATAGATATCTACGACTTCAGGCACGTAACCGATCCGATTCCGATACTGCAGGTCTCCCTTCGCGATATCCTGACCGAACAGCTGAATTTCACCCAAATAACCGGTCACCAAACCAAGCATAATCTTGACTGTCGTACTCTTCCCTGCCCCGTTGGGCCCGATATATCCAATGATCTGCCCTGGATAGACATCCAAATCAATGCTCGTAAGTACGGTTTTGGTGCCATAAGCCATATATAAATCCCGTATGGATACAACAGGTTGTTGTTCAATGTTCATCTCCATATCTCCTCTCCCAAGCCTAAGTGACTTCACGGACAAAAAGAGCAAAGAAACATGCGTCTCCTTGCTCTCTTCTGACTGCTATTTCTCATCTTTCACATATCGGTCATAGCGACCGTCAACTTCCTTCGCCATGCTGCGGAACTTCTTCGTCTCTTCGCGAATGGGGTCTAGCTCCGTCTGAATTCGGATTTCGTACTTTGGCGAGATCTGAGCCCGTTCTTGCGCCTTGCGGTCGACGGTCTCCATCTCGCCTTCGGTCAACATGTCGCTCAACTGCTGCTCCAGCGTATGAGCCGCTTGATTATCACGTTGTTTATCCATGTCTTTCGAACCCTTCCTTTGTCTGCAAAATATGCGTTGTACTGTAACTTACTACGCATATAGTCTTCACCAGCCTAGCTCAATCGATGTGCAAAATTAACGATCTAACCCCGTTACATTAGCCTCTGCCAGCACCTGCTGCAATTCGTCATGAATATGGCCGTTACTTGCCAAGACATGGCGTACGCCGAGATGGTACGGGTTGCCCGCTGTATCCGTTACCTTACCGCCGGATTCTTGAATCAACAGCACCCCGGCTGCCAGATCCCAAGCGTTCAGATTCAGCTCCCAGAATCCGCTCAAACGCCCTGTCGCCACATAAGCGAGACTCAGCGCCGCAGATCCAATCGTCCGGATATTGCGAACACGTGGCGCGACGGCTTGAATGCCAGCCAAGTTCAGCGGCAGCAATACCGTCTGATCAGTCGGGAAGCCTGTCGCGATCAAGCTGCTCTCAAGCTTCTCTTCCTTCGATGTCTTCATACGCACGCCATGGACGTACGCGCCTTTGCCTTTCTCTGCGACGAATAGCTCATCCCGTGCCGGATCATAAATCACGCCGACGATGATCTCTCCTTTATGCGCAAGGGCAATCGAGACCGAATACAACGGTAATCCGTGCACGAAATTGGTTGTGCCGTCGATCGGGTCCACGATCCATAGATAATCCGATTGCTTCACCTGGTCAAGTGCAGAGGCGGCCGCTTCCGCTCCAATGCCTGTACTCTCTTCGCCAAGGAAGGAATGATCGGGGAAATGTGTCATGATTAAGCGGCGAATGAGTTTTTCTGCGCCTTTATCCACTTCGGTCACTAAATCATGCGATGAGACTTTTATATCTAATTTTTCATAGTTTCCTAGTTTGCTCTTAATCCATTCGCCAGCCTTCGCAGCGCAATTGATGGCAACGGCGGTAAAGCTCTTACTGCTAACCACATAAGGCTCTTGGTTCGTTTGATTCAAGGCTATCACTCTACTTTCCTATTGAATCTCCTATACATATACAAATTATACGCTCAAGGGATCAGCAAGTTTCGTCACGATTACGATATGCGTATAAAAACCAACTCATGCACATCTCCGGGAATCTATATATAAATGGCTTGCAGCCTAAGTAGCAAAAAAGTCCGTTTCTCCTCAGCGTCTTCGCGGCGCTATATTGCAGAAACGAACTTTCGAACTTCGATGACGTTAGACGCCTACGATATGGAATCCACCATCTACATAGATGACTTCGCCTGTAATTCCGCGGGATAACGGGCTCAGTAGGAACATCGCCGTATCGCCAACTTCAGCCGTTTCTGTCGTACGACGAAGCGGAGCTTTCTCTTCCACTTCACGCAGAATCGAGTTGAAATCTTTGATCCCTTTCGCAGCAAGGGTACGAATTGGGCCCGCTGATACAGCGTTCACGCGAATGTTGTATTGACCGAGGTCGCTTGCAAGGTAACGTACAGACGCTTCAAGCGCTGCCTTCGCGACACCCATGACGTTGTAGTTCTTCATTGCGCGTTCAGCACCAAGGTATGTCATCGTCATGATGCTGCCGCCCTCTGTCATTAATGGATATAGACGTTGCGATACCGCAACAAGGGAGTATGCGCTAATGTCGTGTGCTAGCGCAAATCCAGCACGGGATGTATTTACATACATACCTTCCAGCTCTTCCGTCTTCGCAAATGCAATACTATGTACAACACCGTGAAGCACGCCGAATGCTTCCTTAAGTTGCGCTGCCAGTGTATCGATTTCCTCGTCCACTGTTACGTTGCACGGCAACAGAATCGAACCTGGAATTGTTGATGCAAGCTTCGCCACACGCTCCTGCACCCGTTCACTCTCATATGTAAATGCTAGACGTGCACCTTGCGCCGCTAAGGATTGTGCAATCGCCCATGCGATACTGCGATCGTTAGCGACACCCATGACTACAATATTTTTACCTGCTAATAATTGACTCATTTCTTTCTTTTCCTCCTCTCACCGATTGCTAGCTTGTCCATCCGAATGGAACGCCACACGCTAATAACCAGTCCTTTGTCCAAATTACCTTATTTACAGGCGAATTTCAAGTATTTCAGCCGTTATATGGTCAATTTCCCAATTTATCCCTCTACTTCAACACTGGCTTGGTCCTTGATTGTAACGCCATCATGCACATACAGCTTCAGATCCTCCACGAGCCTAAAAAGCGCGTCATCCTTCATCTTCGCTTCAATCATCACATCCAGATGGGTCGTCATGGGCGCAACCTTCCGCAAAAAATGCAACAGCGGCGCACTCTCGACATAGTCAGCATGGCCTCGGATGTCCTTGTCGCTCTTCGGGCTGGATACGTGAATTTTGGGCGGCAGTAGGGCATGATCTTCACGCCATGTCGCATGGATGCGCGGCCATAGTTCTTCAGGGCGTTCACCTTCATTATTCACCCACTGATGATGAATATCGAGCACCATCGGCAGCCGTAGCTTCTCACTGATCTGCAGCGTCTCTAGCGCATTAAAGGTCTTATCATCGTTCTCTAATGTCACGCGCCGCTTCAATCTCGAATCGAGCTTGGAGAACTGATGGATAAACCTTGCCCCTGCTGTCTTCTTGTCTCCGTATGCTCCGCCAATATGGATATTATTCTTCGCGCAGTCATCCAGCCCCATGGCATCCAGCATCTTCACATGATGTGTTAGATCACGAATCGAATTCCGGAGCACCTCTTCGCGTGGCGTGCTAAATACGGTGAAATGATCGGGGTGAAAAGACAATCGCATCCCCGCTTGCTTCGCATAATCGCCGATCGCCTGAAACGCCGGCTTCAGATAAGGGAACGGATCCCATTCCTGCAAAGATTGGTGAGTCGCAAGGGGAATTAGCTTCGATGACATCCGATAGAGATGAATATCGTGCATTCGGTTATGCTTCAGCAGACGCAACGTGTTATGCAGATTTTCTTCCGCAATTCGTTCCAATCGGCGGTAGCCTGCGTGGACGTCCTCCAGCTTCTCGAACTGTTTGTAGGTCATCGTTCGTGAAGGCGATGCATTCTTGATTACCGTAGACATCGCGACATAGCCGAACCGAACGTGCATTGCCTTTTTCACACATGGGCCTCCTTATCCTACCTGAAATCCAGATACTTCTAAGTGTGCCCATCATGCGTTACTTTTTATCGGGATCGCCAAAAAACATCTCGTACGCGAGAGCCGTCTGCACACGCGCTTCTTCTTCAGTCAATTTACGAATAAGCTCCATCTCCACCTCAGTCACTTCTTCCCCTTGGAAGTTGATCTCTGCGATGGATGCGACGATCTTCACGATCGCAATCGCTTGATTATCCGGTGTATAGGCGATAACCTTCTGACCTGTCGGGAACACCCGGAAACCGCTCTTCACCATTTTGCCGCGGCCGTACTCTAACAGCTCGTACAATTCTTGCTCCGACTTGAACTTGCATACGGAATTAAACTCTGTCTGAAATCCCATTCAACCTTCCTCCTCTAGTCATTAAAAATAGAGCAGGGAAGCGAATAACCTCCCTGCTATGGCTGAAATCCTGTTTATTTTACGTCATTAACCTTAGACAACGGTCTGCGGTTTGCTGTTACCAAAATCGATCTGCTGCTTCTCTTCGAAACGCTCCAGCGCAAGCTGGATCAATGTATCGAGCAGCTCCTGATAGGAGACGCCTGTCTCGCGCCACATGAGCGGGTACATGCTAAATGGGGTAAAGCCTGGCATCGTGTTCACTTCGTTGATCATGATCTGGTTGTCATGTTTCTGTACGAAGAAGTCGATTCGCGACAATCCCGAGCCGTCAATCGCTTGGAATGCGCGAATTGCTAGGGAACGAAGCTCTTCCGTCAGCTCTGGGGAGATGTTCGCCGGGATCATCATCGACGAATTCCCGTCTGTATATTTGGCCTGATAATCATAGAATTCACTAGAAGAAGTAATCTCGCCTGGGACGGAAGCTCTTGGTTCCTCGTTGCCTAGAACGCTAACTTCGATCTCACGCGCATCAATGAACTCTTCCACAATGACTTTACGGTCATAGCGAAGTGCCAGCTCAATCGCTGCGACAAGCTCTTCGCGGTTGCGCGCTTTGGAGATGCCGACACTGGAACCTAGATTCGCAGGTTTGATAAAGCAAGGATAGCCTAGCGATACTTCGATCTCAATCGTATGGTAGCTTGGGTCCTTCTCCCATTGCTTCCGCGTGAAGTAACGATACATACATTGCGGTAGACCCGCTTGAGCGAACAATTTCTTCATAATGACCTTATCCATACCTACGGCAGATGCAAGAACGCCTGCACCAACATAAGGCACGTTCGCAATCTCGAATAGCCCCTGTATCGTGCCGTCTTCGCCAAATGTACCGTGCAGCAGCGGGAACATCACGTCAATGTGCTGCGCACTGTTGCTGCTCGCTACGGACCGACTTGCATCGGAGAACAATGGCATGATTGCTGAACCTGCCGGTTTATTCTCATCCGCTTCATATTGCAATAATCCCGAATGCTCTACCGGCGCTTGAAGGACCGGACCATTCCGCCATTCGCCGTCTTTCGTTATATAGAAAGGCACGATCTCATATTTGCTATAATCAAATGCCTTCATCACCGCAAATGCTGTGGATAAAGATACTTCGTGCTCGCCTGACTTGCCTCCGTAGATAAGACCTACGCGTGTTTTCTTTATGCCGCTCATGACTTTCCTCCGCAATAGAACATGTTTTGTAGCCCCATAGGCCCTTTATTTCATTGTAAACCATTTAGAAATTAGAAATAATCCATAATATGAAAGAAACGATATTGTGTACGATCTGTATACGCATAAGAGTCCCGGTAATCCCAGTAACGATGTCGGCTATTTGTCGTATGTGCATTAACCAGCGGCATCCCACCAGCATCAAACGCAGTTACGATTGCGCTATGCTGAAAGCGGCCATCGCCGTCCCAGTCATAACTAATGACATCGCCTAGCTGTAAATCCGTCGGCCTTTCAACGGGAACGGCTTGCAAATACGAATCACTATGATTCAAATAATTGTTAAGCGCATTGGCGACCGCCCAGCTGTAACTCCAAGCCTCCTGATTGTTCACCATGCCCCGGTACCACCAGCCTGTTTCTCTTTTACCAGTATAGTGGATTGGTCCACCCCCTGCAACGAGACACTGCGAAATATAATTCGTGCAATCGACTTCAAAGGCTAGAAATTCCGGGTTATTTCCGTTCCACCACTGATCTGCATATTGAACCGCGCGTTCCCTTGCATAAGGCTTCGCACGCCACGATTTGGGCATCCCGAGAACATCCGTATTTAGAAGAGGAAGGGATGGGATATGCTCGGACGTCTGCTGTTCAGGGTTAGTCACAATCTCCTCCTTCTCCGTTCTTCGTTCTTCGGGATGACGTTCGGGGATGTTCTGCTCAATGCGGGTAATGATCCACATGTCGCCATCCTTGTTCAGTGTGATACGCTCTTGTTCTAATCGTTCTTCGACGTGAGCGATGTGGCGTTTCTCATAGATTCGCCGCGTCTGGAATTCCAGATCAACGACAACCTCCCCTTCACCTTCACGTGTCCGCAGCAGCTTTGTCCGCGTCTCATTGCGAAGCGGCGTTGACTCCCGCGCTTGATACCATTCCTTTAGCATATGCATGCGAGTGCTTTTGCGCATTACATGATCTAAATCTGTCACCACGACTTGATCTGCGGGCTGCCGATAATCGACTTCTGTCCGGTTAAATTGATTCACATAGGAATACAGGGCGCTTTTCCAGTCTTTTCGCATACCAAATGACCTCCCTAGAGATTTTTACCGTAAGCAAGGTTGGTTCAGTATATGACATGCTGGGGGAAATATGAGGGGGATTGGGTGTGCTCAAAAGAGTGGCGCGGCCTGCAACGTTGGCGCACGGGGATGGGTGGATATGGGGTTACGGCCGCTATCGCTCCTTCACCCCATATCCATCCCCTTTTTGGAGCTACGATTGTGCGAGGTGCCGCTTTTCAATTGAGCACACCGTGGTGGTGAGCGCGTGGGAGCGAAATAACTGCTTTTTAGCAGTTATTTCGGCCGTTCGCGGGCGCGGCGAGCTATTTAACTGCCTTTTGGCAGTTATTTTAGCCGTTCGTGGGCGTGGCGAGCGTATTAACTGCTTTTTTGCAGTTATTTCGGCCGTTCGCGGGCGCCACGAGCATATTAACTGCCTTTTGGCAGTTATTTCAGCAGTTCACACGCGCGGCAGGCATAATTAACTGCTTTTTGGCAGTTATTTCAGCCACTCGCGGGTATGGCGGGCTATTTAACTGCTTTTTTGCAGTTATTTCAGCCACTCACGGGCGTGGCGGGCTATTTAACTGCTTTTTTGCAGTTATTTCGGCCGTTCCGTAAGCGTAGCGAGCATATTAACTGCTTTTTTGCAGTTATTTCAGCCACTCGCAGGCACAGCGAGCTATTTAACTGCTTTTTTGCAGTTATTTCGGCCACTCGCGGGTACGGCGAGCTATTTAACTGCTTTTTTGCAGTTATTTCAGCCGGTCGCGGGCGCCGCGAGCTATTTAACTGCTTTTTTGCAGTTATTTTAGCCGTTCGTGGGCGTGGCGAGCGTATTAACTGCCTTTTGGCAGTTATTTCGACCGCTCGCGGGCATGGCGGGCTATTTAACTGCTTTTGGCAGTTATTTCTGCCGTTCGCGGGACGCCACGGCGAACCCCCACCCCACAGCAAAGGCCCCCATGCGCACCAAGTGCGACACAGGGGCCTCCCGCTTCGTCTATTTATTTTGACTCGCCGCCCACGCATCCAATTGCTTCTGTTTCTCTGCGATAATTTTATCTAATCCTGCCGCCTTCAGCTTCTCGTTGAATTTCGGCAGGTATTCCGCCGGGTCTAGCGTCCCCGACATCAAGCCGATCGCGAACTGGTCGACCACCGTCTTCGCCGCAGCCGCTTCCGTCTTCACCGGATCCACGTTGAAGTTGAAGCCCATCGCCTTGGAGAACGTCGCTGACTTATTAAAGGCTGCCGTCTGCTCCCACAGATCTTCCGGATCTCCCTCCCAGATATACGAGAGGAACTGGTTGCCGAACAGCCAGCCATGATTCGGGTTGTAGCCACTTGTCGCAGCATCCACGCCCGGCGCATAGTTGATCACATTGTCGGACTTCTTCACATAGTGTTTATTTTCGATGCCGTAATCGATCAGGTTGATGAGCTCTTTGTCGGAGTAGAGCAGGTTCAAGAACATCATCGCGCGCTCCGGATCCTGCGAGTTCTTCACAATACTGAACATCCCCGTCTGAACACCGGTCGTCGACGATAACGGCTTCGTGAGCCGCACGCCCACGAGCTCCTTCCCTGCCGTTCGCGATTCCTTCGACTCGTAGCCCGGCTTCATGTTGGCAATATAGGCGAACGCCTTATCCGCCTTGATCAGTGCGCTCGCTGCATTTTTATTCGTCGCAACGTCCTTGGAGATGTAGCCCGCCATGTACCATCTTCTCGCAATGTCGACCATCGCTTTATATTTCGGATGTTCGTACATATTCACGACTTTCAGACCGTTATCATAGTCCGGCAGCACGCCGAACGTATCGCCTAGGGTATCAAAATCCGCCGTACTGAAGATGCTGAGCACCCCAGTCGATTGCAAATATGGCACCACAGGCGTCACCGTCGGCTCATTATCTTTAATGATCTTAAAGATTGCATCCAAATCGTCCAATGACTTAATAGACGCCGTATCGATCTTGTATTTGTCAACCAGGTCTTTGCGCATCATCACGCCGAAATCCGCGGCCCAGTCGCGAATGCTCGGCAAGCCAAACGTTTTACCATCGATCATGGTCGCCTTGAGAATCTCCGGTGCGATCGCCTTCTTCACCTCTTGGCCATACTTATCCAGCATCTCATCCAACGGCAGCAGTTGCCCCTTCGCCACCTGACCACTATAGTTCAACGAGCCCATCGTCATCATAATATCGAGCTTCTCATTTCCCGCGAGCATCAGGTTCGTCTGCTGCGCCCATGCGGCGAAATCGATCGGCATCAGCTTGACCGTCGCATTGATCTTCGCCTGCGTCACCTTGCTGATCGCATCCTGCACCTCTTGCAGGTCCTTCGCGTTACCCAAGTTCGCATAAGCAATCGTAATCTCGTACGGCTTCAAGTCCGAAGCACCGCTGCCGCCGCTCTCACTAGATCCAGACTGTTGTTCTGTGCCGCCAGCCGATCCATTGTCTTTGCTGCTGCCGCACCCCGCCAACATCATCGATAACCCCACCAAGGTCACGAGCAGCCATTGCACTGTCATTCTCTTTGTTCTCATTCGCGAAAACCTCCCTTTTTTCATGGAACTAGAACATCCATCACTACCTATGTGCCAATCAGCCGAAGCTGAGCTTAGCCAGAGCTCTTCTCCTACCCTTTGATCGCGCCGATCACGAGACCTTTGACAAAATACTTCTGGAAAAACGGATACGCACATAGCAGAGGAACAACGCCGATCACCGCCATCGCCATTCGTACCGTCTCCGTCGGAATACTCGTCCCTACGTTCTGATTGCCTACGGAATTGCTCTGCAAGAACTGCGCATTCATCAGAATGCGGTTCAACAGGTTCTGCAAGCTGAACAGCTTGCTGTCGGTAATATAGATCAACCCGTTATACCAATCATTCCAGTACATGATCGTCTGCATAAGGCCCACGGTCGCTAGAATCGGCAGTGACAACGGGAGAATGATCCGATAAAAGATGCGGAACTCGCCCGCCCCATCCATGGAAGCGGATTCAATAATCGGTGTTGGAATCGATGTGCCGAAGAAAGTACGCATCAATAGAATGAAGAACCCGTTCGTCAGCAGCCCTGGAAGAATGAGTGCGAGCAGGGTGTTTTTCATATCGAACAGCTGGGTGTAGACCAGATAGGTTGGGACAAGTCCCCCATTGAACAGCATCGTGAAGAATACGATGAACGCGAGCGGGTTTCGGGCCGGCATGTCTTTGCGGGAAAGCGGATAGGCCAGCAGCGCCGTAATAAGCAGCCCTGCCACCGTTCCAACCAGCGTCACGAATATCGTGATCGCGTAGGCACGGACAATCGCGGATGAATCACGCCATAAGTATGCGTAGGCATCCAGACTTATTTTGCTTGGGAAAATGGAGTATCCCTTCTGCAGCAAGGTGTTCTCGTCGGTAATCGACGTCATGATCAAGAGCAGGAAAGGAAACAAGCAGCCGATCGTCACGGCAATGAACAGAATATGGGCGACCCACTGGGTTAGTTGATGAGATTTCATTAGGCATCCTCCTTGATCCGTCGATTAGAATAGGGCATTGTCCCGATTACGCCGGCTGACCACGTAATTTGAGACCAGGACGAGGATAAATCCGACGAGCGATTGATATAACCCTGCAGCGGAGGACATCCCGAAATCCCCTAAATTCAGCAAAGCACGATAGACATACGTATCGATGACGTTCGTCGTCGGCGCCAGCGCCCCTGTATCCAGCGGCACTTGATAGAACAGTCCGAAATCGGAGTAGAAGATACGCCCGATCTGGAGCAAGGTCATGATCGAGATAACAGGAATGATCAGCGGAATCGTAATGTTCTTAATCTGTTGGATCTTGCTCGCGCCATCGATTCTGGCCGCTTCATAATACTCGGGATCGATGCCAATGACAGCCGCAAGATAGATGACGCAGAGATAGCCGACATTTTTCCAAATGTTCACGAGGGTCAGAATATAAGGCCAGTATTTTGGATCGTTGTACCAAGGAATCGCCTCGATGCCGAGCATCGGCAGGATCTGTTTGTTCATCATGCCGTTCTCACCGCTAAGCAGCGCCAGCACCAGATAACCGACGATGACCATCGAGATGAGATATGGAATCAAAATGACGCTCTGATAGAACCTTGCGAAGATCTTGTTCTTCACTTCATTGAGCAGAATCGCGACGCCGACGGCGATGACCAGATTGATAATAATGAAAGCCGCGTTGTACAGAATCGTATTTCGCGTAATAATGAAGGCATCGTCCGTCTTGAACAGGTATTCAAAGTTCTTGAACCCGATCCAGTCGCTCCCGAGAATCCCCCGGGCATAGTTGTAATCCTTGAATGCGATAATCATCCCGAACATCGGTAAATAGTTGTTAATGAGCAGGTAGAGTAGACCCGGCAGCACCATCACGAATAACGGCCAATACCTCGCGAGAACTCTTAACTTGCCGGGCTTGATTGCGGATGTAAGCATGTCTTGCGCTCCCCTTTCAATCATGTCGTAGTTCTATCTTAGGAGATCGCAGGTCCCGCGAACTACCGCAATGCCGACCTCTATTATGCTCCTTCCGACCTTACGATTTGACTTGGCGCCGATAATGCTGCGGATTGGTATCCGTTACTTTTTTGAACATTTTCGAGAAATGGGAGAAATTCGCGTACCCAATCGAAGCGGCGATTTGGCTCACGGGAATATCTGTATGCATCAGCAGGTGCTTCGCTTTTTTCATGCGCTCCTGCAGCACGTAGTCGGAGATCGACAGGCCGGTCTCCTTCTTGAAGATGCGCGTCAAATAATCTGGATTGAGATAGACGCGCAGCGCCAGTTCGTCCCGTGAGATCATCTGATCCAGATGATCTTGTATATACCGCTTCACCTCCGCGACGACCGTTGAGGTGCGTTCGATGAGCTCGAGCTGCTCCCATGCGCGTGCCAGGACATCCCCCGTCCACTGCTGCAAATGGTAAATGGACCGGACCGCTGCCTGCGTTCGTTCCGTCGTCACTTTATCCGCGAATATCGGGTGAGCTTGGAGCCCCTTCACTTGCAGCATGTGATAAACCCTCTGTAGGAAGTTATGGAAAAAATCCTTCAATAATTTAGCATCTAAATGATCAACCTGCTTAAGCGATTCAAAATAAGAATGCAGTTCCTCCTCCAGCTTGCCCCGTTCTCCTCTCATCATATATTCGGACCACATCTCCATCCGCGGCAGCTCCCATAGATCCTGCTTCTTCACTACTTCCTCCGTGACGAACACTTCATTCATCCGCGTGACATTCTCTGCGTCATGGAGCACGAGCTGCTCGTAGCGATCCGTCATATGGTGCATCGTTGCGGGTTCCCCAACATAACAGGACAGGTCGCAATAGTAGTATTGCGTACAGAAACGAACATAGTGTTGCATCGCTTCGCGCACCTTGTCCAAAGACAAATTCTCTTGTTCAAAAATTGCTAGAGCTTCGCCGCGTTGCACCTGAATGCAAATGCCGTCCACCCCATGCTCGGCAGCGGCTTCCTGCAGCGTGCTGCGCAAGGCGTAAGCCATGATCTTCTCTTCACGCAGCGACAGCTCCTTATGCCAACGTTGTATCCGAATAAATACGGGGATAAAGCGTTGTTCCGCCCGATAAGGAATGCCCTGCTTCACGAGCACCTCCTGAATACGATCCGGGTGGGAAGGAATTTCACGTCCAATCAAATGCAGCCAGAACCGCTCGATCAGCAGCGGCTGATGCGACTCCCATAATCGCTGATAGTGAAGATATGTCTGATTGAATACCGACTGTGCTCTCAACTTCTCCAATCGCTCAATCCCACGCGCAAGCACGCTCTCCAGCTCCGCGTACCTGACCGGCTTCAAGAGATAATCGAAGCTTCCAAGCTGCAGCGCCTGGCGCGCGAACTGAAAATCCGCATGACAGGTCAGGAATACGACGATCGTCTCTGGGTATCGTTCCTTCACCCAAGCCATAAGCTCTAGCCCGCTGCCTTGAGGCATCTCAATGTCACAGACCATGAGCTCAACGGGATGCTGCTCAAATACCTCTTTAGCCTGCCGAATATTATAGGCTTGATGGATTTTCGTCACGCCAATCCGCGCCCAATCGACCCCCGAAGCAACCCCTTTTACCGCATGCAGCTCGTCATCCACAATAAGAACCTGAAACATGGGTTTTGACCTCCTTCATCTAATTATGCTTGTATCCGTACAGGGAGATGAATCTCCACAACCGCACCGCATGTTGAGCCGTTATAGAACAATAGCTTCGCCTTTCCTTGATAGAGCAAACCCAGCCTTCGCTGGACATTCCAGACGCCGATATGCTCGCCCTCCCGACGGCCCATGTCCTCCCCTCGCTGCAGCTGCTCAAGCACCTGTGCAGGGAATCCGCCTCCGGTATCTTCGATGAGGATTTTCATATACTGCTCTTCTCCTTCACTCGATGCAATAGGTTCCACCCTTACGCGAATCAGCAGCGGTTCATCCAATGTGACTGCATGCTTCACGGTGTTCTCCACGAAGGTCTGAATGATTAAAGGCGGTACGCTAGCGTGCACGAAGGATTCGGGATAATCAATCTCAAAGGAGACATGGCCGGGAAAACGAAGCTCTTGGATATGCAGGTAATTGCGAGTATGCTCTAACTCGTCTTGGAGCAGTACCAAGCTGAGATTACTGCGGAACATGAAGCGGAAATGCTGGACGAGACTTCGGGACATGTCCTGAATTAAGCTGTAATCCCTTACTTCGGCCAGATTATAGATAATGTTCAGCGCGTTTAGGAAGAAGTGCGGTTTCATCTGTAGATGCAAATATTGCAGCTCTGCGCGCTGCAGATTCAATTGCTCTTCGTAGACATGAATTTTGAGCTCTTTGATCTGGGAAGCCATCGTGTTGAACGTCGCATTCATCAGCTCAAATTCCATGCTCGCACTGCCTTGTGCAATGCGAACGTCGAGGTTCCCGTCCTGCACCCGGCGCATCGCCGTTACTATGCGGTTGATCGGAAGCAAGATGACTTTCCGAAGACCTAACAGCACAGCAATCATGAGTACCGCGGCCCCGATCGAGATAACGGATCCCATCCGTTGAAGAAAAGGCAGCTGTTCAAGAATCACACGATCCGGAATTAAGGCGAGCAGCGTAAAATCCCCTTTGCTCGACCGATCTCCGACGACGAGATAACGATCCTTCGTGCCCGTCATATTGTAAGGTTGATTGTGCAAGGCAAGATCGATGCCATTCTGACTGATAAAGGATGCATCAGACATCGGCTGTTCCTCGCTCGTCGACAGTACCGTCCTTCCCTGCTCCCCCAGATCAATCAAGCTCATAGGCATCATGAGATTACTCGCTCTCACCCATGCCCCGATGAACACCCCTTCGCTAACCGGCACGATATGGCTAAGGTAATACGTCTGATGGATTTGCCGAACGAACCATTGTCTTGAGATCTGCTTCGATACATAGTGTTCCTGATTGAAAAATCGGTTCACATCGGCCTTGCGCGCTTCATGCTCGGCGTACTCCGTACCACGGTAAGGCGTTGTGATCAATTCATCATTGGCGGCGGAATAGACGAAGAACATATCGGCCAGCGGGTAATTCGCGATATCATCGGTTAATGCGTTGAACAGCCTTATTTTCGCAAAATAATATTGATCGGGATCGCGGTCTTCCGGAAACTCGAGACTGAGGAGGTCTGTATTCTGCGCTGACAAATTGTAGAGATACTTATCGAGTTCCTCTAAATTCCGATCAATCTGTCCCATATATAAGGCCGTCAGATTGCTGAAGGACTTCGCGATTTGGCTTCGCACCACCTCAATCGCGTAGAAATTGTTGTACAGCAAGAAGGCAATCAGTGGGAGCATCACGATGAGGAAGCCGAATATCAGCTTATAACGAATGGACTTGAATCGAGGCTTATCCAGGAATGGCATAACAACGTCTCCTTCCTACCGCTTCAGAAGCCTTTGCGGGGTGTGGTGATATTCCATCCATTGTAAACATTTTCATGATCGATTCATGGTAAAATTTTCAGAAATTATCGATATTTTATTGAAATAATCCAAGAAGGCCTCCGGTTAAAAAACCCTTTACGACAACAAGTTATCCAGTTATACTTAAGGTAAATCATTAATTTGAAATTGCGTTTCACTAGATGAAACGAACAGCATTTCAAATTGGACTCTAGATCGAAGGAGACTCCTTCGAGAATAATTTAGGAGGCGCAGCATCATGTCCAAAAAGGATCACTACTCCGTAGCCCGCGACCTGCAAGTGAACGGGAAAAGCTACCGCTACTACAGTCTTCAGGGTCTTGAAGAGCAAGGTGTCGGCAGCATTAACAAGCTTCCATTCTCCATTAAAGTGTTGTTGGAAGCAGCTGTACGTCAATTCGACGGCAGAGCCATTACAAGTGAACATGTGAAGCAAATCGCGAGCTGGGCGGAAGGCCGCGATGAGAACAAAGAGATTCCGTTCATTCCTGCACGTATTGTATTGCAAGACTTTACTGGCGTTCCGGTTGTCGTTGACCTCGCTGCAATGCGCGATACGGTCAAAAAAGCTGGCGGCGATCCAAAGCAAATCAACCCGCTAGTACCGGTTGATCTTGTTATCGACCACTCGGTTATGGTCGATGCATTCGGATCAGAAGATGCGCTAGAGTACAACATGAATGTCGAGTTCGAGCGCAATGAAGAGCGTTACCGTTTCTTGCGCTGGGCGCAAACGGCATTCAACAATTTCCGCGCAGTTCCTCCGGGCACGGGTATCGTTCACCAAGTGAACCTCGAGTACCTTGCATCCGTTGCTGCAACGAAAGACGTTGACGGCGTAACAGAAGTATATCCGGATTCCCTCGTCGGAACGGACTCCCACACTACCATGATCAACGGTCTTGGCGTAGTCGGTTGGGGCGTTGGCGGTATTGAAGCAGAAGCTGGGATGCTTGGCCAACCGTTATACTTCGTTACACCAGAAGTTATCGGTTTCAAATTGACAGGCAACTTGGCAGAAGGCGCAACGGCGACAGACCTTGCGTTAACCGTTACGCAATTGCTTCGTAAGAAAGGCGTTGTCGGCAAATTCGTAGAATTCTACGGACCAGGCTTATCCAACATCAGCCTTGCAGACCGTGCGACGGTTGCCAACATGGCACCAGAATACGGCGCAACCATCGGCTTCTTCCCAGTCGATGATGAGACATTGAACTACATGCGCGGTACAGGCCGCTCGGAAGAGCAAATTGAGCTTGTAGCAAGCTACTATAAAGAACAAGGCATGTTCCGTACAGACGCAACGCCGGATCCAATCTTCTCCGATATGATTGAACTTGATCTCGGATCGATCGTACCGAGCTTAGCTGGACCAAAACGTCCGCAAGACCGCGTCGAGCTGTCGAACATGAAAGAAGCATTCAACAGCATTATTCGCACGCCAATCGATAAAGGCGGCTATGGCTTGTCCGACGAGAAAATCGCGCAATCCGTTTCTGTCTCCCATCCGAATGGCGAGAAGAGCGAAATGGCTGCTGGCGCAGTCGTGATCGCAGCGATTACAAGCTGTACGAACACATCGAACCCTAGCGTTATGTTAGGCGCAGGTCTCGTCGCGAAGAAAGCCGTTGCACGCGGACTTAAGAAGCCTGGTTATGTGAAGAGCAGCTTGACGCCTGGTTCCCTCGTGGTAACCGAATATTTGCAAAAAGCTGGCGTACTGGAATCCCTAGAGGCTCTTGGCTTCCACGTAGCAGGTTATGGCTGCGCGACTTGTATCGGGAACTCCGGTCCACTCCCTGATGAAGTGGGTCAAGCGATCGCGGATAACGATATGACGGTAGCGGCGGTATTATCCGGTAACCGTAACTTCGAAGGACGCGTTCACGCTCAAGTGAAAGCGAACTACCTTGCTTCCCCGCCGCTTGTTGTTGCTTATGCACTAGCTGGTACGGTGAACATTGACCTTGCGAATGATCCGATCGGCTATGATCAGAACGATGAGCCGGTGTACCTCAAAGACATCTGGCCGACATCGCAAGAAATCAAAGAAGCGGTAGCAACGGCATTAACACCGCAAATGTTCCGCGATAAATACGAAAACGTATTTACACAGAACGAGCGTTGGAACCAAATCGCAGCGCCGCAAGGCGAATTGTATGAGTGGGATGAGAAATCGACTTATATTCAGAACCCGCCATTCTTCTCGAACCTGGGCACAAACTTGAATGATATCGCAGACATTAAGCAAGCGAACGTGCTTGCGCTCATGGGTGATTCCGTCACAACGGACCATATCTCCCCTGCAGGTAACATCAAGGTTGACAGCCCCGCTGGTCAATACCTGATCGAGAACGGCGTGAAGAAAGAAGACTTCAACTCCTACGGTTCCCGTCGTGGTAACCATGAAGTGATGATGCGCGGGACGTTCGCGAACATCCGTATCCGTAACCAAGTGGCTCCGGGTACAGAGGGCGGCGTAACGACTTACTTGCCGAACGAAGAAGTGATGTCGATCTATGATGCTTCGATGAAATATCAAGATGCAGGTAAGAACCTCGTCGTCATTGCAGGTAAAGAATACGGTACAGGAAGCTCCCGTGACTGGGCAGCCAAAGGAACATTCCTCCTCGGCGTCAAAGCGGTTATCGCAGAAAGCTTCGAGCGGATCCACCGCAGCAACCTTGTCGGTATGGGCGTTCTTCCTCTTCAATTCCAAGACGGACAGAGCTGGAAGACGCTGAACATTACAGGCCGCGAGACTTTCGATATTCTTGGCTTGTCCAATGATGTACAGCCAGGACAATCGGTCCAAGTTATCGCAACGCGCGAAGATGGCAGCAGCTTCGAATTTGCGGCAACGGTACGTCTAGACAGCATGGTCGACGTGGATTACTACCATAACGGCGGAATCCTGCAGACGGTACTTCGTCAAATGATCGCGAACCAATAAAGCTAGAACTCATATCATAAGTTAAGAGCTCCGAGATGTCTGATGGTTAGGACATCTTGGAGCTCTTTTTCGTTTCCCTACTACATACACGGCGTCATTTATTCTTCTGACTTGCGATCCAGAACGCGAAGATAATGAGCGGAATCAGAATAAACCAAGGGATCGTAATCCCCCCAACGAATATGGCTAGAATGAAGATAAGTACGAAGCCAATAATAATATACAGACAACCTCTGCCGAATGTCTCCATATATACCGTCTCCCTTCAGGAGGAATGTGATGGGTGTATTTCTAGTATACAAAGGAGATGCACAGATATATGTTAACGAATTTGCCATCGTGACGAATCGTGCATGGAAAGGCAAATAACCGCCCATCCTAAAGGACGAGCGGTTTAAGAACGCGTCTGAACTTATAGCGTATTACAGATCACACAAGTCAATGAGCATGAACCGCGCATCATGACTTGCTTCAATCTGCAGCGTTGTGATGTCGGCAATTCGTGCTGAATCTCGCTTACCCAGCTTCGCTTCACCATTCAAGGTGACGTCCCCTTCGAGGACAAAGACGAATGTTTTGCGATCAGCCGTCGTCGCATGAGATAGTGACTGTCCTGCATCCAGATCGGACAAGTAGATCGTCATATCTTGATGAATCTTCGCCACATTCTCTCCGCCGCTGCTAGAGACGACAGGCAATAATTGATTGCGCATGCGATTCACATCGAATGCCGACGTCTCGTAGGACGGCTGCAGATTCGACTCCCCAGGGATGAACCACATTTGCAAGAAATTCAACGTTTCATCGCTCGATGCATTGAATTCCGAGTGAAAAATACCTGTTCCTGCCGACATCCGCTGAATTTCACCGAATGAAGTGATCGCATGATTACCTAAATTGTCCCGATGCTCAAGTTTGCCGGACAGCACGATGGATACAATCTCCATCTCACGGTGCGGATGCATGCCGAACCCTTCTTGCGGCGCGACGAAATCGTCATTCAGCACGCGCATGGCGCCAAAGTTCAGATTGCTCGGATCGTAATGATCCGCAAAGGAGAAGCTGAAATTGCTCTTCAGCCATCCATGGTCTGCCGTGTAACGAGATTCTGCTGGATAAATGTTAATCATGATTGATCCTCCTCACTTCTATTCCATTAGTTCATCAATGTATATTGCCCGCCGCCGATGAAGGCGATACCTACAGCTACGGCGATAAGAACCAGATTATATTCATAACCGCCTGCAGTAATCCATAGACCATTCTTGCCGTGTACGGTAACGATGGATACCAGCATCGTGATGACGATGAGTGCAGCACCGATCGTTAACCAGATACCTGATGCGAATAATAATCCGCCTACCAACTCACCAGCACCTGCCATGAAGGCCATGAGCATGCCCGGCTTCATCCCGATGGATTCTAGCCATCCTGCTGTACCGCGTAGTCCGTGTCCCCCGAACATCCCGAATAATTTCTGAGCGCCATGACCGATAAATAAAAGTCCGATCACCAAGCGAATAATAAGAATACCTGCGTCTAACATTGTAACTCTCCCCTTAACACTTATTTTTTGTTTGTTACTAACTTTTATTAATATACACTCATCAACTAACTTTTGTCAAGCAACTAAAAATAATTTTTAAATAACCTATTTTTCTTAGAATAGATATGCTAAAATTATTGCAAGGACATTGCATATTGCATTTGCCCGGAAAAGAGGTGTTACAATGGATTACTCTAAAATGTGTCCTAAATACGAGCACGCTTCTGAGCTGCTTGGCAAACGCTGGACAGGTCTAATCATTCGCGTACTGTTAGGCGGTCCACGCAGATTTAAAGAGATTAAAGAACAAATTCCGGAAATGAGCGATAAAATGCTGACGGATCGGATCAAGGAGCTGGAGAACTGCGGCATTCTCGTCCGAAATGTCTATCCGGAGACCCCGGTTCGCATCGAATATGACCTAACGGACAAAGGTAGAGATCTAGAACCCGTTATTGAGAAAATTCAATCCTGGGGCGAAAAATGGATGTGAACCTTGCAAGGCAAAAAAGAGCCGATACCATGCAGTCTATACTGCAATGATATTGGCTCTTTTTTGATGCCGTGTAATAGCTTCTTCTTATCGTAACATCTTCCCCATCCGCTTCGCTGCTTCAATCACAAGCGGTGCTTGATCCTGCATCGCCTGAAGCGAGAAACGGTTCACAGGTCCGGAGACGGACAAAGCCGCCGCCAAGTGGTGGGATCTGTCGAATATTGGCGCAGATAGGGCTGCAGCACCAGATTCACGCTCTTCAAAGCTTGTCGCATAGCCCTGCTCCCTGATCTCCGATAATTGGCGAATATAATGCTCCTTCTCGGACTCTGACGCCCAGTCTAACGACTGGATCAATTCAGCTTGAATGTCCTCATTCGCATATGCGATCAATACTTTACTCGATGCCCCTACCGATAGCGGCGCACGCATGCCCACCGGAGCTACCCGGCGAATCGCATGATTACTCTGTACGGCTTGAATCCGAATTCGCTCCTTGCCATCACGCAGGTACAGGCTGATCGTCTCACCGATGAGATCACGCAGCCGCTCCATTTCCGGCAGGAGGATACTCGCAGGGTCATCCTCTTGCGACAGGTTCGCTGTCAGCTCCCAGACGCGCATACCCAATCGGTATTTCTCTGTCGCTTGATTGCGGATAACAAACCCCTTCTCCTCCAGTGTGGTCAGCAACCGATGCACGGTACTCTTATGTAACCCGATCTTGCTGGAGATTTCCGTCAGGCCCAAATCCGTGTCCGATGTAAAGCAAATCAGTATATCTAAAGCCCGCTCGACGGCTCGAACCGTTAATTTACGTTCTTCCAAGAGAGGATTCCCCCTTAAAAATAGTTTCATAGAATGAAACTTAGTTACATCCAGTATAACGAAAATCTACGCTCACGTAAAGCTGAGATTGCCTCTGTTACAGGTAGATTACAAGGACCTTACAAATTACGACCACCCATTGACCCTAGACCTATCTCATCATACGATAGAACTACCATACAATTATAAAACGCTTTCATAGATCTCTATTAGCGGTAGTTCAAAAAGTCATCATTTGATCACGAAGTCATTCAAGAAGCATAATCAACATCGAATCTTGCGTTCACCTTCGAAATCCGGTACTCATTTAGGTTTCGCCTAAACTCCGTTCCTCCTTCTTCAGGTTCTCGCAACCTAAGCATACGCTTTCGAAGCAGTTTCCTCTGGAAACTTTCAGGTGCTGATAAGGCAACTTTTTGAACCTGATTTTAACTTTCACATCTAAGATTTTAGAGGAGGTATACGCTATGACGACATCCACATGGACTGAACCTGTACTACAAGGCGATATTTTACAGCCCGTTTCACCTGCGATACCTTATCGTCGTCTGCGTCTAAGACATGTCATGATCGCACTTACTCTATCACTTGTCACGCTCCTCGTCTTTGCTTTTCTAGCATTGCATGGCTATATTGCATGGGTGCTGTCCAATCCTACCGTTGCAGACATCACGTCGAATCCCTATCAAGCCAAACGTCTGCATTACGAGAATATTACATTCCCTGCATTAGATAACAGCACGAACTTAGAGGGCTGGTATATCCCCGCTGCGAACTCGCAGAAGACCATCGTATTCAGCCATGGCTATGGCGCGAACCGCGAAGAGCTGTGGGTACCAATGTACGATCTCGCACAATTCGCGCACCGTTTGAATTACAACGTCGTCATGTTCGATTACGGTTTCGCTTCGAAGACGCATAAACTCGCCGCAACAGGCGGCGCCATCGAGAGTGAGCAACTACTCGGCGCCATTCAATACGCCAAAGAGCGCGGGTCGAAGGAAATTGTCGTATGGGGCTTCTCCATGGGCGCCGGCACAGCTTTGCAAGCGGCGCTGAAGACGGACGACATCGATGCCATGATCTTGGACAGCACGTTTCTGCTCGAGCCGGATACGCTGTATCATAATATCAGCCAACATATGAAGCTGCCTCGTGATGTCTCACTGCCGATCCTGCGTTCCTTATTCCCGATCATCAACGGCACGAGCTTACAGCAAATCCCATACGAAGCTGTGAAGAGCCATAACTATGAGATGCCTATTTTCTTCATTCATGGAACCAATGATGAGAAGGCTCCTTATCCGATTGCAGAAGAACTCGCAGCGAAGCAGAGCAATCTGAATTCCGAGGTATGGATCTCGAATGGCGCCTTGCATGAAATGATCTACCGGCAGCATCCCAAAGAATATTTGAAGCGAACCGCTTCCTTCCTAAACGCCGTATCTTAATCTTAGAATCTACCCAAACAGCATGGCATAGGCTACCCTCACCTAGAATATCTTGAATAGAGATGTTCTAGGAGGTTGTTCAAAAAGTCATCATTGGATCACGAAATCATCCAAGATAGCATAATCGGCATCGAATCTTGCGTTCACCTTTGAATAGCGTATGCTTACGGAGTATGTTTCCTTTGGAAACATTTCAGGTACTCTTTTAGGTTTCGCCTAAACTCCGTTCCTCCTACAAGTTTTTCGAAGAAAAACTCGCTACGGAAGCATGGCTTCAGGTTCTCGCAACCTTCTCGGTGCTGAAAATGCCGACTTTTTGAACACGCACTTTAAGGGAGGTGCTTATGACATGCTGTTTGTATATGGTACGCTTATGCCCGCACGCGTACTCGAAGAAATCCTGCAATGGAAACGACAAGAAAAAGAGAACATGGCCTTCATTCCTTCCGTGCTTCCAGCACTTGAGCCGCAATATATTGCTTGGCTGAACGAATGGGAACGGCTCGTTCATCGAACCATTCACTACACACAATTCTATATCCATCCCTTCCGCCATACCGATCGGCCTTTCGCCCCTGAACTGCAAGAGCAAGTCGATCATCTATTGAACGCGTCCCTTGCCCACTCGCTGGCGTGGGTCACCCAGCTCCGAGAAGTGATGGCCGCAAGTCCTGCGATTCAGCGCAATATTCCAGCTCAGCAGACCCTGCGCCGGATCATTGAGCAATCCGAGTCTTTCATCCAAACGGCGCAACCGATGGTTCATCCAGGAATCGCTGCCCCCTCATACCTAGAGCAATCTTCCTTCGATCCCGAGGACTATCGGATCAAGACATGGTCTGACATGCTCTCCCCAAAGCAGCATGAACCCGTTCCTATCGGTGGTCATCAACTGCCTCCTCTCTCCTACCCTTATGACGCACTGGAGCCTTATATCGATGAGACAACCATGCGAATCCATCATGATAAGCATCATCAGGCGTATGTCACAGGTCTGAATGCCGCGGAACTCGCTCTCGCCAATGCAAGAGAAGACGGGAACTACGACCTCATTAAATATTGGGCAGGCGAATTAGCCTTTAATGGGGCTGGACATGATCTACATACCCTTTTCTGGGACATCATGAATCCGGAAGGCGGCGGGAAGCCTGAAGGCGACTTAGCGGAGCAGATTATACAGGATTATGGCAGTTTTGATCAATTCAAGGCCCAATTCAGTGCTGCAGCCGAGAAGGTTGAAGGCGGCGGCTGGGCGATTCTCGTCTGGAGCCCTCGCAGCGGCCGTACACAGATTCTGCAAGCGGAGAAGCACCAGAACTTGTCACAGTGGGATAACATCCCCCTCCTCCCGCTTGATGTCTGGGAGCATGCGTATTATTTGACGTACCAGAACAACCGTCGCAAGTACATCGATAACTGGTGGAACGTCGTCTATTGGCCTGCCGTAGCAGCTCGCTACAAGCAAGCTAGACAATTAAGATGGCAGCCGTGGTGAACGGCATGACGAGAACCCGTGCAGCATGCAGCCGCGCGGGTTCTGTTCGTTCATCCGAACATTCAGTCTTAAGCTCTCACAGGCCGCTGCCACCAAACATACGCTTGCAGCTTGTCCGTATACGTCGCGAGATGCGGTGAAGATGGCAGTAGAATTCCATCGGGTTGAAGCAGCGAGTTCTGTTCCATGGTTACCTTTACGGTCTGAACGGACCATGGCGGGTGCTGAATGTCTGTAATGAGCAGCTTGCTGCTCGCTGTGTCCTGTGCTTGAAGCGGATCGGGACGTAAGGCATCACTATATTGACAGTATCGCTCGGTAAGCCACTTCGTTAATGGATTGGCGTTCGCAGGAAACGAACTCGAGTCCAGCATCGTATGGAATTGCAGCGTCGTGCGGTCCGAAAATCGACAATCGACATGTTGGACCGATGGATGCCTTGAAGGGTGCATCTCTGAATGCATGGGATCTATCTGAAGGTCCACGTGCACGAACGGTAAATGCATGACGGTCGAGGCGCCGAACACCGCAAGCCGGCTCGTGGCGCCAATACGCAAAAAATAGACGCCGGGTTTGCCTTCGCAGGAACGGACATAGGTTCGAAGGTTGATCTGATTGAAATCCAGCATACTCGGGATCGGCGGCATGAACCGCATTCGAAGATGATGCACCCGAAGCACGACGACGCTAAGCCATGCTTGCTCTTGATAAGTATCTAATTCAAGCCCACGCGGGATGAACGGGGACAATACACCCGGCTCCATCGCATAATGAATGAAGGTTAGATCACGCCATTGCTGCGACATTATCCACGGCGCTGCCGGCAATGGCCAAGGACGTGTAGGATTCATCTCTGATAATTGCATGCTTGAATCGATTCCTCCAATGTGGAAAGGGATGTAAATTTATAGCAAATCTAATACAATAGTATGGCGTAGAATTGCTATACGCATCCCAAAGAGAGGAATAATATTCGATGAAAAAGAAACGAATCTCGTTATTATCCATCAGCATCTGCCTGCTCGGAGATAACCAAGAACATGACAGTTAGAGCTGACCACGAGGTCAGCTCTTTGTGTTCACCGTATTATTCGTTATCCCCTACATCGTCTTCGGATCTTCTTTACGCAAGAGCTCTATCTTCTCCCAGCTTGCGAAGAAATCCTCCCAAATCACCTGACATCGATCTTCATCGATCCCCATCACAATCCCTACTGTCCCGTCCGTCACGAATACAACACGATCCCCGACCCGGAACATGGCGCTCACCCTAACCGGAAGATGATCCCGTGACCACCTTTAGGGTACTCCCATTTGATATTCTCATGTGGGCATCCGATCCGGCAGCTGCCGCATTCATGACAACCTTCATAGCCAACGTGCATCCGAATCTCTTCCCACTTATACACTTCCGCAGGGCAGAAGATCGTACAAATTTTATCCGGACATTTCGTTGCGCACGTATCGTAATCCAGCACATGCAGGTGTGAATTGGTGTCGGCCTTGAATCGGATCAAATATTGCTTCTCTTCAATCGATTGCCCTTTCGTTCCATTACTCATTTCATCACCCTCCAAGCTTGAAACAAGTCACGAGCAATTTTGAATTTATCCGATGCAGTACCGATGCCTTGCCAGATCTTCCGCTGCTTCTCCCGCTTCGAGGTTCCATCGACGGTAAACATCTGGCTCGCCGCACGATTGATCATCGGGATATATTGTTCAAAATAATGCGGGTATTTCTCGAAATGATGCGTCGCATCCTTGTATTTCTTCAGATCCTCGCCAACAAAGGACTCCATTAGTCGCTGACGATAAATATCCAGCGATTTCTCGGAGAAATCGCCTGTCGACCGCGCTTCGATAATCGTCTCAGCTGCAATCACCCCCGAGGTCATGGCCATGTTAGACCCTTCCCGATGGATCGCATTGACCATCTGCGCCGCATCACCCACGACAACGACGCCATCCCCGACGATTTTCGGCATGGATCGGTATCCGCCCTCTGGAATGAGATGTGCCAAGTACTCCTGCTGCTCCGTACCTTGAATGTAAGGACGTATCATCGGGTGCGTTTTCACGTATTCCAGCAGTTCGTAAGGCTTTAGCTTATGCTTGATAAGTCCGGAGAGCATCGTGCCGACACCGATATTGAGACTATCCTTGTTCGTGTAGAGCCATGCTGTACCGAGGATCCCCTTGGTCGAGTCGCCAAAAATCTCAATCGTACAGCCCTGATCACCTTCCAGATTGAAGCGGTCTTCGATAATCTTCTTATCGAGCTTCAGCACTTCCATCACGGCCAGCGCTACTTCATCGGGCTTGAATTCCTTATGGAACCCGAGGGACTTTGCGAGGAGCGAATTGACCCCATCTGCGAGGACGACAACATCCGCATA
Source organism: Paenibacillus guangzhouensis (assembly GCF_009363075.1). NCBI lineage: Bacteria > Bacillati > Bacillota > Bacilli > Caryophanales > Paenibacillaceae > Paenibacillus > Paenibacillus guangzhouensis. The sequence goes on along the minus strand of NZ_CP045293.1, from coordinate 6,226,172 downwards.
GATATCTCCCTCCGGCCGATCCGTCCGGACGCCGACAACTTTACCCTCCTTCACGATGCATTCAAGCGCTACCGTCTCATTAATGAGCAGCGCACCCTGCGCTACGGCTTGATCTGCGAACCATTGATCGAACTTGGCACGGAGCACCGTGAAGTTGTTGTAAGGCTCCTTGCCCCACTCCATTCCTTTGTAGCTGAACGTTGCGGCGGATTCCTTATCCAGCATCATAAACCGCTGCTCAACAATCGGCCGTTCGACAGGGGCTTCCTTATAGAAACCTGGGATGATATCCTCCATCATTTTCCGATAGAGCACACCGCCCATGACATTCTTCGATCCGGGATATTCCCCCCTCTCCAAGAGTAAAACGCTTACACCTTGCTTCGCTAAAGTATATGCACATGCGGTCCCCGCTGGACCGGCGCCGACGACGATTACATCAAATTTCTCAGCCATGTTCCACCTCTTCTCGCAGCGCTTGATCGAAAGCTTCCGTTAGCATCGGCACAATCTCGAAAGCATCCCCTACGATGCCATAATGGCAAGCTCCGAAAATAGCAGCGTTCGGATCCTTGTTTATCGCGATAATTAACCCGGAATTCTGCATCCCGACCAAATGTTGAATCGCTCCTGATATGCCGATCGCAAAATAAATTTTCGGCGTCACCGTGACCCCCGTCTGTCCCACTTGCCGTGCATGCTCAATCCACCCTGCCTCGACCGCATCCCGGCTGCCGCCCACCGAAGCGCCGATCCGCCTCGCGAACGCGTCGATCATCTCGAAGCCGGCCCGACCGCCTAGCCCTTTGCCGCCCGCGACGATAATATCCGCTTCATCAAGCCGAACCTTCTTCACCGCATGCCGGACGATATCTAGCACCTTCGTTCGAATATCCTCCTCCCGCAAATCTACAGGCTCCTCGATGATCTCTCCCGTCCGTCCGGGATCCCGATCCAGCGCCCTCACCACCTTCGGACGTACGGTCGCCATCTGCGGGCGGTCTTTCTTACACAGAATCGTCGCCATAATATTGCCGCCGAATGCTGGTCGGCTCGCCTCCAGCAGTCCCGTCTCGGCATCGACATCGAGCATCGTCGTATCGGCCGTGAGGCCCGTTGCGAGGTCTGTCGCTACCGCGCTTGCCAAGTCCTTGCCTGTCGACGTTGCGCCATAGAGGAAAATTTCCGGCTTATACTTCTCCACGCAAGCAATAACCGCCCTCATATACGATTCGGTTCGGTAGTAATGGAAGATCGGCGCATCATACACATAGACCGTCTCCGCTCCATAAGCAACCGCCTCGGACGCCAGCGCCTTCACCCCATCGCCAATCAAAATCCCGGATAAAGGAACACCGCGTTTGTCCGCAAGTCGCCTTCCCGCGCCGAGCAATTCAAGGGAGACCGGGACAATCGCTCCTTCTTTATGTTCAAGAAACACCCATATGCCACGATAATCTTCAATATTCATTGCACGCCTCCTTCCGCTGTGGCGCTCGATTTATGGAACAATTCCTTCTTTTGCATCAGGATGCCGATAAGTCCATTCACCTGTTCCTCACTGCTTCCTTGCAGCATCTCGCCGCCCTTCGGTTTCTCTGGCGGCCATACCTTGGCGACGATCGTCGGCGAGCCTTTCAGCCCGAGCTTGGTCCGATCCACGATCCCCAAATCTTCAACGGACCAGATCACGGGTTGATACCGTGCGGCACGCATCATATTCGGTAAAGTCGAATACGGAATGTCGTTGATTTCCTTCTCCACCGATAACAGACAAGGCAATGTCGTCTGAATGACCTCATACCCGTCCTCCAGCTTCCGATGGACGATCGCTTGACCTGCAACACGATCGATTTCCACGACCTTATTCACGCTCGTTAACGGCGGGATATCCAAGCGTCGCGCAATCCCGGGGCCAACCTGTCCGGTATCCCCATCAATTGTCATTTTACCGCAAATAATCAGGTCAATCGGCTGCAGGGTACCGATCTTCTCGATCGCCTTGGTCAGCGAGTAGCTGGTTGCCAAGGTATCTGCCCCGGCGAAGGCACGATCTGTAATGAGATACCCCTCGTCTGCCCCAATCTCAATGCATTTGCGAATCGCTTTGACCGCCGGCGGCGGCCCCATCGTCACGACAGATACTTTCCCGCCATACCTCGCCTTTAGGCGGACGGCTTCCTCCACCGCGTGCGCATCATAGGGATTGAGAATCGCAGGCGCACTTGCCCGATCCATGGTGTTGGTCTTCGGGTTCATTTTGATAATTTTCGTGTCAGGTACTTGTTTGACACAAGCAACAATGTGCAGCATTTGCAGCCACTCCTTTTCACGATGCATCGTCACAACTCTTCTTATCACTTTATTGCTCATCCAGCGGTTCTATACCGCTCAAGACGAAAAACCGTCAGGAAGTTCACCCGACGGTCATATGAAGCGATGTTATCATCGCGCATCAGATTCTAACGCGACATGCCTTAAACACAAAAAACGCCCGCAAAGCCTCTATGTAAGAGCTTTACGAGCGATTTCTCGAAGATCATCCCTATGATTTGATTAACGATAAAAATTCGTTGCGCAGTGTTGAGCTGCGACGGAAGCTCCCGCGGACACCGGACGTTACCGTCTTGCTGCCTGGCTTCTTCACGCCTCTCGCGCACATGCACAAATGCTCGCCTTCCACGACAACCATGACGCCGTGCGGCTTAAGCACTTCTTCCATAATATCAGCGATCTCGGATGTGATCCGCTCCTGCACCTGCAATCGACGCGTGATCGCCTCGACAAGACGTGCAAGCTTGCTGAGTCCTGCAATTTTCCCGCTTGGGATATAACCGATATGGATCTTCCCGAAGAAAGGCGCCATATGATGTTCACACTGACTGTAGTAGACGATATCTTTGACAATGACAAGCTCTTCATGCTGCTCATCGAATGTCACGCCGAGCACTTCACGCGGATCGACGGCATACCCTGCAAAAATCTCCTCATACATCCGAGCAACTCGAGCCGGCGTCTCCAGAAGCCCTTCCCGTTCGGCGTCCTCGCCGATCAATTTCAGGATCTGCTGCACATGGTATTCGATCTTCTCGCGGTTCTGCTCCACGTTCTCATTCACATAATCCTTAACTCCTGACAAGATGCACCCTACTTTCTAGCTTACTTAAATTTACGTCCGCCTTTGCCTTGCTGACCCTTCATCATTTGCTGCGCTTGCTGCATTTGCTTGTTATTCAAGTTATAGCCCATTTGCTTCGCCATCTTCTGAAGCATTTGCGGGTCGCTCTGCATCTTCGTCAATTGTCTGCGCAAGTAGAATACGCCGATAATAAACCCAAGAATCAGCCCCACGATTAGTGTCACAATTGGAATAACAACATTCATTCGATAATTCTCCTCATCTATTTAGTAACATCCCAAGGCCCGCTATAACCTCTGACAAGCCTTGATCAGATGCATGTTTGCACATATCATAGCATGTCCACTATGGACTGACAAACGGTAAATCTGTATTCTGCTGCTCCAGCGCGAGCAGGATCTGCTTCTTGTCCAATCCGCCGCCGTACCCGACCAGTTTGCCATTCATGCCAATCACCCTGTGGCAAGGCACAATGACCGATACCGGGTTCTTATTATTCGCGCCGCCCACCGCTCGAACGGCTGTCGGCTGGCCGATCCACTCAGCAATCTGCTTGTAGGACCACGTCTCACCATAAGGCACCTCGGTTAAGGCCTGCCACACTTGCAGTTGGAACGGTGTTCCCTGCATATCGAGCGGGAGATCGAACGACTTACGCTCCCCTGCAAAAAATTGTTGAAGCTGCATCACGATCTCCTTCATCGCAGCATGATTGCGAACAAGCTCCGGCTCTGCATACCACCGACTCGCCCAGGCCTGAATGGACGTTTCTTGCTCTTCAAATGCGCCGAACTCGATGCGGCACAGTCCTTGCATCGAACGAACTAACGTGAGCGGACCGATCGGCGAATCCATCTCCGTATACAGTAATGGGGTCGTATGCATCCCAAGCTTAATTCTCGCTTCCTGAATCGCTGCAATCACATCGTGGTCCGCTTCGCGGTACAGCATATCTTCTAATACGTCCATCGATGCTTGTCCTCCGATCTTCCCAAGTGCCCAAGCTGCCGTCACGCGGAGCTCCGGTCTCGGATCTTCCTTCATTAACGCATGCAAATGCGGAACGGCTGTCACATCCTTGAAATTCCCGAGTGCGATGATCGCATTCCGCTGAATCGGCTTCTTCCCTCGCCAAGAGGAAGAATTCTCGCCGTACTTCGCCTTATACTCCTTGTTGCTCATCGAGAGCAACGGAATGAGCAACGGCTTCACAATCTCGGGGTCTGGCTGAATCTCCGGATGCTGCGTCCAGTTCTTGCCCCGATTCTCGGGACAGACGATCTGACAAGTATCGCAGCCATAGAGACGATTCCCGATCTTGGTCATAAACTCGTCGCTAAGCACACCCTTGGTCTGCGTAAGAAAAGAGATGCACCGCTGCGCGTTCAACTGTCCTGGTCCGACGAGCGCGTTCGTCGGGCAAGCGTCAATGCATTTGGTGCATTCCCCGCACCCTTCCGTCACCGGCGTATCCGGCTCGAACGGGATGTTCGTAATCATCTCGCCGAGATAGATCCACGATCCATGCGTGGGCGAAATAATCGAGCAGTTCTTCGCGCTCCAGCCAATGCCGGCCCGTTCCGCGACGGCCCGGTCGGAGAGTGCTCCCGTATCGACCATGCTCTCCATTCGGGCTTCCGGTACGCGCTCGGCGATGAAGGTCTCAAGGCGCTTCAAGCGGTCCCGAAGGACATGGTGGTAATCCCGTCCCCAGGACGAGCGCGCCAATATCCCTCGATAGGCGCCAGGCTCCGACTTCGGCGGGTCCACCAACTTCGAAGGATAGGCCACAGCAATCGCGATAATCGACTTGGGCCGGTCGAACAATAAGGACGGCGTCGTACGCTTGTCCAAATCTTTCTCCTCAAAGCCCGATTCATGTCCTTTGGCGCGATGGGCAATCAGTCGATCCTTTAAGGTCGTGAACGGATCCGCCGATGCAAAACCGATGCTGTCGATGCCGAGGGAGGTGGCTGCTTCTTGGATGTCTGACTTGAGCTGTGCCCAGCGCTGCGCGCTGCCCGGCACATCGGTGTTGCTGGAATCCGTCACTTGTCTCACCTCTTTGTTTCTTTTATTAGAAGTTATATTCTTCATTTTTTCACATGAATGATGGGATTAAAATTTCGCTTTCAGAACCGAGAAGGTTGGATGAAACTAGAGATTGAGGAAACGGAGCGTAGGCAAAACCTACGTGAGTACCGGAAATCTCGGTTGAATTCAAGATTCGACGTCGAATTAGCCCTCAGTCTTGCTTCGTTATCAAAGTGAGATTTTAATCCTTCCTCTAAAGCCATCGGAAGTTGTGGGGGGGCCATAGGATAAAGTCCGCCCTCCCAATAATCGTATCCCGCTTCACGGGCCCGAACCGCCGGCTATCCTTGCTCTTCTCATGATGCCGGTTATCCCCCAACACGAAATATTCGTCCTTCTCTAGAAACACATGCACGGGTTTATCATCTTCTATCCAAATATCCGTATAGCGCTCCGATTGTTCAACGCCGTTCACGAGCAGCTTGCGTTCACGGATTTCCACCTCATCCCCAGGGACCGCAACGATGCGCTTCACGAGGAACTGCCTGCCCACATCCGGTGAAGGATCTTCTAGAATGACGACTTCCCCGCGCTTCGGATTCGCGAAGGCGTATACAATTTTATCAACGAATAACCGATCCTGATCATGAAGCGTGGGCTGCATCGATTCCCCTTTCACCTTCGACAAATTGAATACATACGTCTGCAGCAGCACCACGAGCACAGCCGCGATGATCAAGGCATTGAACCAATCCCTGACCATCAGCTTCCATCTGCTCTTCATCTCGGCCTGCTCTTTTGGCGGCTCATTTCCCGTCGGTAACGAGTTATCCATAGGCAATTTACTCCTTGGCGAAATGTTGTCTCCATGCATTGTAATACGACACTACGAGACCATCTTGAAAAGGAGCCTTCTTATTCTGGATGCGGTCGAGCAGCTGTGAAAGGCCCATGGCCACTTTCTGATCCACAATCTCAGGGTAGTGATAACTTGCCTTATGTCGCTCATATTCATCACGGTCTACAATATCTATATGCCCGCTTGCGTAAAGTACAACATCCAAATCGTAATCGATATACGTCACGACATCTTCAGCCAAATAAGGCGGCGATGCGATATTGCAATAATAGCGCACACCCGTCTCTTCAATTAAGGCGACAATGTTATACCACGCGCCCGGGATAAAAAAAGAAACCGCGGGAACTTTGCTCATCCACTGTTTACCGTCGGCTTCCATAATAGGCGTCTGACAATTGATGAGTACCACCATGCCTTCACGCTGGTGTTCAGGATCAAGAACCTCTTGGGGTACAAGCCAATTCTGAAGCCACTGCCGATGTAAATGTCCGTTATGTTTGAAACTTTTGATCAATGTGGGGGTGTACGTTAAATTGTTCATAGTAATAGAAAAGCATATCTTTCCACCATTTGCAATGGCGTCGAAAGATATGCCCCATAAAGGATGATTCCTGTAATTAACCCGTTACAATACGAAGTTTCTGAAATGCTTGAAGAACATTCGTTGCGTCAAACCCCATCGATGCGAACAGCGGTAAAATCGGTTCATTATGCTCGTCGCCCGCGATGCAAATTTTAGACACGTTGCGTCCCTGGAATCGTTGCTGCATCGAAGTAATCAGCGATTTGCCGACACCTTGTCCACGATAAGCCGGATGAACGGCCAATCGGTAGTAACAGCCTTGATTGTTATCAATCGTTCCAATAATGGCGCCCTTGATTACATCGTCTTCTTGATAGATCAGTACAAGATCGCTATCCCAAGATAACTGCCTTGCAAAAGCCTCCATCGTCTGCTCGTAACATGAATCCGACAATGACTCTTCGAATAGCTGAGTCACACGCATATAATCCGACAACTGAAAGGAACGAACTTGCATACTTCAATCTCCTTTATATTCAACTGTACTGCCCCGGTGCTTCCTGAAAAAACATATTGTTATAATACAACAAAATTCGAGGAAAATCTTCTATTTTTAACACAAAATCAACAATTAACTTAATAATTCTCTCGTTTTCTCGTGAAAGCGCTTAAACTTAAGCGCTTTCAAATTATACCAAAAATCGCCCCATCCTCTAGAGCCCCAAGGGGTTCATCCCTCACCACACACACGCTTAGATGGAAACGAAAAAAAATGTCGGTGGAAGAAGTTCACAACTTCGATCCGACTTTACATACATAAATGTTGATTTATTATGTTAAATAGGTTTTAATAAAGAAGTGAACTACATATTACGGGAGGGTATTTAACGATGGCACATCAATTACCAGCACTACCTTATGCAAACAATGCTCTTGAGCCACACATCGACGAGACAACAATGATGATCCACCACGATCGTCACCATAACACGTATGTAACGAACTTGAACGCAGCACTGGAGTCCGCTCCTGAGCTTCAAAGCAAAAGCGTTGAAGATCTGATTGCAGACCTTAACAGCGTTCCTGAAGCAATCCGTACGGCTGTTCGCAACAACGGCGGCGGTCATGCGAACCACTCCTTGTTCTGGGAGACAATCGCACCAAACGCTGGCGGCGCTCCAACTGGCGCACTTGCTGATGCAATCAATAACGAGCTTGGCGGCTTCGACAAGTTCAAAGAAGATTTCGCAAAAGCAGCAACAACTCGTTTCGGCAGCGGCTGGGCATTCCTTGCCCTATCCAAAGAAGGCAACTTGAAAGTATACAGCTTGCCGAACCAAGACAGCCCGATCATGGACGGCGAAACTCCGCTTCTTGGTCTTGATGTATGGGAGCATGCTTACTACTTGAAATACCAAAACAAACGTCCTGACTACATCGCAGCATTCTGGAACGTTGTGAACTGGGAAGAAGTTGGCAAACGTTACGAAGCAGCGAAAAAATAAGCATGTAATGCAAAAAGCTCGACCTCTGCGCTAGCGCGAAGGTCGAGCTTTTTTTATTGGCGCAAGACGGATTGCTCCTTGAAGTAAGCGCGTAATATGCGAATGAACACGTTCGGAAAGGCTAACTCGTCCATATCTTTCTCTTCGATATATCGATAGGTTGTTGGCAGCGTGAATAAATCCGGCAACGTCGATGTACAGCGGTATACACGCAAATGCCAATGGATATGGCTGAAGATATGGTCCGCCTCCATGACGAAGTCATCCGGTACCATAGCGATTCCTTCCTCATGCATCGCGCCGCGCAGCATGTCCATCTGCACCGGATCATCAGCACATCCGAGGGCAGCTTGCTGCGGCGCGAGCACATGCGGCAGCTCCCACATCCGCGCGAGCAGTCCTTCCGCAGGGCGCTGTCGGACGATCACTTGGCCTGCATGCTCACCCGCTCCTTCGATGATCGCAACGGAACGATACTCCGGACGCGGAGGCTTCGCCTTCGTCTTCACCGGCAGCGATTCCTCCATACCGGCAATGCGTCCTGCGCAATGCGCCATGACCGGACATGTGAGACATTGCGGCGACTTCGGCGTACAGACAAGCGCCCCTAACTCCATCAAGGCTTGGTTGAAATTCGACGCCTCCCCTTCCGGGATCAGCTCGATGACCAGCCCTTCCATGAAGGCGCGTGTACTCCCTTTCATAATATCCTCTTCAATAAGGAAATAACGCGACAACACCCGCATCACGTTGCCATCGACCGCTGGTTCAGGTTGATTGTAGGCGATGCTAAGCACAGCTCCCGCGGTATAGGGACCTACACCTTTCAGTCCGGAGATGTCTTTCTTCGTGTCAGGGACGATTCCCCCATACTGCTCCTTCACTTCACGCGCGGCAGATTGCAGATTACGCGCCCGAGAATAATAGCCGAGCCCTTCCCAGCTCTTCAAGACGTCTTCTTCCGGGGCATCGGCCAACGCTTCAATCGTCGGGAACCGATCGATGAACCGATGGAAATAAGGGATAACGGTATCGACGCGGGTCTGCTGGAGCATAATCTCGGAGACCCAAATATAATAAGGGTTGCGATGGCGGCGCCATGGCAGATCTCTTTTGTACAAGCTATACCATGCGAGCAGCTCGCGGCTAAAATAATGTTTGGCTTCTATGGATGATTGCATAATAATCCGTAAATCTCCTTTTATAACAAGGTACTTGCATTTAGAATGAACAAGTGGTGTCATTTTCCTCAGCAGTCTTGTAGGGGGAACCCTACTCGCCTATACTGAGGGTATGATCTATACATGGAGGGAAAAGCTGTGAAAGTACATAAGTTACGCACGATCGGCGCTGCCCTGATGCTCGGCACGGCACTGCTCGTCCTCTCCGCATGCGGCTCAAGCGGCGGCTCGGCGAAGACTGAAGCGACCGTGGAAGGACCGGAAGCGACCGTGACGCTGTTCAAGCAAAAATGTATGAGCTGCCATGCCGCAGACCTATCCGGCCGGATGGGCCCTGACACCAACTTAACGAAGGTTGGCGCGAAGATGACGAAGGAAGAGATCGTCACCCAAATTGCAGAGGGCAGCAATAAAATGCCTGCGTTCAAAAAAATGCTCGAGCAGCAAGAAATTGAGCAATTGGCAGACTGGTTATCGACCAAAAAATAAGGCGATGACGGCGGGCAGGCGCTCAAGCGTATGCTTGGGTGTCCTCCCGATACTCAACAATCGCCATGGCTGAGGCTAACGACCGTTGATGGGTAATGCTAACATGGATCGTATACTCCTGCTTGTCCATCACGAGTCTCTTCCATGCCTCCATCGATAGGGTACAGCCCGGCTTCCCATGGTCATCCGGTAAAATCTCGATATCCGTAAACCCGACTTTCTCCCCAATCCCGCAGCCAAGCGCTTTGACGACGGCTTCCTTCGCCGCGAACCGGCCTGCCACGAACTCAACGATCCGTCCTCCGCGATCTGATGCCAGATTACGCTCCGCATCCGTAAGCACTTTATGCAAGAAACGATCCCATGAGGACCGCTCACGCATGTCCGCAATCCGTTCAATTTCCAGAATATCGTGACCCATTCCAACGATCATGCTGATCCTCCTTGATTTCTAATACAGCATCATGACTTGCGTCTCATTATATCAGAATGCGCAAGGGATGCCTATTTGCAACATGAACCAACAAGGCGATACGGCCCATCCGCAAAAAAGACGAGTCTATTGGAATATATCGAAGTCCCCTCCTTGATGGTTGACCCCACAAGCTTGCCAAGATCGGGGCAGAGGATTAAGCTGAAACATGAACTCATCATTCGTTCTGCAAAGGTTAGGAGGTTATACCAACATGGATTTACAACATAAACAAGAACTGCTCGCGAAAGACCGCGCCTACGTCTGGCATCCCTTCACGCAAATGAAGGATTATGCCGAGCAGGATCATCTATTAATTACGCGAGCACAAGGGATCGAACTCTTCGATGCCGAAGGAAAATCATACTACGACACGGTGTCCTCCTGGTGGTGCAATGTACATGGGCACGGCAACCCACGGATCAAAGCAGCCATCCAGCGTCAGCTCGACCAATTCGACCACATCATGTTCAGTGGTCTGACGCATCAGCCCGGCATCGAACTCGCCGAGAAGCTGGTACATATTACGCCGGAAGGACTCAGCAAAGTGTTTTACTCCGACAACGGCTCGACAGCGGTGGAAGTCGCGATCAAGATGTCCTTCCAATATTGGCAGCAGATCGGACGCAAAGCGAAGACGGGCTTCGTCTTCATGGAGAACAGCTATCACGGCGATACGATCGGTGCCGTGAGCGTAGGCGGCGTCGATCTCTACCACGCGATGTTCAAGCCGCTACTCTTCGGCGCGCATCGCGTCCCTTCCCCGGACGTACGCGTGCTCGGCAGCGGACGGACCCCTGAGCGCGAAGCCGCCCTCGTGGCGGACGCGCTGGAAGCCGTGCGCGCGCTGTTCCAGGAGCGCGCGGACACACTAGCAGGAATCATCGTGGAACCGATGATTCAAGCGGCAGGCGGCATGGTGATCTACCCCGCCGCCTATCTTGCCGGACTGCGCGAGCTATGCGCGCAGTACGATGTCCACCTCATTGCCGATGAGGTGGCCACAGGGTTTGGGCGAACCGGCACGATGTTCGCCTGCGAGCACGCGGGCATTAGCCCCGACATCCTGTGCGTCAGCAAAGGATTGACGGCGGGCATCATGCCCCTCGCGGCGACGCTCTGCCGCGAAGAGGTCTATGCGGCGTTCTATGATGATTACGCCACGCAGAAGACATTCTTCCACGGCCACAGCTTCACGGGGAACCCTGTCGCTTGTGCCGTCGCCTTGGAGAGCCTTCGCTTATTCGAAGAAGAAGGCGTGCTCGAGCAGTCTCATCGCGCAGCGGCTGAGCTGTCATTGCAGCTGCGCACGTTCGAATCATTGCCACAGGTGGCCGATGTGCGTCAGATCGGTATGATCGCTGCAATGGACCTCTACCAAGATGCGGCAAGCCGAACGCCTTTTGCGTCTGAGACGCGCATCGGCAATCAGATCTATCAAGCCGGACTTGATGAGGGCTTAATCCTGCGTCCGCTCGGCGATACGATCTATTACTGGCTGCCACTCAGCACGACGCCGGAGCAAGTGGCGGAGATTACCGAACGAACCATACGCGTATTCAGACGCGTATTCGCTAACATGTAACGTTTCGTTACCGAACTGACCTAACAAGAGAGTGAGGAACCGATCCATGATCCGTCCGCTTCAGCTGGGCATCATGATTAGCTTGACTATTGCCGGGCTATTGCTCGCCTATTTCTACCATATACCGCTCGCATTCGGCTTCTTGCTCGGCCTCGGATCACTCATTTTCTTTACGACCCGGGCCGGCACATCTTGGAGCACGCTCGGACGGAGCATTAAGTCGGGCATCCTGCATACCAAAGAGGTCGTCTGGATTCTCCTCTTGGGCAGCCTGATCATTCCGGCATGGACGGAGAGCGGTACCATCCCGTACCTGATTGAGCAGGGGCTGCAGCTGATCGACCCCACGTACCTGGTCACGCTCTCCTTCCTCTTCTGTGCCGTCATCTCCATGATTCTTGGCACCTCGACCGGCACCTTGAGCGCGATTGGTATTCCTCTCATCGGGATGGGGGCAGTGCTGCACATTCCGCTCCCGCTGCTTGCCGGGGCGCTCGTCTCCGGCGTCTTCGTCGGAGATCGAACCTCGCCGTTCTCCAGCGCGCATCAACTGCTCGCGAGTTCAACCGGCACGACGGTACGCAAGCAATATCCGAAGCTGATGCCAACGACGATCGCCGCCGTACTCTGCGCGCTCGTCTTCTATGGCATCTCGGATTTGCGCGGGAACTGGAATGCTCAGCATATGACGATGCCTACGACGAATTTCAGCGCCCATTTTGAATTGTCGCCTTGGCTCTTGATCCCTGTGATCGTCCTACTGGGTGCGAATGCATTCCGTCTTAAGACGAAGTACGCGTTCCTCTTGTCCATCGCCGCAAGTATCATCATCGGCACCTGGCTGCAGCAGATCTCGCTCACAGAATGGCTTCATACGCTATGGCGCGGGTATCAATTCGAGGAACTCCCTTCTCTCCATACCAAAGGGATGCTACAGATGCTCGATCTAGTCCTGCTCATCGCACTCGCAGGGGCTTACAACGGCATTCTGGAAGAGACGGGAACACTGCAGCCTTATATGGAGAAAATCCTTGGCACGTCTTCATCCATGGCCGCAGGCACTGTCCGAGCCGGATTGTTCGGCATCATCTTGAGCCTGCTCTCCTGTACACAGACATTGCCGATCATGATGACCGGGCGGAATCTCCTCCCGCTCTGGGAGCGGCGTTTCGCGCGCGAGCATCTGTCCCGCGTCATCGCGGATACGGCTCTAGTCGCAGCCGCGATGGTCCCTTGGAATCTGCTCGCCGTGTTGTGCGGGACGATTATCGGCATTCCGATCGCATCCTATGTTCCCTATGCGATTTTCCTATGGAGCCTACCGTTCCTGACCGTCATCACATCGATGGTCATCGACCTCACGCAGAAGAAGCGGATTTCCGCGACACGCCAGAACGAGAACGAGCTATCCCAATAAGGATAGCTCGTTCTTTTTTACCTCCAATAACATAACAACCTTACTCCGCACGCACACCTGCCTCGCCCTGCCGATTCGGCGCTTGGAACTTACTGTTGCCGATACTCAGTGCAACCACCACACCAATCACCGCCACACTTAAGCTGAGAATAAAACCTTGATTGATCGCAGATCCCATCGAATCGCGCAAGAATCCGACAATGGCCGCTGGAATTTTATCGGTCGCATGCATTAATAGTTCTGGATTCGCCAGCTTATCAATCTGCCCCGTTGGAATATGATTCTGGGCTGCGCCTTGCTCAATGAATCCTTTGAGCTGATGGTTGACGATCACGGCCATCACTGATGCGCCCATGACACCTCCGATATTACGCCAGAAGCCGACGATGGATGAGCTGACACCCATATAACGCGGATCGACACTGCTCGCCATCGCATTCTGCCCAATGCTCATCATAGGGCCAATCGCCCCGAACCCGAGCAGTATCATAATGAGGATCATCTCCAAATCACCAATCTGACGTGAAGCCATAATCAGCAGGATCGATGTCGCAACCCCGAATAACATGGATATCGTCATTAATGTCCGATACTTGAACTTCATCATGAGCATCCCGCTTACGATCGTCCCACAGATCATCGAAGCCATCATCGGTGTTAAGACGCTGTTCGTATTCGTATGATTGAGCACGGCCACAGAGAAGATCGGCAGATAGGTTATCGCTCCGAACATCATGACCCCTTGGCAAAAGCTGAGGATACTCGTACCGAGCACGACCCGATTACGGAAAATTTCAAGCGGAAGGACGGGTTCCTCCGCACGCTTCTCCACTTGGATGAACGAGATTAACCCAATCAGCCCGACAGCGAACAAGCCGAGGATTTGCCACGAGCTCCATGCATAGTCCTTGCCGCCCCATTCCATCGCGAGCATAACCGACAGACACGTCATGACGAGCAGTATCGTCCCGACATAATCGACTTTCGGCTTACGTTCAGAACGCGTCTCCTTCAGCGCGAACAATAAGACGAGGAACGAAGCAATCCCGATCGGCAAATTCACGTAGAAACACCACCGCCAGCCCCAATGCTCCGTGATGAATGTGCCTAGCTGGGGTCCGGCAACAGAGGAAAGACCGAAGATCCCTGCCATAATGCCGCTTAATTTCGCGCCGTCTTTCGGATCCTTAAAAATTGTGAATATGATCGTAAAGCTAATCGGAAAGATAGCCCCTGCGCCAATCCCTTGAATCGCACGGAACCAAATCAACTGATCCATACTCTGTGCAACACCGCATAAAGCTGAGCCTAAGATAAATAATCCGATCCCAATGAGATAGAACCGCTTCCGTCCGAATAGGTCCGACATCTTCCCAAGGACTAACATCGTGCTCGTCGTCGCTAACATATACGCCGTAAATACCCAGGACAGCTGGCTGAAGCCGCCGAAATCATCGAGAATTTTGGCAATGCTCGCCGATACGATCGTGTTGTCGAGTGAAGACATTAACAGTCCCAACGCCATCGCCAGAATAATGAGACCTCTTTTTTGTTTGGAAAAATCCATCGACTCTCCCACTCCTCTTTTTCTTTTTCTTTTTCTACGCCTCTAACGCCTGAATTTCCCGAAGCCCTTTCTTCAGGAATTGTATCGCGTGGGCTAGTGACTCCATCCCATACTCCGCGCATAACCGCTTCGTCGGGCTGCATAGCTGTGCGAACTCCTGATATCCGCTGCTAAGCTGCTGATACTGTTGTTCCTTCTTCACGATCTCGCGCTCGAACCACCCCACCACGACGTCCTTGCCGACGAATTCGCCAAAGAACATGCGCATTAATAAATCAGATCGGAAGCTCTCTGGCTCGATCTCGCTATGCATATACTGCATGAACATTTCATGCCCTTGCGCTGTAATCGCATAGACATTCTTGTTCGGCTTCCCTTCCTGTACGACACTTTCCTTCGTGATCAATCCATTCTTCTCCATCCGGCTGAGCGTAGGGTAAATGGTTCCGTAACTTGCATCATAGAAATAAGAAAACACACTTTGGAATACTTGCTTCATATCATATCCTGACATCGGGCCTTTGAGCAGCATCCCAAGAATAACGTCCTGACTGTTCATCACTGTTCCTCCGCTTACATCATCTGTCATTAATTTCCTATCGCCGAAATTAATATATCATTTCGATATATATCAAGTCAATATATAATGCGACAATCTGAGCAAAATGGACGCACAAAAAAACCACCGACCTCTTGGTCGATGGTTTCTCATCCTTCAATTTCAATTATATTCCCGGAATCGCAGAACGCTTATGCTCCGTTTTCAGGTACTGCTTCTCCAGCTTCTCGCGCGCTGCTTGTGGGATATCTTTGCCCTCGAGATAATCGCTGTTCTCGTCATAAGTGATCCCTAATTCGCCTTCATCCGTCTGTCCTTCCCATAATCCTGCGGTCGGCGCTTTATCTAATACGCTCTTCGGCACGCCGATATGCGCTGCCAGTTGACGAACCTGGCGTTTGTTAAGCGTACTGAGCGGCGTAATATCTACGGCCCCATCGCCCCACTTCGTGTAGAAGCCTGTAATTGCTTCCGAAGCATGGTCGGTTCCGACAACAAGCAGATTGAGATCAAAAGCAAGCGCATATTGCACGACCATCCGTGTCCGTGCTTTGACATTACCTTTGCCCGGGATACTGATATGACGATGAATGCTAAGCGACTTGAAGGCATGCTCCGTCTCCAGCGCGATCTCGTTCACCGCATCCTCAATGTTCGTCTCCACCGTATGCTTCAGCTGGAACGCCTGCGCCACTTCGTAGCTGTGATTGATATCCTCTTGCGTACCATAAGGCTGATAGACACCAAGGGTCATATAATCGCGCCCTGTCTCTTGGCTCAGTTCGTCCGTTGCTTGCTTGCACAGACCTGCAGCCACAGCACTATCAATTCCGCCGCTAATCGCAATCAGAAGACCCGTCACACCGGACTTCGTCACGTATTCCTTCAGAAAATCGACCCGCTTCCGAACTTCTTCCTCGACGTCGATCGATGGCTTAACGCCTAGCCGTTCAATAATTTCCTGCTGCAAACTCATTAGGGACACCGCCTTATTCATTGTTATGCATTGCTTATGTACTTCACGAACGATATGAAAATATGAAAATCCCCGCCGTTCACGAGTAACGACGGGGAAGCATTTTATTTGCAGTAACGATCAAATGCTGCCGTCAATTCAGCCGCAATGTCATCTGCACTACGGTTCTCAATGCTATGACGCTCAACGAAATGAACCAACTCGCCATCCTTCAAGATCGCGATCGAAGGGGATGAAGGAGGATATGGCAATAAGTACTCACGCGCTTTGGCAGTCGCTTCTTTCTCTTGCCCTGCGAATACGGTATACAAATGATCCGGTGTGACATCATGTTGTAAAGCCTTAGCAACACCTGGTCTGCATTGGCCTGCTGCGCAGCCACATACGGAGTTAATCACGAGAAGTGTTGTACCTTTTGCCGTTGGCAGCTTCTCCTCAACAGCCTCTGGCGTTAATAATTCTTCAATCCCAACCCGCGTAAGATCATCACGCATCGGTTGAACCATATCTTTCATATATCGATCAAAAGACATTGACATTTGCTTTCACTCCTTACGAATTCTTAGCAACAAACTTATTATCGCTACCCTTTATTATACATTCATAAAGAATGAAAGCAAGGGAAAACCCTTGCTTCACAAGGCCGATCGCATCTCTTGGCGCACCTATCAAATTTCTAGGTCGCTGGACGATTCGGACTGTCCACGTCTGTTTTTCTATCCATTCCATCTTGGGAAGGTTTATATGGACCTGCATTCCGATTTTTAGCTTTATCTTTATCTTTTGCCACGAAATTGTCCTCCTTTCCTTGAGCTCCCTCCTATTATGTTCCGCATCAGGATGGATTATCCGGCTGAGTTCGCCGCTTCAAGTTCAGGAGCCACATGCCGATCAGGGCTACGCCGACCCAACCGCACTGCGCTCTGGTTAAGCCAATCCAGGGGACGATTTTCCCGAACTGCCCACCTAGGTGCGGCTCCACAATGGACAGTGCCATACCGCCGATCCCCAGCCCCACTAGAAATACAGCGAGGTGATTCCCTTCACGCAATCCGCTCTGCCAGAACAGCAGCAAGATCAAGAGTCCAAGCGGCAGCAGAAGGCGCGCTGCAAGCAGGAGCGAGGGATCCCAGATCCACTGCATCGCATACATTACAATTCCCATCACCGCGATACCGTAGGGCAGAACATTCGTGAGGACGCGCAAAGACAATACGCCTCGACTCATCCCACGATAGGTCAATACCAGCATACAGAAGCCCCCGAGAATCCAACCTCCTGTAGATCCGCCGGTCATGAACAGGACGATCCGAGGATTACGCAGCAGCATTCCTGGGTCGTCCACTAAGAACCCGAATTTATAGCATAAGACGATAATCATAAGATAGGTTGCAAATTGGTCAAACCATATCCGAACCTTCTCCCCGTCCAGGTAGAGCCTCCACAGCATGGCTGCAACCCCCGCCGCGATCGACACGGCATTGAACAACATTGTCTGCGTTAGAATAAAGGGACCTAGGGACCATGCATAATTCATCTTCGATGTTTTCCCCCAATCTCTTGTTATACTGGTTATGCTACATCTGCCTGGAAGGATACGACGAACGTCGTTCCTTCCCCCTGCACAGATTCAACCGCGATTTTACCTTTGTGCCGCTCAACGATACTCAGGCATAACGGCAGTCCAAGGCCTGTTCCCTTGGATTTCGTCGTATAGAACGGTTCGAACATTTTATCCAGCGTATCCTGTGGAATCCCTTCCCCGGTATCTTGAACGATGAGCTGAACCGTATTTTTCACCCGCTTCGTCTCAATCGTTAACGTCCCCTTGCCGTTCATCGCTTCCATTCCGTTACGTACCAGATTCAATATAAGCTGCTTAATCTCCTTCTCATTCAGGTGCAGATGCGGGACATCCGAAGCAAAACGCATTTCGATGCCAAGTCCCCGCAAGTTCGCATCTGCCCACAGCAGCGGACTTAAATCGTTTACAATATCATGCAGATGACTCTCTTCCGTCTCCACAATGCGATTCTGCGCCAAGGAGAGGAAGTCATTAATAATCATATTCGCGCGATCCAATTCCTCGAGCACGATTCGATAATAATCATGCAGCGATTGATCGCTCTTCTCGCGCATCAACTGAACGAACCCGCGCACAACAGCCATCGGATTCCGAATCTCGTGGGTAATACTCGCAGCCATCTGCCCGACGAGGCTGAGCCGCTCCAGATTACCAATCTCCGTGCGCAGCATCTGCAGTTCTGTTACATCGTGCGCCATCCCTACTGCGCCTACGACTTCATCCGTCTTCGGATTGCGAATGCTCGAGATGGTCGAGATGAGGATTTTCTCGTTATATTGGAGGACTTCCGCATTGGTCTTCTCGCCTTGCAAGGAACGTGCCAATTGAATATCCGGATACTCCATACCATAGCGCTTTCGCAAGTAATTGAACGGTTTTCCGATCAAATCCTCGCTTCTCACTTGCCCTTGTACCTGGAATAATCGCAGCATCATATCATTAATCGCCGTCACATTCCCCATCTTGTCTACCGACATCACGCCGAGCGGAGTAGCGTCGATTAGCTGCTTCATTTTCTGCGCCTCTTGGTGATATTGTCCTGATACTTGGTGGAGCTGCTCTTGCAATGTCATCTTCTCGAGAATACTTTCTATGAAAAATAGCAATAAATAGGCTGTAAGCATACAAATCCCGCTGAACAGCACTTCATACAGCACTTTGGAGAAATCTAATTGCACCATCATGCTGCGAACTCTAACGATATAAACAATATAAGAGAGAACCATGCCAGCGACAACGATATAAGTGGCAATACGAATACGCTTCGAGGCATCTCCTGCTCGAAACTTTGGGATGAAATACATGGCAAGAGGAATGAGATAGAGCCCTACATCACTCGGAAGATTCCACATTTCATTTTGATCAAAAAAAAGAAAATGTGCTCCAATATAAATTGCGACCAGTACGATACTCGATCGAAACCCGGTATACAAAATACCAATTAGGAGTGGAACCATGCGAAAATCATAGTAGAATTCATCTGGCGTACAATAAGAGAATGCCATAGATAATAGAAAGGCGATCATACTGAAGAAGGCGAATAAAATTCTGAAATTACTAAGCAGACCGGATACTTTGGGTTTCATTGTCCATATTTGAAGCATAAATGCAGGTAACAATGCAATGAGTTCTTGTAAGAAGGTTTCTTTAATTGGCGTAAAAATCACAGAAACGATCACCGGCCTCAAGAATATATAATTACAAGAATTAAATCACAAGATACAAGATTTTACAATATACGCGTTTTAGAGTTCGGAATTTTAAACAAGAACGAAACACGTTACAATAGAGTCAGGAAAATGAACTAAAGGAGAACATCATCATGAAATATGACGTCATCGTCATCGGCGGAGGGCCTTCGGGGCTCATGGCCAGCATCGCGGCTGCGGAGCACGGCGCTTCGGTGCTATTGATCGATAAAGGGGACAAGCTCGGACGGAAGCTGGGCATATCAGGCGGCGGGCGCTGCAATGTCACTAACGCCAAGGAAATCGATGAGCTGATTCAATATATTCCGGGAAATGGCCGGTTCCTGCACAGTGCATTCGCCCATTTCAGCAATAAAGACATTATTCGATTTTTCGAGAATCTAGGGATTGCACTCAAAGAAGAGGATCGCGGGCGTATGTTCCCTGTATCCGATAAAGCCAAGACGGTCGTGGACGCCTTAATCAGCAAAGCACGGAAGCTCGGCGTCGAAATGCGCACGAACCGTCCTGTCGACAAAGTGCAATATCGCGACAATGTCCCAGTCGGCGTACGGTTGCGCTCAGGGGAGACCGTGAGCAGCCGCACCGTAATTATCGCAACGGGTGGCAAGTCCGTTCCCCAGACAGGTTCGACAGGTGACGGCTATCCATGGGCGATGGAGGCAGGACATACGATCACAGAATTATTTCCGACAGAAGTTCCGATTACGGTGCAAGAGCCGTTCATTCGCAGTAAGGAGCTTCAAGGCTTGTCGCTTCGCAATATTACACTCTCGGTATGGAACCCGAAAGGCAAGAAGATCATTGAACATGAAGGGGATATGCTCTTCACCCACTTTGGCATATCGGGACCCGCAGCCCTTCGCGCAAGTCAATTTGTCGTCAAAGCACAGAAAAAATTCGATACCCGTTTGATTCGTGTGACCGTCGATTTATTTCCCGATAAATCCGTCGATGAGCTCTATCACGCATCCATGAATCTCGCTCGGCAGGATCCGAAGAAAGCGATCAAGAATGTGCTTAAGCCGCTTCTGCCTGAACGGATGATACCTTTGTTCCTGAAGCTTGCCGGGCTTCAAGAAGATACAACTTTCGACAATATTCCGAAGCAGCCTTGGCTTATGCTTGCGAATCTGATGAAGGAATTCCCGATGCAGGCGAACGGGACGCTCTCCATCGAGGAAGCGTTCGTCACCGGCGGGGGTATACATCTGAAGGAAATCGATCCGAAGACTATGATGTCCAAGCTAGCGGCAGGCCTCTTCTTCTGCGGTGAAGTCATGGATATTCACGGTTATACGGGAGGCTATAACATTACAGCAGCATTTACAACCGGATACACGGCGGGCATGAGCGCAGCGCAATTCTGCAATCAGACATAGAGGCCCACGATGCAAAAAGGTGGCTGAATCATCGTGATTCGCCACCTTTTCTCCATGAACCTGCAGATCCTATGCCTTCACTTCTCCTGAGAAATGATCCGTTGTCTCATCAACCCAAGCCAAATGATCTTCATCACGCAGATCTAGATTGTTATATTGATCGGCATCACGAAATGCCTCGCGATCCGCGTAGCCATCTACCCAATCCTCGTTCACCACATGGGCGGGTACAGGAATAAGGTGATCCAAGCCGTAGGCTTCGTCATGAACAGCCATTTCCGTCATTTCAGCTTGCGCTTGCAGCTCGCCGCCATAGGCCTGCGCAATCTCCAGCGCCGATGTTAAGTCAGCATGTTCCACATGAATATGTAACTGCGTCCCTACAGCATTATCGATTCTCGGTTCGTACCCTAGCTCTTGCATCGTATCAAAGGCTAACCTCGCGCTGTGTGAATCTCGGAATTGAAACGAAATCGCTGAATGTTGCATTCAATCACTCCCTTCTCATCAAGATCATATCCTAACTGTTACTATACCCTCCTCACGAAAGATTCATGTCTCCTATCAAGTGATGAAGAATTCATCGCGGGATTTGCCATGTGATGGATTACCTCGCGCTCACGCGCTCCTTCAGCGATAATATTGATATGTAAATATTTCAAGATTCAGTTGATGTGATAAAAGTTATTTAAATTTAACTTATTCATCACGTAAGATAATCGCATAACCGATCGTATAAAGGTGGTGTAGAGATTGCAGGAACTTGAAGAAAGACGGTTAGATCCATCCGTCCAATTATTCCACGTTTTCTCCAAAGCGTTCAAAAGCGTGTCCGAACATTTCAATCTAAGCAGTAAGGCGCAAGGGTTCAACCCTACTGCATTCGCTGTATTAGAAGTGCTGTATTTGAAAGGATCACAACCCGTTCAACAAATTGGTTCTAAGCTGCTTCTTCAGAGCGGTAACGTAACCTATGTCATTGATAAACTCGAGCAGACAGGCCTCTTGCGGCGCAAGCATTGCTCCAAAGACCGCCGCGTCATCAATACGGAACTCACGGAAGAAGGCAGAGCCGTGATGGACAAGGTATATCCTGAACATACCCGTGCAATCGCTTCAGCCGTTAGTGGTCTAACCGAAGAAGAAAAGGTCCTTGCTATGCGCCTGCTCAAAAAGCTAGGTATGACCGCAGATCGCATCACGCCAGCTAAAATGAAAAGAACCTAGCCCAATGGGTTAGGTTCTTCCTGTATACGCAGCTGTAAAAATGGATGCAAATACATTCGCTTCAATCGGCTTACTGAACAGATAGCCCTGAAATTTATCACACCCACTGTCTCGTAAAAATGCCAGCTCCTCTTCCGTCTCAATCCCCTCCGCAGTTACGGCCACCTCTAGACTATGACCAAGCTCGATCACTGTTCTCACAATGGAAGCATTCACCTGATCCGACGGTAAGTGCCTTACGAACGATTGATCCAATTTGATCATATGAATGGGTAAATTCCGCAGTCGGCTAAGCGAAGAATATCCGGTACCAAAATCATCAATCGCGATCTGGATTCCGCGTTCTTTGAGTTGTCTTAGCACGTCTATGGCATGTTCCATATCATGATGAACGTACCCTTCCGTAATCTCTAAGATTAAATATCGTGGATCAAAGCCCGTCTCCGCTAAGATACGATCTACGGATGCAACGAAATCATCTTTAGAAAATTGCCGCAAGGATACATTTACACTCATCTGGATGCTCGACAGCCCTTCTCCTATCCACGCCGAATGCTGCAGGCAGGCAGTCCGAAGGACCCACTCCCCAATCGGAATAATAAGTCCGGTCTCCTCTGCCAATGGGATGAACTGTGACGGCGGAACAAAACCGTGGACTGGATGATTCCAGCGAATCAACGCCTCTGCAGCAATCACATGACCACGATCATTGAGCAATGGCTGATAATGTAGGAGCAGCTCACCGCGTTCCTGCGCTTTGCGCAATTGATTCTCGAGCATCATTCGCTCTGAAATATGCGCTGTCGAAATCTCATGGTAATATTGATAGCAAGAGCCACCATTGTCCTTCGCAACATACATCGCCGTATCGGCGTTCTTCAGCATGGATGTCAGATTGTCTCCGTCCCGCGGATATAGACTGATTCCGATACTTGCTGCGACGAACAATTCATGCGATTGAATGCAGAAAGCCTTCGATATCTTCTCGATGATCACTTCGGCATAATGATCAATTTCACTCCGCTTCACGTCTTGCAGAATGACAACGAATTCATCCCCACCAAGTCTTGCACAGCTAGACCGCTGCGTCCGATCATTAAAGATGCTGCCCAATCGTCTGGACACCTCTGCAATCAATAGATCACCAACATCATGACCAAGTGTATCGTTCACATGTTTAAATCGGTCAAGGTCAATGAACATCACAGCAAGATCCCCTCCATGCTGCGAAGCATGGGCAATCGCCTGCTCCAGATATACCGTGAATTGATACCGGTTCGGCAATCCCGTCAAAGAATCATAATACGCGAGCTGTTCTAATCGTTCCTCTGATTTGGCGAGCATCTCGGTCTGCTCGATCAACTGTGCATTCATATGCTGCATCTCATGGAACATCTCGACCACACGTTCCGACATGGTCCGGAAATTCGTCACCAGGGAGCCTATCTCATGAATCGCCGTTCGGGGCCACGCAAATACCTGCTGACGCTTCAATTTCTCCGGCAAATCCGTCGTCATCTTCATCAACTGGTTAAGCGATAGCATGAGATAAGAATTGAAGAACAACGAGACAACCGCTGCAACCAAGCAGAATGTGAACATGACAATAAATTTGTTGGTATAGGCTAGAATCGTACCCTGCTGATAATAAGATATCGGGATGTACGCAACAACCTTGCTCGGATTCAAGTCAGGCAGTTCCGTTAATAATACGTAATAGCCATGATTCCATCGCCACGTCTCATAGCTGTAATGCGTATTGACCGGGATCCATCGATAGAAGGAGCTCTTCGTTTTCAATTGCGTGCTAACCGTGCCTAGCTCTTCAATCGAGGCCTCCGATGTAATGGGGGTCATCTCTTCAGCTTTCATGCGATTATAATGCTGCAGGAATGTATTGCCGTCCGTTGAACCAGCAAGCTGCCCGTTCGAGTAGAATAGTCCAATGGAGATCGGGCCATTCGCTGACTTATTGACCAGTTCTTGCAAGAGACCGCCAGCCAGAATTGTTTTTTGAAGGGTCGTACGCTTCGCCCTCGCTTCTTGCTGAAGACGCTCAATCTCATTTAGCATATGCTGTGTCTGCGTCTGTACTAGTAACCTGGAGTCATGTTCGACCCGATTTCGAATTTGAAAGCTGTCCATATACATATTTAAGATAAAAGGTCCGATCACTGCCGCGATTGAGAGATGCGTGAGCAGCTGATTCAAATAAATGGTGCGCTTCTTCAGCTTCGGGAATAACCGTCTCCACGGCAAATAGGTGATCATGACATCCCCTAACAATCCGTTCAATAAACCGCTCATCGCAATCATAAATACTTGCAAATACATCTCGGAGGCATAGCTACCCATCTGCAAGTAATAGATAAAACCCGCTAACGGCGCCCCGAGGAAGAGCCAGAACAGTCCATCCCATATGAATAGAAATCGCTTCTTCCGTGAGAAGACGGCGCTGACCACGATCACCTCAACACAGAACAAGAGCACATAGATCGAACTCTCCAGCACAAAATAGGAGACTATGCTCACGACAATCGCAGACGCGCTCGCCCAGTAAGGTCCGAACAAGTACAAAATCACAAATAGAAAAGCGCTGCAGAAAAAAATCCGTGCGCCATAAGAAAAATCAATAACCCATTGCGTCCCGAGCAGCGCTAATCCGATACAACAGACAAGTGCAATCAATGCGCGATAGGTAGAAAGTGGATTCAGCTTGCGAGACAGATCGAACACCCTCTATAGCAAAATTATGGAAAAACCTACTTTTAATAGGTTCGACAAATAATTCGTTTTTCCTACTTCCTTGATGATAAATTCCTATATTTTTCACTTTTTTACAGCAGAATTATAGAGTTGTATCGTTCGATGGACCCATGATTCGATCCACTGTTGATCATGCGTGACGACGAGAATCGACACCCCTTGCTCTGCCATCTCCGTACAGCATTCGAAGATTCGCCTCGTATTGGCTTGATCCTGGCCGCTTGTCGGTTCGTCCAGAATGAGCAGCTTCGGATTCGTCAACCACATGGATGCAACGCTTAATAGTCTCTTCTCGCCTTGGCTCAACTGAAATGGATGACGATCCCGCTTCTCGTACAAGCCTATGCGATCCAGCATCCGGCTGCCCTGCTCCTCCAGCACGCTCCGGCTCCATCCTTCGTCTCGCCCGTTCTCTTGCTTCGCGCGCAAACTGTAAATGCACTCTTCCATTACCGTGTTCGCAATAAACTGGTGTTCAGGCTGCTGATGCACATAGCTGAGCCACTTCGCACGATCGTAAATGGAAGATTTGGTTATATCCTCACCCTGCATCCGAATCGTACCCTTCCCTGCCGGCAGCAACCCCATGAGCAATTTCGTAAGAGTCGACTTCCCACATCCGTTCGGCCCTGTGACCGCCGTAATTTCTCCAGGGAATACATCGAATGAGCAAGGCTTCAGCCCCAGATAGCCATTCGGATAGCGATACGTTAGTTCACGAATCTCAATCATAGGCTCCATTCCAATTCGCCGCTTCGGTAGACCTGTCTGCATAGCTTCTAACGATGGTGCGATTACGGGCAATTGCTCCTTATCCGTGACGGGTACATCCGACAGGATCTCTCCCGATTCCATCGTGATAAGTCTGTTGGTAGCGCGCGGAATCGCATCGATTCGCGATGCGGTCACAATACAAGTGACTCCCTGTTCATGTAATGCATTGAGCAGTTCGAAGACGGATTGCTTGCCTTCAGCGTCCAGACTCGACGTAACATCGTCTAAGATCAGAACAGGCGTCTTCATCGTTAGTACAGCTGCGATCGCAATCCTCTGCTTCTGCCCACCGGAGAGCTGGTGCACATGACGTTCTCGATAATCCTCCATCGCAACCTGACGAAGCGTTTCTTCCAATCGACGGATGATTTCTCCGCGTGCTACGCGCAAATTTTCTGGGGCAAACGCAAGCTCATCCTCAACCCGCCCCACAACTAATTGCGCATCCGGGTCCTGAAAGACGAAGCCGATCTGGGGCGATAATTGGTGGACTTCTGCCGGATCGCCTTGCAATTCATAATCCTGCACGGTTATTTTCCCATGCAACTCTCCACCCAGCTGTCCTGGAATTAGTCCATTCATCATCTGGCATAAGGTTGATTTCCCACTGCCATTCGGCCCATAGATCGTCACGAAATCACCTTGTCGGATCGTCAGAGACACCTCACGGACGGCAGGGCACGCCTCGCCATCATAGGTATATGTCACCTGATCACATGCGATCAACACTTGCTCTCTTGTCATTTCGCATCTCTTCCGATATGGAAGGTTCGGAGCAGACCCGTACGCTTCATCGCATCTCCGATCATTTTACTAAGCCATCCGCACAGCATGACCCCGCTGATGCACCGCACGATGAGTGCAATCGTCAGCTGCGACCAGCCCCATTTCAGATAACCGAACATATTCGCAGCGAAAATAAACCATAACGGCACGGCACAGAAGCCAATGAGCATCATCACGCCAACACTCCACCGTTTGTAACGAAATAATAGACAGATTAATTCAACAGCCAGTGCGTAACAGAGCGCAGCGACAACCGATGCAGCCATGCCATAAGAATTCCCAAGTAACGTCTGAACTGTCGCGCCCAACATATAGGTGATGAACGCGGTTCCCGGCTTACGAATGATATACATTGCAAGCACACCATAAATCATATAAATCCCAACAATGGTAGAGGTTGCGATCGGTCCGCCAAGCGTCGTTAAGAATTGATTAACCGAAGATAGGAATACCGTTAATACCGCATTTGCCATGGCTAATATCGCCATCAATACAATTTCTATCGTTGTAAATCGTTGGAGCTTCGTTGCCTTTGTAGACATATATGTACCATCCTTTACTTCATATTGAATAAGATCAATTGCATTAGAGCCAGGATAAACAAAACGCCGTTACGGTCACACACACCCCCATGACCACATATGAAAAATGAGATATCGGGTTCTCGCGCCAATACGTCCGTTCCGCGTAAGCACCGAATCCTTTGGTGTCCATCGCACTTGCCGTCATCTGCATACGTCGAACCGAATTAGTGAAAATCGCGATCGAGAATCGCTTCCAAGCCTGTGCATGTTCTCGCAAGCCTCTAGGAGGCTTCATCCCACGGATCTGATGGGTCGTGCGAATGGTCTCCGCTTCTTCGGAAAGTACTGGTAGGAAACGAAGCGCGAGCGACACGGCATAGGCAAAACGGTATGGCACGCGCAGTTGCTTCGTCAGCATCAGGACGACATCTCGGGGTTCCGTTGTCACCATGAACATAGCTGAAGTCAGGAATAACGTCATCAGGCGCAACGTAACCGCCCCAGCATAGTCTAGTGCTTCATAGGTTACCTGCAGTGGTCCCCATGAGAACCAGACCGTGCTTCCAGGCAACCAAATCCATTGGATAAAAAAGAAAGGAATAGCGAATACCAGCATATATCGCGCCATCTTGCCAAATACATGCCTCACATGCTTCCCGAGCGTTAAACCGACAGCTACAACCATGATGAAAATAACGCCTTGGATCAAGGCAGTCGAATACGTAAGTACGAGAATTGTCGTACAAAGAACAGCGATTAATTTAGCGAGTGGATGCATTCGTACAACTCCGTTGATCATTTTCTGTGTATCAGTATGGCTGAAACCTGGACAAATGTCTATCCTCGCACCAAAATATCCTCTTAACCTATGAAATAAGAAAAGAAGCCGATCCCTATTTTAGGGAAACCGGCTTCTTCATTTTGCGAATCACGACGACATAGTAACGAATTGTGAGCCAATTGCTTATCCATATCGCCCCGATCATAATGATTATCGGCATCATGAATTGAAACCAAGTCAGATCCTCCGAACTCAGGCGAATAATCATAAAGAATGGCGCAGAGTAAGGGAACATCGATCCGACCTTAAGCAGCATCTCATGCGCTACATCAGGAATATAGAAGCAGGCTGTAATCATGGCGATAAAAAGAGCAGTTACGAACAACATCAATAGTATCATAACATTCTTATTCTTCACCGAACCGATCGTAACGTACAACCCAACATACTGCGCATAGCCAAGAACGAAAAATAGCACCGTATACGCGAATAAGGATGGCGTCAAATGACGGAGATCCAGCCATAGTTGCGAATTCAGCATAACCGCCTGTAACTGCCAATAATCCAATAACATGATGGATAACATGACAATGATCAGCAATTGCATCATGCCTGCGGTACCAACTCCGATAATTTTCCCTATAAACACCAGGGCAAAATCTTTATATCGCCCATGAGTTTTAATCTTGTACATCTCGCGATCACGATAGATGGATTTCCCCGCCGCCGTCCCGCACCCTACGATCGTGGTAAATAATATGCCGAGTAGAATATAGATCGGCAGATATACTTCCCCTTTGGAAATCGGAAGGATGGCTAAGGATTGGCCGTCGGCCGCGTAACATAACCCAATGACGAATAGACAAATGAAGAACGTTGAAAAAAAATAGAATCGAGTACGGATTTGTTCCATGAAAGCCCGTACGCTCACGCTCCCAATCACTCTCATCGTTCTTCCTCAAAACAAATCATCATATCCCCCGTCTCTTTCACTAGTCAATGTAAGTAGACTACATGAACTCCTGAATATGAATCAATCCGAGCCGTTTCGCGACAATGATCGCTTCGGACCTTGATCGGACATTTAATTTCTCAAATATCCGTGTTAAGTTATATTCGACCGTCCGTTGGCTCATGATGAGCAATCCCGCGATCTCTTTATTACTTAATCCGTTAGCAACTTCCTGCAGAATCTCTTGTTCCTTCTCATTGATGGAGACATCTTCAACCTTCTGACTAAGGCCCGTTCCAGAACGAATATCATTACGCCGCAGCTGCTTGAGCAGCGATATTGGAATAACAGCTTCTCCCCGCAGCGCGCATCGAATTGCTGCAATCAGCTGCTCACGCGACGATGTCTTGCTAATGAACCCTGCTACGCCTGATTCAATGAGTATGTTATAGTGCGCACTAATATCATAGCCAGAATAGATCAAGACCGTGAACCCCGAATTGATGGACATCACTCTACGTGTCAGCTCAAGTCCGCTAATCCCCGGCATATTGAGGTCGAACAACATAATATCGTATTTATTTTCTCGAATAAGCTGCAGTGCTTCAAGTCCTGAGAAGACAACCGTGACATTCATATCCGGTTCCTTCTCAATCATAATCTTCGTGCCTTCTCCAACCGATGGATGGTCATCCACTAACAAGATTTCAATCATTTACGACCCCCCTCGCTATGGCGTACTGGCTGCTCGGCTCAGTCTGATAAGGCAGCGTAATAATGACCTCGAATCCTTCGCCTACGGCAGAATGGAACATGGTCTCCCCTTCGAACCCAGATACCCGTTCACGAATCCCGGATAGCCCCATATGACTGAAGGAAGACTGCAATTGCACCATATCCATCCCAACCCCATTGTCTCGATAGACATACGCGATATGTTCATGGTTCTGTCGCAGTAAGATTTCGACATGTGACGCTTTGGCATGCTTGGTCGTATTCCGCATTAATTCTTGCGTAATCCGATAGATGGTCAGCACGTACTCATCATCAAGTTCTAGGTTAAATCCATCATAGTTAAAATCAACCGAATAATTCGAATGGAATTGCGCGTAGTTGCAAAGATTCTCGATTGCTTCGACAATGCCCATTTCCTTCAGGAACGGAGGGCGCAGCTCATTGCATGTCTCACGAATCTGATGTACGACATCTAGAAGCCCTTCTTTAATCTGAGTAAGACGTTCCTTGACCTCCGTCGTGAGATCCGTCTCTTCCAGAATCATCTCAAGCTTGCGGTACCAGAGCAATTGATCCTGAAGCGCAGAATCATGCAGATCTGCAGCAAGTCGACGTCTCTCTTTCTCTGTCAATTGAAATAGCATACGGAGCACCCATGCAGGAGCCTTCCCGTGTGAACGCAGTTCTAAGTCCATAATGACTCCTTCAATTAGTTGTAAATTCTCGTATACCATGCTGACGTAATTGGAAATCGTCTGTAACCACACCAATTCATCACGATTAAACTGCACGCGATTCTCTTTACTGCATATCCATAACAGGTTGTGCCCTTTCTGATGCTTGCCTATGACACAACAGAGGCCCGAATCAATCTTAATGCAATCACCGACCGCATAGTCGTGAATCTTGCCTTGTAATTCTTCAATCAGAAGTGCTTCCTGTTTCGGTAGAACACCACCCTGTGAACGGATGAAGACAATCTGCCCTTCATCATTCTTCATCTCAAGCAGCGCAGCTGACTTGACAGGAAGTACGTCTAACACTTCTCGAAGTAGCCTCTCCTCCAGATCAGGCACCTTCATCATCTTGCTAATCTGACTAGAGAATCGATCCAGACTCGATTGAAAATTATAAGTGCCGATAAACAGTTTCTTCCGGAACCTGAAATCGAGCATATCTTTGACATATAGAAATAAAATGACACCAACATATATAAATAAAAACATCTGAGCCCATTTGATGAATACATCCTCACGCTGCCTGACCAAAAAATAAACTCCGATGAGAATGAACGAAGTTGGAATAACAGCTAGCAGACAATAATAACGCAAACGATCAAGTACAAACTCAATATCAAGCAAATGATTGGCTGCCATCAAATATACATAAATAATCGGTAATAAAAAAAGGAAGATCGCAGCCGTATTCGCTGATATAATTTCCCGATGAATTAAAATCCACGGGAGCGCATACAAGAACACAAAAGGGAAAAAAGACATAAAATTGCCGAACAGCATAAATTTGAACAATGGTCGATACGTTGTATTACGATATTTGCGATAGCTCATTATAAGAATAAGGATGCTGATGACTGTCTCTAGGGTGAACGAAATTAGTAATATTTGCATTGCGAGTCCATTGAAGAAGTATTGTCCGAAACTCGTAAATACAATTAGACTGTTCATAGCAAGAATCAATGCGTTAATGCCATACATACTTACGATGACATGGAATTTCACAATCTCCAGATCTCTCTGGTTAAAATACCGATATAGGAAATGAAGAAAAATAACCGGGATTTGCAAGATTGTTATCCATAACGTTAGCATACCGATATAGTCTTTGCGCGCGGACGCTCCCGCACTGACGTAACTTATCGATACAGCGAGAAAAAAGAGGATCAGCAGATGTGCCGCAGCATCCTCTCTTTTCTTAAACATTAGGAATATCGATAGAAAGAGTAATACAATATACAAACAGATGGGTAAGATGGTCTGCTCCATGGATACAGGCTGACTCAATTTATGATCGAACCGATACCGTGTGACTTTTCCATCACGCTCCGTCTCAATGGAATCAATGGAAGACAATAATCCTACGTTAGGGTAAAACTCGACATCCGCATGATCGATCGAAATGACACGGTCACCCTGTCGGATCCCCAAATTATAGGCTTGGCCGTTTGGTTCAACATTGCGTATGACCCATTGGCTGTCATTTGTTTTTCTCACTTCCAAGCCGATATACGCAACTCTCAAATCCGTGTACAGAAAATACATGACGAGTAAGGTTGCTGTGATCAGGACGAAGAACATTCGATTTTTCCTAACGTAACCCATCTTTTGCTCCAATCAAAGAAGTTTTTTACCCAAAGAACCAGTAGCTTCTTCTTACACCTTCGACTTCAGTCCATTTGCCGCCAGTCATCGTGTCGACAATTGTCTTTTGCTGCGCTGGTGTAACACCTACAAGGCTGGCTTGTCCATTCATAACTAATTGTGATACTTGCGGGTTATTCGTGAGGTAGTTGATCATTTGCTTAACCATTTACAACTCCACCTTTTCGACTATTTTTTCATTACATTTTTACTATACCATCATCGACTTCATTTGAGCTCGCAAACATACTTGCGGTTTTCCGCAATATCGATTGCGGTATTTGCGGAATTGGTAGTTTTATATAAAATTTTCCAATTTTTGCTTCCAATGAAGATCAATGGATAGACCTGCGATATAAGCATGACATTCTTGCTTAAGAAATTGGATATGTACCTGAGTATACGGGATGCAACCTCCGCGCTCGATTTGGTCCATAATGACATGTTTGTTCGCGTATATCTGGTCGACAGTTGCTTGTCCAGCATAATAATCGCGAAGAACCTGAAGCTCCGGCGATGAATCATCCAGCAAATAAAGTACAGGCAGCGTCCGCTTCCGATGAATGAGATCATTCCTTGTATCCCAGCGCAAAATGCCTTCCATATCATTGCGAAGCTGTGCGGACATGCCTAACAACTCTCCATAAGACCCGACATCATCGTTCAAGGCTCCTGTCGCTAGCACGCACCCTAATTGACAAGCGCAAGCCACCAGAGCCCCCGATTTTGCCCGAATCATTGCAAGACATTCATCTTCCACGGTAATGCCGTTGTCGACATCGATGTATTGTCCTCCGACAGATTGATTCAATCGATGCTGAAGCAATTCGACTGCGATAGACTTGCGATTATTGTCGAAATTCGTATCCATAATGGCTTTCGTGCTTAGTGCCAGAAATCCGATCGCTGCGTTCATGGATTGCGCCTGATTGTGCTTCATCCAAGGTACACGATCGTTGTCTTGATCTTGGAGATCATCGAAGATATCTAACGCTAGTACAAGTAACTCAATCGCGGCCGCCCCTGCATAACGCTCCTCCGAGACGCCTCCGAACATGCTGTAATGCAACAATGCCAGTTCCCCAAATACGGTGGATTCCGTCATTTTATATGCAACATAAGATTCCATCAAATCCCGTAGTACGGGCGGTGTAACATGGCGATGGATAACCTTCAACATCGCTGATTCCACATGCAATCTGTCCACAAAGAGAGCCCCTAACCTCGAATATGATTAACCTCATTCTATCGTGTAAGTCACAATTAGGCTAGAGCAATTCCAGATCATCAATCATTTATGCCCTGCATATTCGACAAAAACAGGTTTGCCTTGCGCCGCATATGCCATAAAGCTCTTATTCATGCGGTGAATGACCTTGCGGTAGGCTTGCGCATCGTTCGAACGGACATCCAGCCCGCCGCGCCCTTCCTCCAGCACTTGAAACATCAATCGCCCGGAGAAAACATAACCATCGCAATTCACGCAAATACTGCCATGTGTCTGCCCTGCGATATGAATCACTTCAAGCTTCTTGCCTCCGAATTCCAGCAGATCGCTATCTTGCAACCCGATATCGATATCTGCATACGACTGACGGTATTCCATTAAGAAGTTATCGCGATAGATTTGCTTCGAGACCGCCCATTTGTCGTATTCATGCATAGCAACCTGTGCGCCTGTCGCCTTCTTCAGCTCTTCTAGCGCAATCATATGATCGGCATGCGCTTGCGTAACTACGATATATTTGATCTCAATCCCAAGCCGTTCAACGACCGACCAAATTTTCTTAAAACGTGAACCAGGGTCAATAATAACCCCTACCCCTTGGCTATGAAGAATATATGTGGAAGATCCTGTGATTCCTTGCGGGATATAGACAACATTCACTTCTGCTTGATCGGTTTCGCTCGCTGCTTTCGCAGACGCAATATCCGAGCGCACGCGAACTTGATTCCAGAATTCACGCGGGACAGATAGGTCGCTTGCCGGATGTTTAATTCGAATTGCCGGTTCTTGATGTAATCCCGTACGCCGCTGTCCAATAATAAACCGATAAACATTCTCTTTTCTCATGATTGCCCCTTCTTCCTCTATGCTCGGTGCTTATCTTTTCACTACTATAAGCATAAGAAAAATATAGGACTTCTGCACCGAAAACTATTTGAGAAATACCCTAATTTTTTTTGCGGAACAGACCGCAAACCGCGCAAGATTAAATTGCGGAGACCGCAAGAAATTTGTCGAATAATCCCAAAAGATCCTTTTAATGCGTCTATATTCCCAGACCGAACCATCCTCTACCTCCAGGTGGGGCTAGAGAATTCGTTCTCCGAACAAAGAACAAATCAATTCCATCACTAATGTCGAAGTTTGCTGGTTTATGTCTAATGTCGGATTCACTTCAACGAAATCGGCGGATGTGACGCATCCTGCTTCCGATAGCAATTCAAGCGCTAAATGGGCTTCGCGATAGCTGACTCCCCCACGTACAGGCGTCCCGGTTCCTGGAGCCTCTCTTGGGTCTACACTATCGATATCGAAGCTTAAATGCACGCCATCCGTCCCATGACTCGCGATCCGAATCGCCTGAAGCATCACGGCCTCCATGCCCATGCGATCGATCTCATGCATCGTAAAACACGCAATGCCTTGCTTGCGAATAAAGTCCTTCTCCCCAGGATCTAAGTCCCGTGCCCCGACAAACACGACATTCGATGGTTGTACCGGGGTATATTGGCCCGCTGCATCTTCAATCCGCCAATCCGTCCAGCCCAGCGAGGCCGCAAGAGAC
This sequence comes from Paenibacillus guangzhouensis, assembly GCF_009363075.1. Classification (NCBI taxonomy): domain Bacteria; kingdom Bacillati; phylum Bacillota; class Bacilli; order Caryophanales; family Paenibacillaceae; genus Paenibacillus; species Paenibacillus guangzhouensis. Next base: position 6,191,475 of record NZ_CP045293.1, on the reverse strand, counting down.
ATCCCGTGCACATTCCCCGAAGGACTCGTCTGAACCGTGTTCAGATCCGTATGCGCATCGAACCAAATAACCCCAAGCTTCGGGTTTATCCGAGTTGCGCCTGCAATACTGCCCGCTGCAATGCTATGATCGCCACCCAGGATCAATGGGAATGTCCCATCGGCTAACGACTGCGCAACGCGCACCGCCAGTCTTCCGCACACATCCATCACCTCCGGAAGGTATCTTGCCTTCGGATCCACCACCGCTGTCAAGACAGGGGGCGGGGTGATATCACTTACCTCCACGACTTCGATACCATCCTGCTCGAGCCGCTCCACTAGCCCTGCTTGCAAGATCGCTTCCGGACCATATTCCGCTCCCGGGCGACCTGCGCCTAGCCCGAACGGCACACGAATGATTGTTACCTTTGGAATCGCCATACTCGGAACCTCCTCTGCCATTAGGCCAACGTCTCCATCACCTGCACAATTCTTAGAAAAGCCCAGTCCAGCTGCTCTTCGGTTATGATGAGCGGCGGCGCGAATCGGATGGTCCGTTCATGCGTCTCTTTGCAGAGGACGCCTAATCGCATGAGCGCTTCGCAATAAGGTCTTGCGGGGACCATTAATTCCATTCCAATGAATAAGCCTCGACCTCGGATCTGGTGGATTTGCGGCGACTGGATCGTGGAGAGCTTCTGCATGAAATACGCTCCTAACGTCTCTGACCGTTCCACAAGATGCTCTTCCTCGAGGACGTCCAGCGCGGCGATGGCGACTGCACAAGCAAGTGGATTGCCGCCAAAGGTAGAGCCATGCGAACCAGGTTCGAAGACGCCAAGAATCTCCTCACTCGCTGCAACGGCCGAGATCGGCATGACGCCTCCGCCTAGCGCCTTGCCTACAATATAGACATCCGGGACGACATCTTCCCAATCACACGCGAATTTGCGTCCTGTACGGCCGAATCCGGTCTGAATCTCATCTGCGATGAATAAGACGCGATGCCGCCGACAACATGCGTACGCTTGCTTCAAATACCCTGCAGGAGGCATAAGAATACCCGCCTCCCCTTGAATCGGCTCGATCAGGAAGGCGGCAGTATGTGGAGTGATCGCAGTTTCCAGCGCCTCCAGATCACCGAATGGAATCACTCGGAACCCCGGTGTAAACGGACCAAATCCCTCGCGGTAGGAATCCGTTGAGCTGAGGGATGTTACCGTTACGGTACGCCCATGGAAGTTATCGCTGCACACGATGATTTCAGCCTGATCTGCCGGGATCTGTTTGTGCCTATAGGCCCATCGGCGTGCCGCTTTAATCGCAGTCTCTACCGCTTCTGCCCCCGTGTTCATCGGCAGCAGCATGGCTTTTCCCGTATAATCGGCAAGCTTGGCATAAAACTTTCCCAAGGTCTCGCTATAAAATGCGCGGGACGTAAGTGTAACGCGATCTGCTTGATCCTTCAAGGCCTGAATGATTTTTGGATGGCGATGACCATGGTTCATAGCGGAATAAGCGCTTAGCATGTCCATGTACTGCCGCCCTTCCAGATCCTCTACCCATACGCCCTCCGCTCGTGCAATCACAACGGGCAACGGATGATAATTATGCGCACCAAATTGGTTCGTCTGTGCCATGATGAAATCTGAGTGTGACATGGACATTCCTCCCTTGGGCTAACATCTCACTTCTAGAGGTAGTTCAAAAAGGCATCATTTGATCACGAAGTTATTCAAGAAGCATAATCGACATCCAATCTTGCGTTCACCTTCGAAAGTTAACGCTTACGAAGTATGTTTCCTTTGGAAACATTTCAGGTACTCATTTAGGTTTCGCCTAAACTCCGTTCCTTGAAAGTTTTTCGAAGAAAAACTCACTACGGAAGCATAGGCCCTTCAGGTTCTCGCAACATTCAGCAGCTTACGATGCAAGTATTCTGCGAAAACTTACAGGTGCTGAAATGCCGACTTTTTGAACACGTACTTCTATAATATATTCACGCGGGCTACTTATGCGTGCACAAGAAAATACCCCAGGGATACCCTGGGGTATTATTGGCGATTCATCCCGCCTAGCGGGCGCGTTCACACAACATACAAGATAAATAAATGGTATAAAATGCTATAATTTGATATATCAAAATTCTAACAATGGGAGGTTCGTCCTATGCTTCGAAGGTATCCGCGAAATGTATGGCTTATTCTTGGATTGTGCTCCTTCATCCTCTTATTCGATCTGACGATGGCCAGGTCACAGCTATATCTCGACAATACACCGCTCATGAACGTCGGGATAACGTTAGATTATATGCTCGTTATTCCGGCGTTGCTGTACTTCTTCGTCTTCCGCAAACAGAATAACACCCTCGCGCCGATTCTGGTCTGCTCCATCCTTGGATATGTTGCCTTGCGGCTGATTCTTCCTAATATAGAGCAAGGCATGACGCGTCACCTGGAGTACGTATTGATCCCGCTCGAGGTGATGCTGGTCGCATACGAGGGACGTATCCTCTATCGCATCGTCACGCATGTTCGACAGAGCCGAACTGCTCATTCGCATCCGATCGATATCTTACGGAACAGCATCCAGTCTTCGCTGCCGAATACGAAGATCACTTCGTTCTTACTGCATGATCTCTCGATACTCTATTATACGTTGTTGGCCTGGAAATCACGGCCGTTTGAGAAGGTGGGCAAGACGTCGTTCCGATACCACAAAGAGTCGAATTGGTTCATTTTGACACTGATGATCTCAAAAATCCTGCTTATTGAAGGCGTCGCAATCCATCTGCTTGTCATGCAATGGTCGCATCCTGCGGCTTGGTTGCTCTCGATCGGCAACATATATATGATCCTGCTGCTCATTGCAGATTATCTCGCCATGTGTCTGAATCCAATCCTGCTCGGGGATGGCATCCTCCGAATGCAATATGGCATTCAGATGCGTGCAATCGTGGAGATCGAACAGATTGCATCCGTATCCCTGGTTCAATCGGTGAACCTATCCAAAGCGGAGCAGCAGACAGCCTTTACCCCATTAGCCGTCGAACCCAATGTGAAAATAGAGCTGAAACAACTGCAGACCATCCTTCGCCTCTTCGGGAAAAAACAGTCTGTGCATCAAATCTATCTATTCGTGGATGAACCTCGTGCCTTTCAGCAGGCTTGTGAAGACAATATCGCTAACCTAATGCGCCGTTAAGTTTAGCAAAATATCCTATAATAAATAGAATCCAAATGTGGACCGGATAAAACGTATAAAACATATATTTTGCAAACTTCGTATTCGGTCCGCGTTCCCCGCTATACATTAAGATCGGGATGATCGCAAAGATCATCATCCACTGCGCATCGTGCAGAAGCAGCGCCTCATAGCTAATCTCCATCCGAAGACCAATCGTCAGCACCAAGCTTACAATCCCGTAGACCAGTGCCAGTAGTCCTTTCCGATCTCGGCAGAAATAGAAGACGAACGTCATCGCTATGCCATATAACGAGGCTTCGGAATAGAAAAAGGCGACCGCAATGGCGACAACCGCTAACGGTAGACCAATGTACATCCCCTTACGATTCCATTTAGCCCATTCCATCCCCATCATCATCACCACCGCAAGCGCAAGCGATAAGAAGATATTGTTGTGAATCGGGGGGCTCTGAGGAAAACACCAAGTCAGCCACTGGGAGCCGCAAAACATGACTACCGCCCAGCTGAACAGTCTTCTTGCATATCGCATGCGATTTCTTGTATGGAAGAAGCCTTCGACGACAAAATAGAAAAAAATCGGGGATACCAACCGACCAACATAGTTCAACCACATCGGCATGCCAGGGATAAATTGATGTATATGATCGAACACCATGAAGAGCATGGCGATAAGTTTGAGTTGAAATGCGTTCAGTTTAAGATGCTGCATAGAGAAACTTCCTCCTACACTCTATCCTCTCTTCTAGCTTATTAGACGATGGGCAGAAGCATGTCCCCTCCATTCGATCTCCGGTCTACCATGAATTGGGTTATGCGATATAGATGGAAGCATCAGGCGCCTATCGTGTATTTCTGTAGGACAGAAAGCCAGATATGGCGTTTTCTGCCGCCTATATTGCATTTTCGCACGATAGAACCACCAAATCGGGAGTCTGAAGCGCAAAATGCCCAAAGTTCGTGCAAAAGTACACGAAAGTGCGGCCAAACCGGCTATTTTCACAAAAGTTCGTGCAAACATCCAACATAGACAGGGTTGCAAAGAACCCTCTTGGTTCATTCAGAGGAATATCTTGGCTCTTGTCTGGCTATTTAAAAAGATATATATTTTATGAAAAACATAATAAATTTATTGATAAACGATAAACAACAGGTTAAAATATTGTCAATATCAAAGTCTGATCACAGGAGAGGCGACCAGATGCAATCGAATCAAATAAATGGAATGAAAGAACAGATACAACCGCGATATTCATTTGCTCAAGCCACAATGCAATGGCTTCACTTCGGTTATGAGCAAGCGATGAGCTGCATTTTTCCCGTTGCAATATTCGTAACGCTGGCTGCGACCAAATGGTTTGATGTCCCTTTTATCTACAGATACGATCTTATTTTGCTGGTGCTGATTGCCGTGCAGTACTTCATGTACCGCAGCCGATTAGAGACGCTTGACGAGATCAAAGTTATTTGTGTGTTTCACATCATTGGACTGGTACTGGAACTATATAAAGTACACATGGGGTCATGGTCATATCCCGAACAGGGATATAGCAAGATATTCGGCGTCCCGCTGTACAGTGGTTTTATGTACTCAAGCGTGGCGAGTTACATGTGCCAAGTATGGCGGCAGCTTAAGATGGATATGACCGGCTGGCCAGGCATGATACCTGCATCTGCGCTTGGAGCGGCGATCTATTTGAACTTCTTCAGCCACCACTTTATCCCTGATGCTCGCTGGTGGCTCATGGCGCTCGTACCGATTGTGTTTTGGAAAACCCAGATTTGGTTCACGGTTCGCGCAAAGACTTACCGTATGCCGCTAACGGTTGCCTTCTTGCTCGTAGGATTTTTCATATGGCTCGCAGAAAACATCGCAACATTTTTGGGCGCTTGGACCTATCCGGATCAACAAGAAGTATGGCAGCCGGTCGGCTTCGGCAAAATCAGCTCGTGGTTCCTGCTCGTCATCATCAGCGTCATTATCGTGGCGCAGTTAAAACATGTGAAAGCGGGCAAAAGCAGGCTTTCACGCTGGGTAGAGTAAAAATTACGCGATGAAGCATCCCATCAAGGGAGAAGGGAATATCTCTCGGAAGAGCTTGCGTTCAGCATTTGGGAGCCAACTCCATCCATCTCATCCAATCCAAGGAATGCCCGCCCACATCGAAGCCACCAGACGTCTTTGCTGGTGGCCTTTTTTGTGCCCCTTCAATTGGCGATGAAGCATCCCATCAAGGGAGGAGGAGATATCTCTCGCAAGAGTTTACGTTCGGCATTTGGGAGCCCATTCCATCCACCTCATCCAATCCAAGGAATGGGCGGACAAGAGACGACTGGAGAGTGATATCCCTTCGGACTGGCTGAGGATGCTGCAGCGCCCCCACTGCGAGCGCGCAAAAAAAGCCACCAGGAACAACGCCTGATGGCTCTCGATTAAAATTCAAATACGAAATCCTCGTCCCGCAGCGGCTCCACGTTCGTCGTCCGAACATAGCCATTCCCCTTCTTCGAGAAGAAGTCATGCTGCTTCGTCTTTGTGCTCAATCCGTTCAGTACGATCGGATTCACTTCTTCCTCTTCGAACTTCGGCTCAAGACCGAGGTTCATGAGGGCTTTGTTCGCATTATAGCGCACGAACGATTTCACATCTGCAGCGAGTCCAATCGCTGTGTAAATCGTATCGGTATACGATTCCTCGTTCGCTTGCAGCTGCTCTAATAGTTCGTACAGATCGCGCGTGCAAGCCTCTTGCTCTTCTGCCGTTAGCTTCGCAAATACTTCTTGCGCTAAAACACCAACGTAGACCCCGTGAATACTCTCATCACGGATGATTAAGTCGATGATCTCGCCGCTGCTTGTCATTTTACCTTGACCAGCAAGGTAGAGCGGATAGAAGAATCCGCTATAGAACAAGTAGCTCTCGAGCAATACAGAAGCGGCCATCGCCATGTACAGATCACGAGGCGTGACGATCGATGTGTAGTAGCCGGAGATCAGCTTCGCTTTCTTCTGCAAATGCGGCTCATCTTCGACCCATTTGAACAACTGATCGATCTCTTCGCTATTCGCCAGCGTCGTGAAAATGCTGCTGTAGGACTTCGCATGGATTTGCTCCATCATCCCCATGAACGCAAGCACCGCCTTGCGCTGCAATCCGTCCACGTGCTCCAGAATTTTCGGCATCCCTACGCCGCCTTGAATCGTATCGAGCAGCGTAAGCCCGCCGAGTACCTTCATATACGTATCACGTTCTTCCGGCTTCAAGGCCACCCATGACATTTTGTCATCGGAGAGTGGAATCTCTTCATCCGTCCAGAACTGCATAATATTCTGATTCCAAAACATTGCTGTAAAATCGTCATCGGGACGATTCCAATTGACTGCTTTCATGTCTTTCTTCCCCCTAGTTCATGAACCTATGAACCTCTATTATACCGAACAACTAATACATTCTTCTACGGATAAATGATTCGTTCTTGTGTAATAGAGCGACTTCAAGCCTTTGCGTGCCGCATAGAGATAGTATCTTGCCAGCTCACGGGTCGTGACGTTGCTGTTCACGTGAAGAACGGTTGAAATCCCTTGGTCGACGTGCTGCTGAATTTCAGAGATCAAATCGATGACCTTGAATTGGTCCATTTGATACGCCGATTTATAGTAGAAATAGTTATCCTTCGCCAAGTACGGCATTGGGTAGTAAGTCGTTGAGTTCGCGTACGTCCGCGTCTCGATATGCTCAACAATCGGCATGACGCTTGATGTTGCATTTTGAATATATGAAATACTTTGCGTTGGCGCAATCGCCAAGCGGTATGCATGGTACAAGCCATGTGCTTGAACTTTAGCCTTGAGTGCTGTCCAATCTTCTGGCGATGGAATCTCCATGCCTGCGAACAGCTTCAGCACTTTCTCCGATGATGGACGGAAATCCGTCTCTTCGTATCTTGTGAAGTAATTCCCGTTCGCATATTCCGACTTGTCAAAATCACGGAACGTCTCGCCGCGATCGCGGGCGATTTCCATACTTTTCTCGAGCGAGTAGTAGTTCATCATCATGAAGAACGCGCTAGCGAATTCCTTCGCATCATTGCTGTCATACGCAATTTTGTTCTTCGCAAGGTAACCGTTCAGGTTCATCGCGCCGAGACCCACCGAGTGCATCTCGTCGTTTGCTTTGCGTACCCCTGGCGCATTCGGAATGCTCGTCATGTCGCTAACGGCCGTCAATGCTTCAATTCCTTCATGAACGGATTCTTTGATTTTCCCGTGTTCCATAACGTTCACGATATTTAACGATGCTAAGTTACAGCTAATATCGCGGCGGATCACATCTCCCTCGCCATAGTTGCCGATTTCGGATGTCTCTTGCAGCTGGAAGATCTCCGTACAGAGGTTCGACATCTTCACGGAACCGATACCTTTGAGGGCATGAGCTTCATTCGCATTGGTCTTATTCATGATGTACGGATATCCGGACTCGAGCTGGATCATGCCGATCTTCACGAGCATATCACGTGCGCTCATGATGACCTTCTTCTTCACCTTATCGTTCGCAAGCAATTCATCATACATCTGATCCAAATCCATGTCATCCAAATGTACGCCGTATTCTTTGTAGACCGAATAAGGAGCGAAGACATGCAATGGTTGGTTCTCTTCTGCCAAACGGTAGAATTTGTCCGGTACGATCAGACCGATCGAAAGTGTCTTAATCCGCAATTTCTCATCCGCGTTGATCTTCTTACAGTCGAGGAACTCCACAACGTCCCAGCCGAAAATATTATAGTATCCTGCGCCGGAGCCTTTACGCTGACCCATTTGGTCCGCATAGGAGAATGCATCCTCCATCAGCTTCAGAACAGGCATGATTCCTTTTGCCGCGCCTTCTACGCCTTTAATCGCCTCTCCGCGTCCGCGAAGCTTCGATAAGTTCACTGCAACACCGCCACCGATCTTCGATAGCTGCATGCACGTGCCAAGCACATAGTTAATGGAGTTAAGCGCATCGTCCATCTCAAGCAGGAAGCACGATACCATCTCCCCACGGCGTTTCTTACCGGAGTTCAGGAAGGTTGGTGTTGCAGGCTGAACGCGTTGCTCCATCATCGCTACCGCAAGACGTTTCGCTTTGTCGAAATCGCCATCCCCTAAGTGAAGAGATACCATCGATACGCGATCGGAGTACTGCTCTAGATATTGCTTGTGGTCATTACTCTTCAAGGCGTAATCCAGATAAAATTTAGAAGCTGCCATATAGGACTGGAATTCGAATCCTGAAGCTCTTGTTAGTTCAAAGATTTCCTCGACCTGGGCAGCCGTATATTTCTCATATACATTCTCGTAGTATTCGTGCTCAATCATATAGTTAACTTGCTCTTGGATCGTATCGAACCGCAAGCTCTTACTTGCTACCTCTTCCATAAATGCTGTTACCGCCTCATGGTCGCGATCCAAACGGAAAAATCCGTCCGCGTCACGAAGCATCAATTGGTTATTTAACTCAATATGCCGCAATGCTGTTCACTCCTTCTACAAAACGTTGCACATCATTTGTCGTGCCCGATAGTTCAAACTTCGAAATGACTGGTACATCATACATCATCGCAATCGTATCCGCGCTCTTCGCAAAGCTCGTTCCCCAGTTACGGTTCCCGCTCGCCGATACGCCTTTCATTAACGATCCGTTCTTCTGCAAGAAAGATTGTACCTTCTCTGGAATTTGACCGAACCCTGTCGTGTACGTAATCAGAACAAATGGCTCATCCATCTGTGTCTGCTCGTCAATCTCCACAGTTTTCATATTCAATTTATGTACGAATCTTCTTACATTCCCGGTCTTAGAATCATATGCGATGACCATTTCGTAACTCAGTCCTCTCTCTTATACTCACAAAAAAAAGCGCATTTGGCGCAAACAGCCAAACGCACCTTAACGGTTGGTTCACTCATTAAGACGACGCTAGCACGTTCCTATCTCCGTAGGCATGACATGTGCAAATGACAGGCAGGTCTCCTGGCTCAAGAATCATCGTGATTGCCGCCTTCCCAATTTGTACGATTTGTACTAATCAGTGGCTCTCTAGCAACCGCTCCTCTATTACAGTGGCGGGACCGCGCCGGATTTTAACCGGTCTTCCCTATTAATCTTTGCACTCTAACACTAGAGGTGCAAAAAACCTGTACATCACGATATGTAGTTGTGCTTAATCAATTTACATCAATATATTGTGCTTGTCAATACAATAACATGCCTATATTTCGGGTTGGAAAGGGATACAATCGGCGTAAAATAAGGGTTTTATATCATTAAAAATTTTGTTTTCTAAAATTTATTTTAGATTTCATAGATTTCTTCTTGTCCATATCTAGTGGCACGAATTTCGTCACAACACAAAAACCGCTGCCGAATTGGCAACGGTTCTCGCTCTCGATTCACGTTCGAGATTAAGCCTGTATTGTCGTACCGCCTTGGCGTTTCAGATCCAGATCACGGATCATCTGCTTCTCCACGCGATCGATCTTGTAGAACATGAATAGGATGATCGAGATCGTGAAGCAGATCAGCGGCAGCCAGACGAAGTTGAATTGAATGGATGCAAGCGCCGAGCTGGATTGCTCTTGATTCGGCACATAGTGCCCAATATTTAGAATCCACGCGGCAAGCGCACCGCCGATCCCCATCCCGAACTTCACGCCGAATGCACTTGCTGCGGTTAATAGACCTTGCGCACGTATGCCGGATTTCCATTCGCCGTAATCAACGGTATCTGCGAGCATCGCAAATAGAATACCAGCCGCAAATCCCAATCCAATATTCCCAATGACAATGGCTGCAACAATTAACGGAATAGAGAACATACTCGCCGCGATAAACGCGATAAGCTGTCCCACTGCCCCAATGATAAATCCTAGTACAGCAGTCTTCGTCTTTCCAAGGCGCTTCGTTAGCACAGGTGCAACGGCAATCCCGACCAGCAGCATAATATTAAGTCCATTAACTAATGGGATCAGATCCTCGCGAGCGAAGTTATATTTGAAGAAATAAATGGCGGACTGACCTTTTCCTGTCATGGCTAGCCACAAAAATACGTTAATCACAAGCAGCAGCCACCATGGCGTATTGCCTTTAATCGCCTTGATTCCTTCCTTAAACGGCACGGCCTGATTGCCATTCGCCGTCTGCACGCGTTCACGTGTATTAGCGAACGTAATGAAGAACATGACGACCGCAAGCGATGCGAAGAGGATCATCGTCAGCATGAAGCCTCTCTGCTGGTTGCCCCCACCAAAGGCCGCAACGAGCGGCAGCGCACCGATACTAACAATTAATCCACCGATTTGCCCGAAGATCATCCGAACGGAATTGACGACAGTACGCTCTTGAGAGTTGCTCGTCAAACTTGGCAAAAGGGACGTCAGCGGCAAGTTAATTGCGGCATACAGAATACCCAATGCAATATACGTCACGTATGCATAGATTAGTTTTCCCGAATCGCTGAAATCCGGTGTCATGAACGTTAACACCGCGACGACTGCAAATGGGATGGCGAGCCATAAGAAGTAGGGTCTCGATTTACCCCATTTTGTATTCGTACGGTCGATCAGCACCCCGATAATCGGACTGTCAAAAGCATCGATCACCCGTGCAACCAGGAACAACGTTCCGACCGCAGCGACATTTAATCCATAGACATCCGTGTAGAAAAACATGAGATATAGCGTGATCATTTGAAATATCAAATTTGATCCTGTATCGCCTAATCCATAACTAATACGCTCTTTCCATGAAACTTCTGGCTTCATGAAGATCCCTCCAACGATCAATTTGTGTAGCTATCCGCTCGTGCTGTATGGTTGGCCCCCCACCATGTAAGCCCTTACATTTTGAATTATATTAAATTTTAACGGGGGCAACTTTCCGATTCTTAATCTAAACCATGTCAATTTTTCTGCTTATCCAAGACCGCTAGGAACCGCTTACATCGAATCACAAAAAAAGACACCTTCGAAACGCATCGAAAATGTCTTTTCTTCTCCATCAAAAATGTCGCAGCGGCCGCAGCTCATAGAACCGAACCTCATGCGGACTTAACGTATATTTAAATCGCGCCGCTGACTCATGAATCTCAATTGTCTTATATTCTTGCCAAGGCGCAGCCTTTTGGTTCAAATAGTCGACCATCCCGGGCGTCAATTCGGCCGGTGCTCCCATCGCCAGCCACGTGTCGTAGGCGCTTCCATGCTCCCGATTGATATGCATGCTGTGAAGCTCATAGGTCCCCGGCGGGATGTCCTCGCAGGTGAAGCTCATCTCTAGATCATTCATATCTTGGAAGACATGATATCGATTCAGCGAATCGATGCCCAGCGCGTCCTGCATCTCATAAAGCTTGTCATAATGGCAATAATGGTACAGGAGCAATTGATAGCAGTGCCCCCGCTGCGTCAGGCAATAACCTTTTCCACGATCCCGTAACTGGTCGCCCAGCTGACTCAGCATCTGGTAGACGTAATAGCCCGGCTTCTTGATGCCATTATTCGTAATTAGCCCCAGCCCCCCATGGAACGTCTCACGTGGCGGCGGCAGCTCTTCCAGATGATCGGTAAGGGTCCAATAGGCCAAACCTGTTATGTCCTCATTCTCAACAATATTCTTCGCGATGTAGGCTGCTTTGAAGACAGTATCATTCGTCAGATCCCGATGATCTCCCGTTGCATTCCATTCGGTAATATAAATCTCTGGCATCTTGATCTTCTCTTGCTGGAACTTCTTCTTCAGCAACGTCATCGTCTCGGCCAGATAGTCGTTCGCCCTGCTGGTCGGCAGCCATGTCACTTCTCCGTTCTCACCAAGCACCCCTGACGGATAACTGTGGAAAGAGAAGAAGTCCGGCATGCAATCCTGACTGCGGCAAAAAGCCCAGTACGACGACAGCCACTCTTCTTGGTAAATCGTATCCGAAAGGATTTCAGGACCTCCGAACTTCAAATCGGGACTAATCCGCTTCACCGTACGATAGGTTGCTTCATACATCGCCAAATAATCTTCCATCGTATCTTTCCAGAACAAGAAGAGATCCGGTTCATTCCAGCATGTATATTTCCAAGTGCGAAGCGTCTCCAGGCCGTAGCGATGCTCGCAATGTATCATGAATTGACGAATCAGCTCTGCCCATTGATTCAAATCCTTCGGCTTGCTCACGTTACTCTTCTTATAGAAGATGCCCTGCTCACCGCTCGCCAAGTCTCTTGGCATAAATCCAAACTCAATATACGGCTTAAGCCCGATCCCCTGCAAAAAATCGAATAGCTGGTCCACATAGAAAAAATTATAGATGGGGTTCCCCTGCGTATCCTCACGATAGACCATCATCTCATCATCGAATATGCCATGAAACCGAATATATTCGAAATTCAACAGAGACTGCATCGATCGTACATGCTGCTGTACCTCGTGATAGAGCCCTTCCTTTGCTTTGCCGATCGTACAGATTTTCTGCCAATAAGGCTTAAGCGGTTTGGCATTCCCCGTCAACTGAAGGTGGATTTCCTGCGTCACCACACCCTTATCCGACGTTCGATCGACCCGCGACAGGTTTCGATCCGGCAAATATTTGAACAACGCGCCATAAGCGTTCTCGCGATCAAATTCCAGATAAGACGAAATTTTCTGTCCCGTGGTCACTTTCCGTTCCCTATGATGTTCATCCTGCAGCTCTTTCCGGTATTGGTTCGGCGTCATATTATAGACGTCCTTGAACGCCTTGTGGAAAGACTTCAAATTCGGAAACCCATGATCCATCGCAATCTGCGTAATTGAATAATCGGTATAGGCGATATCCTTCACCGCGTGGTTCAGCCTGATCGTGTTCACATATTTCGTGAACGACTGCCCCATATGCTTCTGGAAAAAATTCGACAAATACGGCACGGACAAATATTCCTGCGATGCAAGCTCATTCAAATTGAGCGGCTTCATATAATTTTCTTGAATATAATTGGCGATCCGCAGCATCCGATCCATGTGCTTTGGGCTAATCTTGCCGCTGTCTTCGCTCTCTCCTTCTTTGAATTTCCAGATGAGCAAATAGAGGAGCTGGAATAACAGCGACTTCATCTTGAGCTCATAGCCGTAGCCTTCCTTGTTATAGACCCACATCATCTCGGCCAGCAGCATCCGCACCTCATTGAATCGCTCCTGCTCCTCCGGTTCATACATGAACGATTTCAGATGGAACGATAGCGAATCCGCATGTTCGAAGTGATCGCTTAGAAAAGAAATTGGAATTTGCAGTACAAGCAATAAATTATCTTCGTCGGCAATGATGGAATGAATCTCATTACTATTGATAAGGATCATATCTTCTTCATGGAGTGTATATTTCTTGCGCTGAATGTACATATCAACATTGCCCTTCAGCACGAAGAACAGCTCCAAGCTGTCGTGCCAATGGTCATGGACATATTTCGCGCGATGAAGAAAAATATTAATCTTTAATTTAGCATCCAGCGGGATGCTCTCATAAATATAATCCACTCGGATCACCTCATCGCTTCTCGCGTCAACTATGAACCCTTCATATTCCTAGTATGACGGAGCAAAGAGGACAGGTCAAATGACCTGTCCTGAGCCCTTGCTTATTCGTGTCCTAGTGCTTTCTTCCCGTTCTCAACATAACTCTGGTCGCCGACCTTGCCCACATGGAACTCGCCATTCTCATACTCGATGATGGTCACGCTGGAGTTCGGCAGCGGCTTCATGCCCCAAGCCTTCGGATCTAGCGCATTGACCAAATTCACCGTTGACATTCCGTGGGATACGACCATGATGTTGCCATTCGCATCCTTATATTTGGCGGCAACACTCTTCAAGAAATCCTTGAACCGATCCACAACCTCTTGCGTGCTCTCCCCGCCCGCTTTGGTGAACACATTCGGGTTCGTATACATGTCCGGGTTCGCTTTCAAGACATCTTCGCCCTTCATACCTTCCCATTCGCCATAGTTGAACTCCTTGAGGCGCTTATCGAGCTGCAATGGAAGATCGCGCCCCCCAAGAGCCAGCATGCCTGTATCGACAGCACGTTCACTCGTACTGCTGTATGCAGCTAAGAAAGGCACGTTCTCAAGCCCTTTGCCTAAATATTTCGCGACCTCAATGCCTTCCTTCGTCAGCGGGGAATCGGACCAGCCCTGCATTAATCCTTGCACATTGAAGAGCGTCTCGCCGTGGCGAACGAAGTAGAAGCGAAGCTTCTTCTCGCCTTTCTCGGCATAGCTCATATCGCCGACTTTCAGCACTTTGAATTTGCCGTCTTTCCATTGAAGCGTCGTCACGCTGGAGTTCGGCAGCGGCTTCATGCCCCATGCATTCTTATCTATCGCGAGCAGAAGATTAACTGTCGCCATCCCATGCGCGACGACCATGACGTTGCCACCCGTCGATTTATGCTTCTCCGCAATGTCTGTGAGTGCCGCCTTCATCCGGTCAATCACTTCCTGGGTGCTCTCGCCGCCTGCTTGCTTGAACACATTTGGATTCGTGTACATGTCAGGATGCTGCTTCAGAATGTCTTCGCCCTTCGCGCCTTCCCACTCGCCATAGTTGAATTCCTTCAAACGCTTATCGGTGATCAGCGAAATACCTCTGCCTTTCAGCGCAATGTTCGCCGTATCCATCGCACGCTCGCTGGTGCTGCTGTAGGCGGCAACGAACGGAACACCCTTCAAGCCCCGACTTAAATTCTCGGCAACATGGATGCCTTCCTCCGTTAATGGCGCATCAGACCAGCCTTGCATCTTGCCTTGGACATTGAATAACGTCTCGCCGTGACGGACGAGGTAGAAGGTGACACCTTCATCCTTCGGTTCTACGGGCTTCGATGCCGCGGCCGTCGCAGCGGATCCCGCTGTCAATGTGGTAAATAGCAATGCCGCCATCATAACAGACAACAATCGTATCATGTTTCTCTTCATGCCTTGATCCCCTCTCAACACATAATTAGAAAGCGTTTTCAAATGCTATTATAAAAAAGATCCGTTCAAGCAAAATATCCAATTCTTAAGGTGGATTATGGCATTTTTTCATCCCTTTGCGCACCATCTATTCCAGCACGATAAAAGAGCTTAAATAACAACCACTGCGTGAACACGGCAAAAAACCCATCACTGTAAGGCCATTACAGCAATAGGTTCTCCCTGGTTAATGACTTATCGCCTCTCCAGGATTTCCTGTTGGGTCCGATACTCCAAAGGCGAGACCCCTTCAATCTCCCGAAACACGCGGGTGAAATGCTTCACGTTCTCGAATCCCACTTGTGTGCTGATCTCATAGACTTTGAAATCCGTACGACCTAGCAGCTCCTTGCTTCGCTCGATCCGCAGCTTGCGCAAATAACTGACAAAGGTCTCGCCCGTGTACTCCTTGAAGGCCTGACTGAAATAACTGTAATTGAGCGACACATGATTCGATACCATCGCCATATTCAGATCCTGATGATAGTGATCATGAATGTACTGCAAGGCATGATGCATTTCTTTCTGTTCGTGATGAACAGACCGCACCTGACCAACGTAATCATTCAAACGCAGCAGCAGGCTTTTGACATTATGGATGTAGTCATGGAATGTATCGAAATTATAAATATTGCCGACCCATCTATAGAGCTTGAGAATCTCGATGGATGCGTCGCCGTAGACCTCGAACACCTTGTCGAAGACAAGTTCATTCAACGATCTACTGAGGCCTTCCAAATAACATATGTCATACCGAGCAATATCCTTCGTATGGAACACATGCAGCAGCAACCGCATCATCTCCGCTTCGCGGCCCGTACCGAGCATATTCGCAATTTTCTTCAAATCGTCGATTGGGAGGTGATAATTCGCCTCTCTCCCCCGTATCGTACCGTATTCAATCGCACCGCAGCATGGCTGCAGCAGATAGTAACACAGCGCCTTGCATGCCTCTGCATAGCCCTGTCGAATCTGCTCCATGCCGATCATGGCCTCGCTGATTCCCATACGGTAGGCGAAGAACGGTTCGCATGATAGTTGGTTCGTCATCCGATACAGCATGTCGCGCTGCTCCGCAATGATGACCATTCGCCCGTTCTTATCGTTCACACGGATACAGTTCATCCCCCCCGCGTCTTCCAATGCATCGTCGATTTTACAACCGTAAGGCACGCAGTGGTCCGGCTGTCCGCTTGCCGTCATCTTCATTATTCCCACGTAATATCCATGGTCCAGCCAGTCAAGCCCTGCCTTGGACAGCCGTTCGCGCATGTCCGCTGCCGTCAATTCCTCATGCATCAGCACATAATTCAGCTGCACCGACTTATAGTCGTCCATCAACTGCATCGCGTGTGTCAGCTGGTCGGCAATCACTTGGCGCTGATTCAGCTCCGATTCTAATCGTGTGAGGACTTGGAACAATTCCTGCCGCACAATCGGCTTCAGCAGATACTCCTTGACCTCGCAGCGGATCGCTTCCTTCGCATATTGAAAATCATCATACCCGCTAAGAATGACGACGGCGAGATGCTTCATGACATCCCGTACCTGATGAATCAGTTCAATCCCATCCATCACAGGCATTCGAATATCGGTGATCAAGATCTCGACCTGTTCCTCCTGCGCGATCCGAAGCGCCTCTTCCCCATCGCCGGCAAAATAGAACGAATATTGATCTGCAAACTCACGTTCGATCATTGACTTCAGCCCGAGACGGATATTCTTTTCATCATCTACGATCAATAGCTTGCGCATGTTGCTCCACACCTCCCCCTGCGAGTATAAAATAAGGTACGACCATTCGGACCTGCGTATAGCTTCCTTCCTGACTTTTCACGCGAATACCGTATTCCTTGCCATAGAACATGGATATTCGATGATGCACATTGCGAAGCCCAATCCCCGTGCTCCTGGCATCAGGTGAACCTGCTGCGGCACGCATCCGCTGATATTCCGTCTCATCCGCCGCCAGCATCCGATTGATCTCATCCCGTTTCCGCTGATCAATTCCGATACCATCATCTTCGATCTCAATGATCATCTGATCGCCTATCACCATCGTGCGAATCGTAATCGTCAGCTTCGGCTTCTGATGCTGCGACGAACCCAAGCCGTATTTGACCGCATTCTCTACGATGGGCTGTAATGACATCTTCAACACTTCCTGCATCAGATTCGCCTTCGGAATGTCGAGCACCAGCTCCAGACGGTCTTCATAGCGAATATTCATGATCGCAATATAATGGCGGATATGACCTATCTCATCGCTTAATTTGACGTGATTGCTCGTCCACTGCAGACTATAGCGCATCATGCTCCCAAGCGATGTCAACGCATCCGAAATCGTATACTGCGCCTCGATCTCCGCCATCATTTTCAAATTTTCCAACGTGTTATAGAGAAAGTGAGAATCAATCTGATTCTTGAGCGCCTTCAGCTCCGCTTCCTTCGCTGTCGCTTGGCGGTTCACCGCATCGGCGATTAATTCTTGAATCTGCTTCAGCAGCTGCCTGAAATGATGCGCTAGCTCTCCAACTTCATCCGTCCCCTTCACCTGGATGTCGACATGGAAATCCCCTCTTCGCACTTTTTTCATCGAATCTCTTAGAATCTTCAATTTCTTCAGAATCAGGGAATGCAAGAAATAAGAGATAAGCGAGAGAAGAACAATAAGAACGAAGGTTACCAGTATCATCTGATTCCGCGTCTTATTGATATCCGATATCGTACTCTGCAGCGACACGGCATTCACAAGGGTAATATCTAAGCGATCGATATAGCTCTGAATGAATAAGAAGGGCTGCCCCTCGATAGTCAAGGCGAAGCTGTCCCTTGCCCCCTTATGATGCATGGTGAATTGTCGTGCAAGCTCTGCTGCTGGGATTCGTCTGAAAATCTCCGCCTGCTCATTCGTGTACAGACTGCCATCGCGGCTGACGATCATCATCTGGGAATCTCGATCCTGCATCATACTGAAGGTCTTCGTGAAGAAGTTCTTGAGTTCCATATTCACCTCCAGCACACCGTTATGCGTGTTATCCGGTTTCTTGAATTCCCGAAGTAGAGAGATGTACAACTCGGTACGGTTCGGGTCTGGAGAGGCCGTGACGAGCGCGCCCTGATCGCTGCGGTTAATCTCCCAACGGACAATGCCTTGTTGAGCAATGACGGTCGGATACCAAGACTTGTTCGCAATCCGGCTTTCTTTGAAAATAATCGGCCACAACTCATAGATGCTTGGATTATCCGTGAACAGCCGAATATTCGCGATGCTGGGATTGTTGAACAAAAAGTATTGAAAGGTACTGAATGTCTTGTTCTTGAAATCGAGCAAGCTCTTGACGTCAAGCTCTTCGGTACTCTGCAAATAATCGTTAATCTCATTATTCGAAAGCGACAGCTGCGCGGTTCGTTCCATCAGATTCATATTGTTCATGATCGTGGTCTTCTCAATATCGAGTATGTATTGATTCTTCTTAGTCATATCCTGAATCCGGTTCAGGTAGATATCATGGAAGAGATACCAAGATAGACATACGATTGGAATCAGGATGATCACGATGAACGAAATAATCAGCTTCATCTGGATCGACAAGCCACCGATGGATTCCATCCGATTCGCCGCCCATCTTCGCACACGATTCATGCTCCCCATCCCTTCCATCCCCATGATGTCATTAGCCCGGATCATTCGTACATGACGAATCCCCGGGCCATTGTATATCGATTACAATTATTTGTTCAGTGCTTCGAGCTTCTTCACGTTACTCTCATAAGCTTGCTGACGATAGGCGTCAATCTTGTCGCCGCCGGAAGCTGCACGGTCGCTCATGAATTTATTGAAGATCTCATCCAGCTCGGCATCCGATTTGGCGAGCAGCATCTTCGGCAATGCCTTGCCCCAATTGCGTGCAATCTTACTGTTGGCAATGCCTTCCTCCGACGCCGCAGGAGGATCGATATTGTCGAATTCCGCCATGCTGATCGATTTCCCCTTCGTCCAATCCTCCATCTGCTTCGCAGGGTCCACGCTAGGCGGAGCCCATTGCAGGTTCATATTCGTGTCCATCAGCATCCAATACGTGAAAGATGAACCGTATTTCTGGTCGAATGCCGTCCGGTCCTTGTTCAATACTTCGAGCGCTGCCGGCAGGAATTGATCCTTCCCATCAATCGTGTCGTAGGAGAAGCCTTTCTCCCCGAGGAATAAATCTTTGTTCCCCTCTTCGCTGATTAGGTAGCTTAAGAACTGAATCGCGCGCTGCTTATCCTTCACGTCCTTGGAGATTAGCGTAAGCGTCCATCCCGAAATACCAGGACCGGACAGCGTCGGCGCATCCTTCGCCGCATTGGCAGGTCCGTCGATCGCGATATAAGCCGTATTCGGATC
This sequence comes from Paenibacillus guangzhouensis, assembly GCF_009363075.1. NCBI lineage: Bacteria > Bacillati > Bacillota > Bacilli > Caryophanales > Paenibacillaceae > Paenibacillus > Paenibacillus guangzhouensis. Next base: position 6,171,885 of record NZ_CP045293.1, on the reverse strand, counting down.
TTTCTGGTGCAAGGTCATATTCTGCGCAGCAAAGTCCGAGCGTTGGTACAGCATCGCAAAGTAACGGCCCTGTGCAATTTTCTCTTCCATCTGAGGGCGCTTGTCGATGAAAATATCCTTCGCGAGAAGGCCGTCTTCGTTCGCCTTGCGTAGCGTCTTGATCCACTTCAGATATTCCGGATCCGTGCGGCGATCATAGAGCTTGCCGTCCTTCTGCTGCGGAATCGCTAGGAAGTTCTGCAGATACCCTTCGAGCGAGTAGTTCCCAACATCGGTAAAGTCATGCAGGCCGAGCGGAATGAGCGGCTGCCCATTCACTTCCGGGAATTTCTCCTTCGCCAGCTTCAGCGCGTTCAAGAAGCCTTCCGGTGTACTCATATCTGGGCTGCCGATTGCTTCGTACATATCCTTTCGCACTTCAAACGTCTGGTTCGAAGTAAATACTTCGCCGTATTTCTTATAGTCTGCCGGGGATGACGAGGCGTTCGGGTAGCCGTATACATTGCCATCCGGGTTCGTATACCAGCCAAGCTTTGCCGGATCCGCCACCTTGAAGAAGTACGGATCGTATTGCTCCGCCAGCTCATTCAGCGGCAGGACGAGTTTCCCGTTAACCATCTTCTTCACGGCCTCTTCATACCAGCCTAGGGTTATAAAATCAGGCAGCTTGCCCGAAGCGATCATCGTGTTCAGCTTCTCGTTCTCATTGCCCGCCGGTACGATAAAGTTAATGCCGACGCCCGTCTTCTTCGTCACATACTGACTCGTCGGGTCATCTCCCCATTTCTTATTGAACCAGGAGAAATTCATATACCAATCGAACGTAATCGGCGTCGCTGCTGATTGCTTCCAGCCCGGTTCATCCGGATTCACGGCGGTCTTCACAGCTTCGGCATCGGCTTCCTTCGCAGGCGCCGCGCTCTCTTCCTTCTTACCACCAGAACACGCCGCCATGCCGAATGCCAGCATCAAAGTTAACAGTGTTAACAAAAATTTACGTGAACGTCTCATAAGTCTCCCCTTTTCACCAATTATAATCTATTAACAATCATGGTACAGCGCTTCCAGTAAGCCAAGGCGGTACCAATCATTGATAATCCCCGCTAGCCTTTAATTGCTCCGAGCATGAAGCCTTTCACGAAATACTTCTGCAAGAAGGGATAGACGAACACGATCGGTGCCGTCGTCACCACCATCGTCGCCAGCTTCAGCGATTGGGAAGTGACGGTAACGGCCACCCCACTCGGCATCGATGCCAGCATCTGATTCGAGCTGGACTGCGCAACCACGCGGAACAAAAAGGTCTGAATCGGCTGCAAATCCGTGTTGTTGATATAGATCATGCCGGTGAAATAGTCATTCCACTGATAAACGCCGTGGAACAAGCCGATCGTCGCAATCACTGGCATCGAAGACGGAATAATGACGCTGTAAAAAATTCGAAAATCATGTGCGCCGTCAATCTTTGCCGCTTCCTCCAGCGCTTCCGGGATTTCTCGGAAGAACGAGAGGAAGATGATAAGGTCGAAGAAGCTGAACATTGCCGGAATGATATAGACCAAGAAACTGTCTAAAAGACCCAAGTCTCGAATGAGCAGATAGTAAGGAATTAAGCCCCCGCCGAAGAACATCGTAATCGTACCGATAATCATATAGAGCTTGCGGCCGATGAGTTCCCTGCGAGATACGGCGTAGGCCACCATCGCGGTGAAGAAGACATGCACGACCGTCCCGATGACCGTCTTCGCCACCGTCACCCCCATCGCCGTCATGATCCCGCTGCTGCTGAAGACCGCGCGGAAGCTCTCGAGGCTGAATTGTCTCGGCCACCAATAGATACCGCCGCGCATAGCATCTGCCCCGTCGTTGAAGGCATTAACGACGACGTACCAGATCGGGTACAGCGTCATGAAGCAGATGCATAACATTACGAAGTTATTGATCATATCGAATACCGCATCGGAAGCGGATTGTCTTTTGAATGCGAACATGGATGTCACCGCCTTTGCTTAGAATAATGATGTGTTGTTCAGCTTTTTCGTCACGTAGTTCGCGCCGAGCAGCAGCATAAGCGCAATGACAGACTTGATGAGCCCGACAGCCGTCGCATAGGAATACCTGCCGGATAACAGTCCCGTCTGATAGACGTAGTAGTCAATGACGTTACTAGACGTCTCGTTCAGAGAATTGCGCAGCACGAGAATCTGATCGAAGTTAGAGTTCAACAGTCCGCTTACGGCCAGGATGAATAGGATGGTAATCGTCCCTTTGATCGATGGGAGCGTAATGTTCCAGATCTTCTGGAAGCGCCCCGCACCGTCGATCGTCGCCGCTTCGTAGTACTCCGGCGACACACTGGAGATCGCTGCCAAGTAGATAATGGCTGACCAGCCGAGCTCCTTCCAAATGTCGGATGTAATGATAATCGTCCAGAAATGATCCGGCTCCGCCAAGTAGGTAATCGGCTCCTCAATCAAATGTAACGCCATCAGGATTTTGTTCACGATCCCGACGTCCGCAAGCCATGTCGCCATAATGCCGCCGAGGATGACCCACGATAAAAAATGCGGGAGATACGAGATCGTCTGGATCGACTTTTTGAAGAAAGCGGAGCGGATCTCGTTCAGGAAAAGTGCGAATAGAATCGGCAGCGGGAAGCCGATGACAAGCTTCAGGATGCTCATCCCGAGGGTATTCTTAATGACATAAGGCAAATTTTCATCCTCTAGGAATGCTTTGAAATGCTCGAACCCAACCCACGGCGCCGCCGAAATCGAGCTAATAATATCGAACTCCTTGAATGCAATAATAATGCCGTACATCGGAATATAGTTGAACACAATCATCCATGCGACGCCTAACAAGGCCATCACCTGAAGGTACCGCTGTCCGTAGAATTTCTTGAATCTTGTCCTTCTCTTCTCACTGCTGCTTATCGAACTCATACTGAGCCACGCCCCCTGTCCTTCGCTCTATCATTCTAGATGTAAGCTCTTACATGTATCATTGTAAAAGCTCCCCTGCGACGTGAATAGGCGCCTAATTTTAGGTTGGGTATGATAATTTCGGGTCGTGCACGAACCAAAAAAGCCCGCTGGCATTCCCTTGAGAGGGGACCAGCAAGCTTATTCAGGATAGGTGGATCTATCTATCGGCTAACCACGCAGAAATGAATGATGCGGTCAAAATGATCGCCGTTTATATGATGACGGTTAAAAGGGTAGACATGCACTACTCTTGCAGCGCAATTCCCTTCTTGTTGCGTTTACTCGTATAGTTCACGCAATAAATGCTGACGACAATGAGGACCAGCCCCAGCAATAAGGAATAAGTGAATGGCTCATGCAAAAATAATGTCCCCGTCAACACTGCGATAAGCGGAACTAAGAACGTGAACGATGCGACCTTACTCGCCTCGCCCGTATTCATCAGATGGAAGTAGATAACGAATGCAATCGGGATGCCAAGCGTAGAACCGAACCCAAGCCCGAGCAGATACGTGCTATTCCACGTAATGCTGGACCAGCTCTCGACGCCAGACCCAATGACCGTCAATAAACCGCCGCCAAGGATAAATTGAAACGCGACCATCCACATCGAGTCGACTTTTCCGCTCTCCTTCTTCACGTAGATAACGCCGAGTGCCCAACTAATCGCTGCGAGCAAGGCTAGCGTAACGCCAACGAAGGAGACTTGTCCGGTGAAGCTGCCTGAACTTACGGCGATGATGCCGATGAACCCGATCAGCAGCCCTGCGACTTTGATAAGTGACATCCGCTCACCCAGCCACATCCAAGCGAACAAACCGATCAAGACCGGTTGGAAATAGACCAGTACGGAGAATAACCCGCCTGGCAGATAGATGAGTCCGACCGTCTGCAAGCCGTAGAAAAATGCGGCGTTCAGCAGCCCGGAAATCACGTAGCGCGACCAGTTCTCGCGCCACTGCAATTTACGCCACGTCGGCAGTAAACATATCGCCAGCAGCAAACCTCCGAATAAGGAGCGCATACCTGCGAATAGGATCGGCGGCGTATAGTGCAGCGTGACTTTATAGATGGACCAAGATAACCCCCAGATCAAGACGAGAAATGCAATCGATACGATCGTTCTAACTGATGCTTTTGTCTGTGCCATGATGCGCCTTCCTTCTTTCCGTTATACCTCCATAACTATACTCTTTTTTAAAAATATTACTAGCGTTTGATCTGACCGATTGACTAACATTTTCCAATGCGATAAGATTGAACTGACTAGTCAGTACAAAAAATCAAAATGCATTGGAGAGGCCGACAACTCATGAGTAGAAATAAAATCATTCAAGCAGCCGAAGAGGTATTCTCAGAACACGGGTTCCACCGCTCTAGCATGGATGAAATCGCATTGCGAGCGAATGTCGCGAAGGGCACCTTGTACTATCACTTCAAGAGCAAGTCCGAGCTGTTCAAGACAATCGTCGCTGAGGGCTTGCAAGAGCTTATGGATCGTGTCCAAGCCGACATCTACGCAGACCTTCCGTTCTCGGAGCAGGTTATGCGCATCATCAGGCATAATCTTGATATCTTCTTGGAATCGAGCGGCTTCGCACACATCGTCTTCAACGAATTATCCAATGGGCTCGATCAAGATGTGCTGGAGGAAGTCCGGAAGATGCGGCTCGAATATATCCATTTCGTAGCTGACGGCTTGGAACAATCCCAACGTGCCGGCGGCATGCGAGAAGGAAACTGCCGGCTTGCCGCAACCGCGTTGATCGGCATGATCGATAACGGGTGCCGCTATTACATGAGTCATCAGGATGAAGTGACCCGTGAGGAACTGGAACAATTCCTGTACACGACGATGACGACGGGCATTTTCCTGACGAAAGGTTGATCCTAATCAAATGAGAAGGCAAAGGTGATCTACGATGGAATGGTTGAAGGAAGGTAATGAACTTATCCCGTTATCCTGGTTCAAGGACATGCGCGAGCAAGCGCCCCTGTCTTACGATGCAGAGCACAATAGCTGGGACGCATTTCGATACGAGGACATTAAAGCTATTTTCACAAATCATGAACATTTCTCCTCGCAATTAAATGACACGGCCGAAGTGCCGATTGATGCCAGCATCCTCTTCTTGGATCCACCGAAGCACCGTCAGCTGCGCATGCTTGTCTCGCGCGCTTTCACGCCGCAAGTCATCGAAGGGCTAGCGCCGAAGATTACCGCTATCTCCCATGAGCTATGTGATCAAATCGAGCAGCGCGGCCGCATGGATGTACTCCATGACTTTGCCAGTCCGCTGCCAATGATCGTCATCGCTGAAATGCTCGGCATTCCCGCTTCGGATCGGCTGCAGTTCAGGGAATGGTCGAACGCGCTCGTCGGAACGAGCTATGATGCCTTCATCCAGTGCCAGCAAGAGATGAGCGAATACTTCACGGCGATTGCGAACGGACGCCGCGCCGCGCCGCAGCAGGATCTCATCAGCAGCCTCGTGCATACCCATGTCGACGGCGAGCAGCTGACCGATCTCGAGATCATCGGCTTCTGCGTGCTGCTGCTCGTCGCCGGGAACGAGACGACGACGAATCTCATCTCCTCGGCGATGCTCTGCTTCGACAGCGAGCCATCGGCCCGAGAACAGCTGGCTGCCGATCCTTCTCTCTTCCCGACAGCGATCGAAGAGGTGCTCCGTTACTGCTCACCAGTACAGAAGATGAGCCGCCGCGTGAAGCAAGCAACGGAGCTGTGCGGTCAATCGCTCGAGCCTGGTCAGCAGGTCGACATCTGGATCGGATCGGCGAACCATGATCCGGCCGTCTTCGAATCGCCGAACACCTTCAACATCCATCGCAGCCCGAATCCGCATCTCGCCTTCGGACACGGCATTCACTTTTGCCTCGGCGCACAGCTCGCAAGATTGGAGGCCCGCATTGCGCTGCGCATCCTCTTCGAACGATTCGCGAACTTCCGGCGGGATCAGAGCCATATGCTTGAACGCGCCGAGAGCTCGATGATCTTCGGACTGAAGTCGCTGCCATTCTTCATCGCATAAATCAAAAGGGAGATCGCTCCGTATTCGGCACGATCTCCCTTTTTTGCAGATATGGCTCTATTTGACCTCCGACATGCTCTTGTTAAAATATTGCTCCATCTCCTCGACCGACAGCGGCTTGCTGAATAGGTATCCTTGCACCTCATCACAGATTTCATCCCGCAAGAAATGCAATTGTTCTTCCGTCTCCACCCCTTCGGCGATCACCTGCAGCTTCAAGTGGCGCGCCATCGAAATAATCGTCGAGACGATCGCTTTGTTATTCTGGTTGGTCGGCGTATCCCGGATAAAGGACTGGTCAATCTTCAGCTTGTCGAGCGGAAAATTCGTCAGGTACGAAAGGGAGCTGTACCCGGTTCCGAAATCATCAATCGCGATGTGAACGCCAAGCCTCTTCAGCTTCTCCAGCGCATCGGCGGAACGCTGCACATCCAGCATCGTTCCCTCGGTGATCTCCAGCTCCAAATATTCTGGCGCAAGCCCGGTCTCTTGCAGCACATTCTTCACGAACTGCACCAGGTTCTTCTTCAAAAACTGGCGCGCTGAGAGGTTCACAGCGACACGCATCGGCGGGAACCCTTGGTCCTGCCAAGCCTTGTTCTGTCTGCAAGCCGTCCGCAGCACCCACTCCCCGATCGGCACAATTAACCCGGTCTCTTCGGCATGGGCAATGAATTGATCCGGCGGGATAATGCCTTTCGTCGGATGATTCCATCGAATGAGCGCCTCCATGCCGGCAATCATCCCATCCTTCATGCTGATCTGCGGCTGATAATAGAGGATCAGTTCTTTGTTCTCCAGTGCTTGATTCAATTCGTTCTGTAGAAATATTTTCTGATCGGTCACGAGCTGCATCGTCGGCGCATAGATCCGATAATTGTTCTTGCCTTGTTCCTTCGCCGTATACATCGCCGTGTCCGCTCGCTTCATCAGCGTGCGTGAATCGGCCCCGTCATCTGGATATCGCGAGATGCCCATACTCGTCGTGACATAGAGCTCATGCCCGTCGATTAATATCGGCATTTCAATGGAATGAATGATCTGATCCGCGATATGAAGCGCCTCCTGCTCGGAAATCTCTTCGAGAATAATGGTGAACTCGTCGCCGCCTAATCTCGACACGACCCCATGCCCTTCTACGCATGTTAGAATTCGACCCGCTACTTCCTTCAGCAGCAGATCGCCGAAGTCATGTCCAAGCGAATCATTCACCAACTTGAATCCGTCCAAGTCGAGGAACATCACGTAAGCTTCCCGCTGCTCTTCCATGGCCGCAGCGACCGCCTTCTGCAGCTTCTCCTCGAAGAATCGACGGTTCGGCAGCCCCGTCAACGAATCATGGAAGACCATGTGATTGATTTTCTCTTCCGCCAATTTCCGTTCGGTAATATCCCGAATAATGCCGGTGAAGAAGATCTTCTCCCCTGTCTTCCACGTAGCTAAGGACAATTCGAGCGGGAACTCCGATCCGTCCTTCCGAAATCCCACCAATTCAGCCGTAGATCCGATCATCTTCGGAATCTCTGTCCGAACGAATCGCTCCAGACCATGATGATGCGCATCATGGAATCGTTCCGGTATCACTCTCGATAGCGGCTCCCCGAGCACCTCATGCTCCTGATAGCCGAACATGTCCTCCGCGCCCTTATTCCATGAAATGATTACCGAAGCATGATCCGATATAATAATCGCATCCGTCGCCGACTGAATGACGGAGCGGAATTTCTCTTCCGATTCCTGCAGCTCTCGTTCCGTCTGCTTCCGCAGCGTAATGTCTCGTACGATCATGAACACGCCCGCAATCTCCTCATGGAGGAATACCGGCACCAGCGTTATACTCAGATCGAGCGTAAGGCCCTGACGATTCGTCATCACCGCTTCGCATTTGTGCGCTTCGCCTTGCATGGTCTTCTCGTATTGAAGCTCTAGACCGGCGATATCCCCCGGACGACACATGGATAAGAAGCCAACGAATGTAATATGATCTTCACCCGTGATCACTTTGGCTCTTGGATTCATATTCACGAATCCGCCATCCTTCGTAAAGGACAAGACGCCGTCTAAATTATGTTCAAACAAAGAACGATAGCGTTCATCGCTCTCCATCACTTTTCTTGTCTTCGCCGTTAATACCTGGTCGAGATAGGCTGTCGCTAGCGTGGCGCTCAGAATGATCATCGTCACGATGCCGATCACGTAACCCATCAGTGTAAAATTCATCGACATGGCGGAATGATCAATATGCGCATGGTGCGAGACGAATGTCGTCGCATACATGCCCGTATAGTGCATCCCGGCAACGGCTGCCCCCATGACACACCCGCTTAGCAGCTTAATCAGCGTGCCCAACAGATTACTGCGCGCGGTGCGAAGCTTGAACGTGATGAGCAGCGCGACCGTCGATACGAGGACGGCCATCAGAATCGAGACGATGAACCAAAACGTGTTATATTGAATGGTGGCAGGCATGTCCATCGCAGCCATTCCCGTATAATGCATCGAGGCAATGCCCGCCCCCATGAACAAGGACCCGATGGACAGACGGCCGATCGTCAGCGTCTTCCCCGTCACCACATACAGCGCAATACCAGAGGCTACGATAGCGTAAATAATGGAGATAAAGACCTTGAGCACGTCATAATGAACCTCGATGGGCAGATGCATGGCGAGCATGGCAATGAAGTGCATCGCCCAGATGCCAAGCCCCATGGAGCATGCGCCGCCAATGAGCCAGAACAAGCGGCTCTTCCCGCGCGAATCGTTCACATGCCGCCCTAAATCGAGTGCCGTGTAGGATGCAATGACCGCAATCAAGTAAGATACAATAACAAGCGCCACACTATATGTCTGCGTTAATTTCTCCATAAGATTTCCCCTATTGAACGATTGATGATTTCGTCAAAAAGCGACATCAACCCAATGACTTTACCACAATTCCCCTGGCAAACCAATCCTTTTTTTGTCGTATTTTTTGGACTTTCCGTATACAAAAAAATCCTGATCAGATCAACGATGTTGACCCCCCAGGATTCCTATTCCAGCTTCAACAGATTATGGATTTAGAGCAAGCTTGCGGACATTGATGATCCGTATGCGCTATGATTCCAGATATTAACTCTTATATTACAGAATACGAACGAAAATCTTCTATTCTTTGCGTTTATTCAGCATCATGTCGAGTATGAGTTCATCCATCTTCAAGGACCCTTCATTGCCAAGTCGACAGAAATTATCGATACTCTCATCCAACCCCTGTCCGATAATCCCATTGGTGCCAGGGACTCTCATCCCTGATGTCGCGAGCAATGCGGATTGTACCGCTGCGCCAGTACACGTCGACACCTTCATCGCGCATCCCGCCTTGGCGCCATCACATAACATACCAGTCACGTTGCCAATCGCATTCTGCATCGCGAACGACATCTGGTTTACGTCCCCGCCGAGCAGGTACGTAATGGCTGCCGCCGCACTAGCCCCAGCGACCGTGACGCCGCATAGCGCCGATAGACGGCCGAACTTCGACTTGATCCAGATCGCGATCAAGTGACTGAAGGCCACGGCGCGAATCATCTTCTCTTCATCAGCATTGATCTTCTCCGCGACGGCGACGACAGGCATCGTCACGGCAATCCCTTGATTACCGCTTCCCGAGTTCGACATCACCGGCATCATCACGCCCGCCATCCGTGCATCGGAGCCAGCCGAGGTAAGCGCCATTGCGTGGGTAATGACATCATCCGAGAGCAGTCCTTTAGACACGTTCTCCTTCAGGATCTTACCTACTTGGAGACCGTAGCTTGCTTTTAATCCTTCGATACAAATCGCTCGGTTGAGCGTAATGCTCTCCTTCACCAAGTCCAGATCAACGAGCGCTACCTCTTGAATGTATTGATAAATACGCTCGAGGCTCAATTGGCTATATACATCATCTTCTTGATCATTTTGTTCGTGAAAGTAATCGCATTCTTTGGCGAATAGCAAATCATCACCGACTTCAATACGCGTAATATTCGTATGCAAATCTTCAATGATAACTTTGGCTTGTTCGCTCGCGCTGTACACGATTAACTCGATATACAATTTTTTAGGTGAATCGGATAATTTAATCTTCACATGATCGGCTGCGATAAAAGCTGCTGCCTCCTGCTCTGCCTCTGCAGGAACACTCTTCAGCACCTCCAGCTTGCTATTCGGATCCCCAGCGATCGCTCCCAAGGCGGCTACGAAGTCAATTCCCGTCTGCTTCATTCCCGGGATGCCGACGGCCATCGCGTTCTTCATGACATTCGCGCTGATCGTCACATCCAGCTGTGTCATATCGCCTTTGACATGACTTCTCGCGACGGATGCGGCCCATGCAATGGCTACAGGTTCGGTACACCCAAGCGCGATCACTAACTCTTGCTGCAGCAGCTGCGTCATTTGCTCATTGAAGTTGGACACGGTATCCCTCCTAATAATCGAATTCTCCTCACCGAACAGATCGTGCAGCACCACTTCGGATTAGATTAGCATAAAAAAACAGGAATGCTCAATCATTTTTTATTGGAACTATGACTGTAATTATGAAAAGCCGATAAGATCTCGATCATCATTCTTATCGGCTTCCACATATAGCTATTTATTTCGACTCGTACGTATTACTCTCATCCTGAACCAATCTGATCATAGCACTGTCATAATCCCCTGTCAGCCTCAGCAGGATGCCTCGCGACATCCAACCTTGCCCGCTGCGGACTTCGCCAGTTGCAACATTGCGATACCGTGCGGATGGTGCGAGCCCACGCGGTCTCACGGGGAGCGCAGGATGTCCGAAATGCTGTGCGTGCCGGAACACGAACACGACCGCCTCCTGTCCATCCTTCGCCACATATTGCACCGATGTCAGATCCGATTGCTCAGGCGGAGAAAGCCGGTAGCAGAGCCCTTCCTGAACGATCGGACGAATGGTTTTATACTGCGCGATGTACCCTGCCGCCTCCTCCATCTCCGCTTCGGTCAGATGGTTCAAGTTCATGCCGATACCGAGTGTTCCCATCATAGCGCTATGGAACCGGAACTTGAGCGGAATTTGCCGGCCGTTCATGTAGTTGACCGTCTCCGTCACCCAGCATACCATCGATTTCGCTGTATACGCGTGCGAATAACCCCATTGAATGCGCAGTCGGTCCAGCGCATCGGTATTGTCGCTCGTCCAGAATTGATCAGCGTACCGCATGATCCCCATATCCACACGTCCGCCACCGCCAGCGCATGACTCGAACTGCACATGCGGATGCTTCTCCTGCAGCCGCCGCCAAATGTCGTAGAGGGCGTTCACATGCCGAACCCAGATTTCGCGATCGCGGCCCACCGGCGCTCCCGGCCACCCCGGCTCGCTGAAGTAACGATTCATGTCCCATTTGATGAACGAAATCGCATAGGTAGACAGCAATTCATCGACGGCGTTATAGACAAATGCTTGAACGTCCTCGCGGGCTAAGTTGAGCACGAGCTGATTTCTGCCCTCTGTGCGCGGGCGATCCGGGAAGTGGTAGACCCAATCCGGATGCTGCCGATATAAGTCGCTGTCGGGATTCACCATTTCCGGCTCAACCCAGATGCCGAAATCCATGCCCAGTGACGTCACCTCATCGATAAGCGGCCCTAGCCCCTGCGGGAACTTAATCTTGTTCACAACCCAATCACCTAAACCCGCCTTATCGTGATCACGCTGACCGAACCAGCCGTCATCCACGACGAAGCGCTCCACGCCAAGCCGCGCCGCCTTTGCTGCGAGTTCCTTCTGATTCGTCTCGTTCACGTCAAAAGAAGTCGCTTCCCATGAATTATACAAGATGGGGCGAAGCTGCCCGCTGCCCCGCAGCACATGCTGCTGTTGATACCCGTGCAGCTTACGGCTCGCATCGCCGAATCCTTGATTCGTAAACCCGCCGACGCATACCGGGGAGACGAAGGACTCCCCCGCTTCCAGCCGCCAGCGAAAATCAAAATCATGGATGCCCGCCGCGATCTGCAGCGTCTGATACGGCGTACGCTCCGCAACAATCTTCCAGTGGCCGCTAAAGGCAAGTCCGCCGAAGTAGACAAGGCCGGTTTCTTCCGTTGCTTCTCCGAAATCAACGGCGAAGAACGGATTGTTGTTATGCCCTGTAATGCCTCTGCGGGCTTCGATCACTTTCTTCCCCTCATGAAGCAGTTCCCGACGAAGCTGCGTCTCTGCCCCCCAATGGCCGGTCAGATACGTGAGCCGATAAGACGGATAGACGGGAAGATGCCAGATCGCACTCATTACCTGCTCAATGTTCACCGGCCCCATGCCTGTGTTCTTCACGTCCACCGATCGCTCAATCACATCAAATATATCAATGACACGATAACAGACCGTCACTTGCAGGGACTTCAATACATCCTTCAAGACGATACGAAGTGTATTTCCTTCAATATCGGCCTCGTCAAATGTGAGAACAACATCGCGCGTCTGATCCGCGAAGTCCACCTTTAAGCCAGGTTCGGCAAAGTTGCGTCTGCCCCACGGCATACATTCTTCCCTACTGTTGCCCTCTTCCGGCTCCCAGATCCAAGCATGCTGACCAGCTGTGCTCGGGATATCATCCGATATAGATAGCGGCTCGCCCCAATACAGATGCTGAAGCGCCCCGCTTGCGTCGACGCCGATTACGTAATCAGCATGCTGTGTTCGTAAGACCCATGCCTTGCGCTCAGGTAGGCTGAATATTGCCATTGTCCAATCCCCCTTTTCCATACATCAGCCTTTTACGGCTCCTGCTGTCATCCCTGAAATAATATACTTCTGACCTAGCACATATACGAATAGAATCGGAACCAAATTAATCAACATCGCTGCGGACACCAAGTTCCATGAGCTAATATACTGACTGAAGTAGTTATACATCGTCATGATCATGCCCCATTTGCTCGACGAATTCAAAAAGTACAGAGGAAGCACGAAATCATTCCAGCAATTTAAAAAGTTAATGATGAGCGCTGTCACCGATACCGGCTTCATCAGCGGGAAGATAATTCGAAAGAACAAGCTGGTCCCCCCGCAGCCGTCAATCACCGCCGATTCATCGAGCTCTTTCGGAATACCGCTGACAAAGCCGTAGAACAGGAATACCGTAAATGGAATGAACACGGCCGAATAGAGCAAGACGATGCCTGTAAACGTATTGATCAGATGCAGCATCTGCAGCACCTTCATTGTTGTAATATAGTTCATCGGGACAATTAAGCCTACGAGAAAAAGAATATATACATAGCGATTCAACCTTGTTCGATTCCGGGTCATGACGAAAGCGGCCATCGAAGAAGTCATAATCGTAATAACCGATGTAAATGAAGAAATGAGCAAGCTATTGCCGAACGAACGAATGATGTTCCCATCCTTGAATACAGTCATGAAGTTCTCCAAATGAAATTCCGTAGGCAGCTTTAAACTCATCACAGCCGATTCGGTTACATTCTTCACCGAGTTTAGAATCAGCATAGCGACAGGGACAAGAATGATGAGACTAAGCACCCACATAAGGGCCTCTTTGATTCCATTGATCATATTAAATCTTCTGCTCATCCTGCGTTCACCTCAGATCGTGTGAATATCTTAACCAAGCCAACCGATATCACCGCGAGGAACACAAATAACAAGACACCCAGCGCCGTGCCATAGCCGTACGTACCAAGCCCAAATTGATTAAATATCGTTAAATTGATCACCTCAGAAGCTCTACCCGGCCCACCATTGGTTAAAGCAAAAATCACATCGAACACTTTCAGCCCTGAAATTACATTCAGCATCATATTGATCGTAATCGAAGGGATCAAAAAAGGAATCGTAACCTTCATCAATTTGTTCCAATAGTTAGCCCCGTCGATGTCTGCTGCCTCATACATCTCTTTGGGGACCATCTGTAATCCTGCCAGGAAGATGACCATATTAAAGCCCGCTGCTTTCCATATCTCAACCCCCATACTGGACCAGATCGCAAGCTTCGGATCGCCGATCCACGACTGACTGAGGGCGCCAAGACCAATCGCATGCAGGAATTCATTCAAGATCCCGGTATCCGGGTTATAAATTTGTTGGAAAATAAGCCCGACGATTAAATTCGAAATGACGACCGGCATGAAGAAGATCGTTCTTAGCACGTTTTTGGACTTCATGCCTTCATTCAGCATCAGCGCCAGCGCGAGTCCAATCACCGCTTTGAACAGTGACGTCACCAGAGCGAACATCAACGTATTATAGATGAACCGGAAGTTGGATGGATCCGTGAACACTTCTCGGAAATTGTCGAGACCAATAAATTTCACCTGATCGCTCATCGCATTCCAATTCGTAAGCGAATAATAGAATCCCATGAGGTTAGGGACTAGAAACAATCCAAAGAACAATAAAAATGCAGGTAATATAAATTTCCACGAATACAGTTTTGAAGCATACATGTCGGTTCTCCCCTCTGTGCTCTGTTAGAACAAGGCCTGCCATCTGTATAAGCGAAGGATGTCCGGTTGCTATGAGCCGGACATCTTCTTCGCATGGATCTATTTCATTTACTTGGCTGTTGCATTGAATAACTTGGCTCTATCTTTATCAATGGATTCCAATACCTGCTTCGGCGTCAGACCGCCGAGCATCATATCCTGAATGTATTTCCCGACGGCCGTATTATCCCAGTACAGCACACCGTATTCCATATCCACACCATCGCCGCCAGGCGCATTTTCAAGGAGCGATTTACCACTCTCCGACGGCTTCGCTGGCACATCCGTGAAGGAAGGCGCAGGTTGAATATCCGGACGCGCTTCATAATACTTTTTCAGATTCTCGGGTCTCGCCAAGAAAGCGAAATAAGCTTTGACGCTGTTCAAATTTTTGGAGTCTTTGTACGCGACGCGCATGTTCCCGCCAGCAGAGTGCGAGAAGACGTTATTGCCAGCCATCGGAATCGGGAACATCTTCCACTCGTTCGCGCCTGACGCTGCAAATTTTCCCGCTACCTCATTCTGATAGGAGGTATAGCCGAGGAAGGTTGCCGCTTGGGCTTTCCCCATCGCTTCATAGCCGGAATCCCATGTGTTCGACATCGGGTTTTTACCGAAATAACCTTTGTCGAACATCTCCTTGAACTGCGTTAAGAACGTCTCAAATTCCTTAACATCCGCGAACTTGATCTGGTTCGTATTTAATTTGTCGTACAAGCCAGGACTATTCTTCTCGGCAATTGGCCCCATTTGAGATAACCAAATGCCCCAGTGCCAAGCTTCTTTACCCACTTCAAAGACAGGCGTAATATTGTTCGCCTTCAGCGTATCCATCGTTTTCGTAAATTCTTCGAAGGTTTTAGGCACTGTTAGCTGATATTGATCGAAGACTTTCGTGTTGTAGAGCATGCCCCATCCATCGACCGACCATGTCATGAAGCCCATCACCTTGCCATTGATCGTGCTGCCCGCTTTGGCATAAGGGACATACCTTGATACCCACTTCTCATTCGACAGGTCCGCAAAATATTTGTCCGGAAGGAACTTTTGGGCCCCTACACCTGCGCTGACCATAAAGATATCCGGCGCTTCGCCCGAGGCGAGCTTCGTTTTTAACACATTCGCATATTGATCGTCCGGGATGACTTGCATATCCACTTTAATGCCGGTTTCTTGCGTAAATGCATCGTTTAGCTCCGAATCGATTTTGGAGCCCTTGTTCAACCAGTTCTGCGAACCGACGAACGTGATCGTAACATCCTTTTTCGTAACCGTCTGTTCTTGGTTCTTCTCTCCCTCCGTTGTCTGATCCTGTTGCGCGGAGCAACCTATCAATCCGTAAATGCTAAGAAGCGATATCAGCGTCACGGCCAATGTTTTAAGCGGTTTCATATGGCGCATTTACAAACCTCCCTTTATTATTTATTGTGTAAATGTACGGTACAGGTACATTCCTATTATTTAACATCGGTAGAACAAACGGAATGCAGGAAAATGACCGATTGATGTGGATAATAGTGAACACGACGATACCTTTGGGGGAACGAACGAATGAATTGGCTCAAAACGGTTCAAGCCAAGCTGTTCTTGGCGTATGCCGGTCTCATTACGCTCCTGATCATCATTTTTGCAACTTCCTTTTACTTGTATGTCTCCCGAGCACTCGAGCAGAAAGCTTCCGAATCGATTCATCAATTATCGCTCAACATCTCTGATAAATTTGACGCCGAGCTTCGCGGAATGGATGCCATTGCCGGACGGGTCATTACTTCCGATAGTTTACGAACCTATTTTTTTGAGAGCACAGATAATCCGACCAAAGAACTGAATAATCGAAGAAATCTATCGAGCACCTTATTCTCTATTACCGGTTACCCCTTTCAATTCAAACAAATTCATATTTTTGGCGTGAATGGCAAGTACATCGAATTCGGGAAAAACTTCGATGTATCGCAGCTATCCCCCGATTCGATTCTAAGTAGGCCTTGGGTACATGCAACACTCGCGATGGACGGGCGCAAAACGATCATTCCGCCGCGTAAGGACGACTGGGATCAGTCGAATACGATCGTGTTTTCCCTGTGCAGAGCTTTTACGGAAGTGCTGGGCGAACCGCTCGACAGCATCGTCGAAGTCCAACAAGATTACAGCATTTTCGAAAATATCGTGAATCGGTCCGTTGCCATCCCGGGTGCGCAGAGCTCCCATTCGATCAAAGTATACGTGTATGACAAGAAAGGTGTCTTGATCTACCCACTGTCCAATCCACAGCAGCAGGCCGACACCCATTGGAACGTCGTTAGTCAGCTAGCCGACACGAGCGGTATCGTCAAGCCTGCGGTGCAGGCGAAGATGGACGAAGCAACGAAGACTTCCGAAATTGTCGCTTACTCGCGATCCGAATTCAGCGGTTTGACCGTTCTGCTGGTTGAATCTGAAACCGCTTTATTGCAGCCGGTCAAAGCATTCCGAACGCAAATTATTCTCATCGGCATCGCAGCACTATTGCTGACGATGATTGTGACTTATTATGTGGCTAGAGGGCTGACGACGCCGATAAAAGCGATTCGAAAATCGATTGCCAGTCTGAACTTGCAGACGCTTCCGCCCAAAAACTTCCCAGATGCCCGAGCACGTCTCAACGAGCTGGAGGAGCTGCAATCGGCCTATATCCAAATGTGTGAACGGCTTGAGGCCTCTCTGAGTGAAGCCGTAGAGGCGAGATCTCAAGAGATCAAAGCGCGAATGTTAGCCTTGCAGGCGCAGATGAACCCGCATTTTCTCTACAACACGCTGACAGTCATCAGCATCAAGGCTGACAACAATCATCAACATGACATTGTCAAAATGTGCAGCGACCTCTCGGGTATGCTGCGGTATATTGCCGTAGATGGGTCGGCCCCCGTTACGATTGCGCAAGAGATGGATTATACCCGAAAATATCTGGACTTGATGAAGTCCCGCTATTCCGGCCATTTCACCTGCACCATCGACATCCCGATCGAAATGAACTCTATTTCGGTACCTAGGCTGATCATCCAACCGATCGTCGAGAACTGCTTCAAACACGCCTTCGATACAAGACCCCCTTGGCATATCTATGTGATCGGTGCCGTAACTGATGCCGGGTGGGAAATGGTCATCACGGATAACGGCATCGGCTTCGATGAACAAGCATTGATGAATCTGTCGGCCAAAATGGATAAACTCGAAAGACCCGCGGAGGATAGCGATCCGCATATTGGACTGCTCAACATTTATGATCGCTTGAAGGTATTCTATGGCGAGAAGGCTGTCTTTCAATTATTGAATACGGAACATGGAGCCCGGGTACGGATTGGAGGCCCGCGCTCGGAGGAGGGAAACGATGCTTAGACCAAATGCATACACCGTCGTGGTCGCGGAAGATGAGCAGATTATTCTAGAGCATATTGTCGAGAAGGTTGAACGGACGGATCCCGGATTCCAGGTCATCGCGACGGCCATGAACGGCGAAGACGCGCTGGAGCTTGTGAAACGCCATCAACCCGATATTCTGTTCACCGACGTGAAAATGCCGCTGATGGATGGGATTGAATTGACGCGCCACGTCAAGAAATTGTACCCCGAAACCCATATCGTGATCTTAAGCGGCTATGATAATTTCACCTATGCCCGGCAAGCCCTGAAGCTCGGTGTCATGGATTATTTGCTGAAACCGATGACCGGCGAGAGCCTGCAAGATACGCTCGATGAGATCAAAAGCAAACTCGATCAGCGTAACCAAGTGCAAGAGAGGAACATCCTCACGCAAGATTTGAACGGGCTGCAATCCAGCCGATTTGTGCCCGCATCGCTGGAGAATGGGACCTATATGCTGTATCTTGTCTGTCTTGGCAATCTATACCGATACGCCGCAGATGACATCGATGCGCAGTACATCAACAAGTTATGGGGGCTTGTAGATTGGGCCCCATTCATGGCAACTCAGCTGGAACCCCAGGGAAAATGGTGGGTCATTGACGATAAACGCTATAACGTCAAATTTCTCATTACGACATCGGAGCATCTTCCGCGTGGATCAGCGGTCCATCGGGCAACGGGAATCCAAGATCAAATTACAGCCTATATGGAGCAAGCAATTCCCGTCACCCTCTGCACACACCATGAACCTGTACCTTTGAGAGCATTATGGGAGACGGCTCAAGGGCTGCGCCGATCACTCGATAAAGGGCTTATACCGTGCCAATCGTCGATCATTCTGCTCCACGACACCGACTCAACGCCGAACCGCACCATCCCTTTGGCTCCCATTACGGTCAACGCGATCGAGATGTATGTGAAGCAGAGAAAATTCGATCTACTTCGCTTGGAACTATCCCGCCTGTTCGAAGAATGGAAGCAGCACCCGCATACGCAACATGCTTTAGAGAAGACACTGATTCAATTGACCCGTCTCCTATTCGAAGCGTTGGATGATCCGAGCAGGCAGACGGTATCCGCGATAGAATCCGGCATTTACCATATCGCAGCTACTGCTAAGTATACCGACGCCTTATACGAGAACATGCTGAGGCTAATCATCCGTCACTTGCCTGTTCACAAGAAAACGGATTCCGCGGAGGAACTCTACATCTTGTTAGAGGAATATATTCGGCTCCATTTTACGGAAGCGATCAACGTAGAACATTTGGCGGATAAATTTCAATTCAATCCATCGTATATCATTCGCGTTTTCAAGAAATATAAAGGCGTTCCTCCACTACAGTATCTCATTTCGCTCAGGATTCAAGAAGCCAAGCGGTTAATCGAAGCGAAACCGTCGATGGACTTCAAAGATATATCCGAAATAATCGGCTATACGGATCAGCATTATTTTAGCCGTGTTTTTCGGAATGTGACGGGCATGACCCCCTCGGAGTACCGCGATTCGATAAGGAAATAAATAGAGCTCCTCTCTTTGAATTGAAAGAGAGGAGCTCTATTCTATCTACAACATGCTATTGCAGCCTTGCATTCGCCCAATCCGCATGGTCGCTATTGATGCCATCTCCGCCATCCTCTACCGTGAGTACCAATTGATTGACTCCTGCCACGCTCACATCAATGGATTGGATCTGACTTGCCGGCGTCATCGTCTGACTATCATAGATTTTGTTGCCGTCAGCCCAGACTTGAAATACGACGGTTGCATTCGCGCTCACTTCATGATCAATGCCAATATCCGATTGGAACCTTGTATATTGTCCGTTTAAGTTATACGTGATGCTGCTGGCCGCATGGGTTCCGAGTCCTTTGGCATAGATCTGTCCATTCAGGGTGATCGGATTTCCGTCTACGCTCTTATCCTTCTGCACCGCTCCCCAGCCTGCCGTTGCGGATACCCAAGCGAGATCGCTCAAATATACCGGACCCTGCTGCGCGCTCTGCGTCGTTATATTCACCGCATGGCTAGCTGCTGAGCTGTTATCAGCTGCATCCTTCGCTTTGACCGTAAACGTATAAGCTGTTCCTGCCGTAAGTCCTGTTATCGAAAAGCTCGTCGTCGTAGATGTCCCCGCCAAAGTGGACCCATTGTAAATATCATATCCCGTTACACCTACATTGTCGGTAGATGCTGTCCAGCTCAGCTGCACACTATTCTCCGTGATATTGCTTGCAGCAAGATTCGTTGGCACTGTCGGTGCCTGTGTATCGGAACTGCCTCGGAATAGCTGAGCATCAGCCCAGTCAGCATGGTCGTGACTAATCCCGTCGCCAGCATCCGTTACCGTAAGCTGCAATTGGTTGACTCCTGCAACACTAATATCAATGGATTGGGTCTGACTTGCCCACGTCATCGTCTGGCTGTCGAATAACTTGTTGCCATCCCCCCATACCTGGAACACGACTGTCCCTCCGACCGTACTCTCATCGTCAACGCCTACATCGGAAGTAAATCTTGCGTACTGTCCATTTAGGTTGTAGGTGATATGACTTGCGGCATGCGTTCCAATGCCTTTGGCATAGGTTTTTCCGTTCAAGGTGATCGTATTTTCCCCTATGCTCTTATCTTTCTGCACCGTCCCCCAGCCTGCGGTTGCAGATACCCAGTTCAAATCGGTCAAATAAACCTGCGGCAAAATCGGTGTCGTGACCTGAACAGCATTGCTGGCAGCAGAGACATTGCCCGCTGCATCCTTCGCTTTGACCGTAAAAGTATAGGTGGCTCCGTCTGCCGCAAGCCCCGTCGCCTTATAGTTGGTTGACGTCGTGCTTCCGATGACCGTTGAGCCGCTATAGATATCATACGCGGTGACGCCTACATCGTCTGTGGATGCCGTCCAATTCAGCTGCGCGCTGTTTTGCGTTACATTGCTTACGGTCAGATTCGTTGGCGCCGTCGGAGGCGTGTAATCGACGATCTGCGGACCAACATGAACTTCTTCGCTGTTATTCACCTGAACATCGACGTAGGATATCGTCTGACCGTAGAGAGATTTCGTCTGCGATGGATGTGCTGCGCCGTTAATATAAATTGTAGGATGGGTCCCATAGAATTGCGCTTCCCAAGTAATAGTGCCACCTGAATTATTCGTTAGTGTAGAGTTGGTTACTCCATTATGCTTAATGTTCAAATCATTGTCGCCTACTTGGACATGGTTCACCTCTACCCAAGGTACTTCATTCGTCAGACGCGAAATCGTGGCGACTTTATGCTCAGGGGCATTCGGCTGCACGCCCATCATACCGACGATAATGTTGCTGACCGCGGTGAACGCAACCTCAGGATATGTATCTTTTTCGGTCAGAATTTTCTTTAACCAGAACCAGCCCTCTGCAGCCCTGTTATAATTGTAGTACATTTCAGGCATGTATGTGGTGGCTTCGACATTCATGCTGTCATCGTGATCACTGATGAAATCTAGATAAGCGTTTGTTCGTGGTCCAAAGTCGCCAAGCCCTTTCAGCGGCATGAAAAAGCTGTTCTCTTGACCCCAGTCACTCTTGGAGCGACCACTTCCATCGATACCTCGGATATACCGACCGGTAGATGCATCATACCAGTGTGTCTCATAATAGTCCTTCAGTCGCTGTGCGCGATTTTTCCACAGCGTGCTGCCGTTCGTATCACCTTTCGCCTTCCGTATTTGCGAGTACGCTAGCAGCGATTGGTATTCCAATGCAAGTGAATCCCCAGCAGAGACAAGTCTGTTCGCCGGATCTTGCGGAGTATGTTCATAATAAGTAGACGTGAATTCACCTGACTTCATCTTAACGACAGGCTGTTCATTCGCCGGATTGGCATCATTCCAGATTACGCCGTGATCGGTCAGGAACGGTCCGATGGTTGAATCATAGTACGCTGATAAGACCGGATCGTTAATCCACTTCGTATCGCCCGTCCATAGATACTGCTGATATGCCTTGTGCATGACATCAAATGGCGATGGCAGCTCTCTGAATCCCGTGCCATCCATGTAGTACATCGCGCCATAGGAGCTATGCGCCCACAACGGCCAGCCATTCTGGCCAGGCAGGTTGATGTCTCCCGCAAAGGTCTTCATCATGCTAAAGGTTTCATTGCCTAAGCCGAGCAAGTGCCCTGCATCCGACTGATGCGAAATATCGCGATTGTAGAAGCTTTCCCGGTTCAAATACGCTCCCCAATAACCAGGTACAATCGTCGTGTGCGTGGAATCAGAAAGACGCCACCACTCACTCTCATGCCCCAGCATCGGATTGCCTGGGTAGAACGTGAGCCCCAGTGACCGGTTTTTCGCCCAGTCGAATCCATTGTTCAACGTTGCGTTCGGAGAGTCGAGTGTTAGTGTGCTTGTCGGCGGCCCCTTGTATGTCTGAACCGTTAACTTATCTACACGCGCTGCTTCATTGGTGGAGATCGCCGTCAGCTTGATGACATCTCCTGCGTTAAGCGTGACCTTGCTTGATGTATGATTATCGATGTTGCGCGGATCCGTAGCATTGGCGCCGTTACGCTGCGCTGACCCCCATTGATCAACCAAGCTGCCATTGATTGCAATCGAATATCCAACGCCGTTCTGAACCTTCCCAACATATCGGGTAATGATATCGTAACTACCGGATACCCCGTTAAACACAGTGCTAGCCGTACTTGTCTGTCCTACTCCGCCCTGAATCAATGTCACTGTCTCGAGTGGCTGATTATTGATATCGTTCATATAAGTTACCGTATCGGTCGAGAAATTCGTTAATGTCATGCTCTCCGCTTCAAATACATACTGTTCCGCCGCAGCGGAAGCCATTCCTTGATAGCCGAAACTACCAGCTATGAGTGCCATGATGACAATCCATAATGAACAACGACGCATTCTCCTCAGCTCCTTAATGAAGTTATCCCGCTTGTAGCACAAACACCAATGCTGTCCTCTACACGTACCCACCTCCATCTCTGAACCTGTCTTAAAATGAGTTCTTACAGAAGCTATTCTATTGCAAGCACTTTCACGGTAACATACACAAAACTGACTTCCATAGGTGGATAATCCTGTATAGGAACAAAGAACTAACGGATGTTTTTCATACGAGCAGCTAGTGCAACACGCAAAAAAAAGGACGCCTGTCGGCGCCCTTTAGATAGAATCCTATTTCGACTCGTACGTATCGAAGTCCTTAATCACTTCACGGTTACGACCTGCCTTGAAAATGTTCTCGATCAAGTTCAACACGCGCAGTACCTCATGGTTTTTCACGATCGCTTCCGCCTTGCCTTCAACCACATCTGCGAAATTATCGTAGAAGCTGCTCGCATGCTCGTAAGCGGCTGGCAACGTTGTCGTGATCGTTGCTTCTTCGGATGGCGGAGCCATCGTCTTCGTCAGACCCACGCCGGCTTGGATCGGCTTCGGTTCGACTTTGCCCACTTCATTATTGCGAACGACAGCGCGGCCTTTAAGCGACCAGTCTTCGATCACCGCCGTACCTTCCGTTCCTTTCACATACCAGCGCGGAAGGGTAATGAAATTGGTCGTCCCCACTTCGACGATCGCCGTTACGCCATTCTCGAATTCAAGGATCGCATCGAATCCGTCATCAACTTCATCGCCGAGGATAAAGCTTAGGCGGCTCGATACACTCGTTACTTTGCTATCGATCATGAACAAGAACTGATCTAATAAGTGAACGCCCCAGTCGAGCAGCATGCCGCCGCCGTGCGCTTCCAGGTGACGCCAGTCGCCAGGAATGCCGTTCGCGCCGTGCACGCGGGATTCGATCTGGAACAGATCCCCGATCGTTCTGTTGTCATACATTTGTTTGATGATACGGAAGTCCTCGTCCCAGCGCCGGTTCTGGTGAACCATCAAGACGCGGCCCGTCTCTTGTGCAACCGCCATCATTTCTTCGAACTCCGAAGCATAGATCGTGACCGGCTTCTCGCAGATCACATGCTTGCCATGCTTCATGGCCGCGATCGCCAATTCTCTATGCACATCATTCGGTGTCGCGATCAGAACGACGTCTACAGCAGGATCGTTCAATACCGCTTCGTAGCTTGCATATGCCGGATAGCCATCCTGTTCCGATGCCGTCTGGCGAGTTGCCAGCACATCATAGGTTCCTACCACTTTCAGGCGCGGATTGCCCGCGATCAAATGTTTTGCATGATAACTTCCCATACCGCCATAACCGACGATGACAATAGAAATGGTGTTTGAGCTCAAGATTTCCCCTTCTCCCTTCGCTCTAGCAGCGATATAATTTTCAATCCATACCTCTATCGTAAAGGATTATAATCGCAGATAAAATGAATTATCTAGATCAAACCTGAACTATCCTGTTATTTTTGGGGATAAGAGGGTTGGTGCGTATACTAAAATTCTTTCCGTTGATAGATAACCAGAGAAATAAAAAAGGAAAGAATATATAGGATAACGCCTATGATTGCATATGCAACTGGAGCCGATATCGATGGATTGATATTGGACAGCGGTGGTTGTGCGATGAGATCGTTAATCAAGCCTTGTAATCCAAACGCAACGAAAAGCCCCCCGACCGCGCCTCCAATCGAAATCGCATCTGATTTTTCCGACCCAAACACATAGAGGAGCGGATACGCGATTGCGCCGGCAAAAAGAACGATGAACGTCCCTAACATGACCGTCTTGAACACCCCATCAACGGGCGCAGCTGACATTTGGCCATAGCCATAAAATAAACCAAACGATAACAGCATGCCGATCATGACAACGAAAAAATAAAAAAGATAGTGACTCTGCACGACATGCCTTCTCGTCACTGGCAACGTCAGAACGTACTTGTCGTAACCCGACTTCCCCTCATACTTAATCACCTCAATCGCGGGCGCCGCGATCAATAAGATCGTTATCATCGCCACAAAATGGTACATGGACGGTTCCCCAAAATAAAAAATCAAACCTGACACCAAAATAGCTATACCTATGTATGCAAATAAACTTCGATAAACGAGGTAATAGTTGGTCAATATTAAACCTCTCACTTATTTTTCACTCCTTGTTAACAAGACACTCAGTTCTTCCATGGTAATGGGTTTAGAAGTTATCTCCTTTGATAATTCCCGACTATCAGATACAAGTACACTGATATAAGAACCATGGTTCCTTTTCGCGACAACGATATCTTTGTTGATTAACGTTAGTTGTTCCTCATCTATATCTGCAATCGCATAACTTTCAAAAACCTTATGTTTCTCTTCATTTAATACAATTTCTCCATCTTTGATCACGACAAGATGGCTAGCGATTTTCTCCACATCACTCATAATATGAGAAGACAGCAAGATACCGCCGTTACGGTTACGTACAAAATGTTGTAATTCTTCTAGCAACGCTTCCCTTGATGAGGGATCAAGCCCTCCCGTCGCTTCATCTAGGATTAATAATTGTGCATGATGGGACAGCGCCACCGCTACAGACAGTTTCATGGACATTCCACGCGAGAATGTATTCACTTTTTTATCAACAGGTAAAGAGAAAGCATGGACTAATCGATCAAAATTGTCTTGATCCCAAGCATCATACAGCCGCTTAAAAACGTTGTTGAGTTGTTTGATGGTAAGATGAGCCGGCAGATTCATCGCATCAAATACAACGCCGATCTTTTCCTTCATCTTGACATGTTGATTGATATTTTCTTCGCCAAATAGTTTAACTGTACCGCTATCTTTAGAAATTAATCCGAGTACGGCTTTAAATGTCGTTGATTTTCCAGCCCCGTTATCACCAATGAAGCCGACAATAGATCCAGACGGCACATGGAATGACACATTTTTCAAGACAACTTTGTTGCCAAATGATTTGCTGATATTTTCTATCTCTAGAAGGTTCGGCATCCTCTCACTCCTATCATTCGTAGTTAGCACTCCGTCATACAGCAAAACACCGCGCGCTGGAAGCTGCGCGCGGTGCAAATTATGATATGATCCTTAAATCTTATACGCCTTCATCGCCTTGCGAAGCTCTTTCCACGTTGGGCGCTTGCCGTACATCAACACGCCGGTGCGATAGATCTTGGCAGAGAGCCAGCCGCAGATGAAGATGGCCACAAGCAAGAAGACGATTGAGAGCCATACTTCCCAGTAAGCCACTTCACCAAGACCTAGACGTAAGATCATCGATGTCGGTGAGGTGAACGGGATGAACGACGCCACCTTCACGAGCATCGTGTTCGGCGTCGAGATGCTGAACATGCTGATATAGAATGCCGCGAGCGATACGAACGTGATTGGCATAATCGCCTGACCCAGCTCTTCGGTGCGGCTCACCATCGAGCCGATCGCTGCGAACAGCACGGCGAACAAGAAGTAACCTAGAATATAGAATAGAATGCCATAGATCAAGAGCATCGGATCAATCTCCGACATGTCGATATGGTATTCTTGTAGAATTGCGAGGTTATGCGGCAAGCTTAAATTCACGACGACGGTCACAACGAAGACCGCAATCTGCGTCAGACCGACCAGGAACATACCGATGACCTTCCCGAACATTTGGGACAGCGGCGACACGCTCGTAATCAAGATCTCCATAATACGCGAGCTCTTCTCCGCCGTCACTTCTGCTGCAATCATATTGCCGGTCATATAGGCCGTCATGAAGAACAGGAAGAGCATGACATACACCAGAATATAGGCAGCGACCTTCTGCTCCTGCGTCTGATTCGTTCCGGCATTGCCTTCATTGACAGCTACTTGTTCCAGATCCATCGCAATCGGCTCAGCGAGCTGCTGCTTCTGCGATTCGCTTAGCGTATCCGCAACGATGAAATCCATCTTTACCGCCGTGAGCGCCGTCTCGAGCGATCTCGTCAGCGAATCGCCGGTGACACGGATATTGCTCGATTTATAGATGAATTTCGGGAATTTACCGTTCTCGCCACCGCTTAAGACCAAATACCCTGTGATCTTCTTCCCGGCAAGATCCTGCTTCAGCTTCGCTTCATCCGTCGCCGGGTCTACGGAACCCTCATAGACTTGGAGCGAGATGTTCGCGTTCGGCTGCTTCGCGAATTGGCCCTTCAGTGATTCCGCAATCCCTGCCGTGTCGAGGTACATACCGACGACTTCCGCTTTAGCCGGGCCTTCGTCTTTATTATTGAACAAGGACATCACATACAGACTGTTGATTCCTGCCGAAACGAGCAGGAGCAGAATAATCGTCGTCACGATGAACGATTTGGTTCTTACTTTATTTTTATAGGTAAAGCCAACGATTGTCTTCAAATTACTCATGACGCTCACCCACCGCCTTAATAAAGATTTGGTTCAATGTCGGTTCCACCACTTCAAAGCGGCTTACCGTCCGCTGCTGCATCGCTAATCTTAGAATTTCCTGTGCTGCCCGCTCGTCGGAAATACCGATTTTATATCCGATCTCCGATCGGTCCACGCTCGTTACGCCTGCAATCTTGTGTAAGTCTGTCACTTCGCCGTCCGTCCCAAGAATGACGCTCTCACGTGGGAATTGGCGCTTGATCTCCTTCAGATTCCCTTGTAGCACCGTATTCGATTTGTGCAGAATCGTAATGTTCTGGCACAGCTCTTCGACATGCTCCATGCGGTGTGTCGAGAACAGAATGGTTGCTCCACCGTCACGAACCTCTTTGACCGTCTCCTTCAACAGCTCGACATTGACCGGGTCAAGGCCGCTGAACGCCTCATCCATAATGATGAACTGCGGTTTATGGATCACCGCTGCAATGAACTGCATCTTCTGCTGATTCCCTTTGGACAACTCTTCGATCTTCTTATCGTAATATTCCGGTACATTAAAGCGCTCAAGCCAGTATTTCAAGCTGCGGTCCGCATCCGATTTCGACATCCCGCGCAGTTGTGCCAGATAGATGAGCTGTTCGCTGACCTTAATCTTCGGATACAAGCCCCGCTCCTCCGGCAAATAGCCCATTATGCCATTCAATGCCTTGCCATAACCCTTCCCGTTATACCGAATTTGGCCTTCATCCGGGTAGATCAGCCCTAGTACCATCCGCATGGTCGTTGTTTTCCCCGCACCATTGGCTCCTAACAGTCCATAAATCTCTCCCTTGCCCACTTCCAGATTGATGCCGTTCACCGCGCGTTTGTCCCCATAGACTTTGACCACTTGCTCCAATTGCAATGCCTTCATTCCATGAACCTCCTCATCCGATTTCTTTCCCTATGATTTTAAACTTGTTGCTGAATCAAATACGTGAAAATTTCATCAAGGTCTAAACCACTTGTTCGCATAACATGAAAGCCCGATTGTTCTAGCGCTTTTTCCGTCATCGATACATCTAACGTTATGATTTTAACGACGTTTCGACCTTCATTCTCCAGCGTGATCACGCCACCGAGCCTTCGAAACGATTCGCGATCCACCTCCGGACCCGCTTCCACCCATAATGCCTTCCAATCATCGGTCAACTGATCCTTCTCATATCGGCCTAGCAGCTTCCCACGATGCATGAAGATGACATAATCGGCTAATCGCTTCACTTCATCGATAATATGGGAGGCCAGAATGACGGCGCGATCCCCACCCTCCATATATGCTCGAATCTCATCCATCATGACCCTCCACGACAGCGGATCGAGTCCTGAGGACGGCTCGTCGAGCAGCAGCAGATCCGGTTCATGGACGAAACCGATAATGAACTCGCATTTCCTTCTCGTTCCTTTGGACATCTTATTGAACCGCTGCTTTGGATCGATCTCAAATACGTCAATAAGCCGTTCATAGAGCGCCTGATTCCAGGTTGGATACCAATATTTCATCTGTCCGGCGATCATCTCGAGCGTATCTCCGTTCTGGTCCTGCCACGATTTCTCCATCACATAGCCAATCCGCTTCTTCAGTTCCCACTGATGTTCACCAGCGAGTGTATGGCCTAACAGCTCGATCTGCCCTTGATCCGGATGTACGATCTGCATCACCATATTCATCAGCGTGCTCTTCCCCGAGCCATTAGACCCGACGATCGCCGTTACATAACCGCCAGGAAAATCTACATCCATCGGACCGATTTGAAGCTTGCCTCGCTCCTTCACGATCCCTCTCATCCGAACAACCAGCTCTTCCATCAACTCACCCCATATCCCATCATCACAGCCTGTGTGCTAACCCTTATATTTCGCATCCAAAACCTCTTGGAAGATCGACTTCAGGTCATCCTTCGTACATTGCACTTGCATTCCGACATCCACCGCGGCCTCCATCGCCTCTACGACCGCCGTCCGGCGATGCCGATCCCGCTCATCCGATCCGACCTTCGCTACGAAGGTCCCCGTGCCTTGCTTCGTCCGCAGCAGCCCTTCGGACTCCAGATCCTGATAGACCCGACGAACAGTGATCACGCTGCATTTCAGATCGTTCGCGAACTCCCGAATCGACGGCAATAATGTTCCCTCCTCCACTTGGCCGCTAAGAATCAAAGAACGAAGCTGTACTTCGATCTGATGGTACAATGGCTCTGCACTATTCTCATTTAATTGAATGGGGATCCACACCTTCCCACCTCTTCTCTTCGGAGTCTCTTATACGATAGAAGCGTTACATCAAATCGCGTGTCTTCAGCTTTCTTCTGATTCCCTTGACGGTAAGGAACATCACGCACCCAGCTGCAATGAACATCAGGACCGGCGATAAGAGCGGATGCTGCTTCGCGATGTCCACCGTCAACACGAGGATGCTGACCTTGGCGAACCAACAGATAAGTGCTGCTGCTATGTTCAATACCATAAGCACCACGGTCACCGCGAGATATGTCTTGCCGCTGCGCGTCATTTCTACAAAAATGTATACTGCCGAGGTTAGCACTGCATATCCAAGCCATATCGATGTATAACTTATATACTGCGGTACCGTCATGCCGTCGAACAATCGTTCCGCGAACAAATACTGCGCGGTGAAGAAGATCGTTCCATTCACCAGCAACGGCAGAATCAACTGAATGATCCGGCTGGTCATGATCACCTCGAACGAGACCGGCATCGTTCGCGTATGCGCCAAGTTCACGGTGTAGCTATCATCGCGATGATAATTAAAGGACTTCTTGTTCAAAATAAACCCGAGGATCGGCACCATCGTTAAAAAGTAAAAATCGATGAATAAGTAAGCAAGTGACGTTTCTTCATCCACCGGGAGAACGCTATGCGTTAACGGAATGGACATGAATGTGATATAGGCAATCATGATCACAGAGATTACATTTTTATATCGCAGTCCCCCATATTCCGATTTCGTTAGAAACCACGCGTCTCGCATTACTTGCACGAATATCATCCTTTCAGTCCAATGAGTTGAGTCTATATATGTCTCAGTTAGTGTTTATACTGTATATATCTTTATACACAGTATATAGTGTGCTTATCACACTGTCAACACTTTCCACCAATGAATTGGAAAAATTTTTTGCTTTATTTTCATCATTTTACGTAAGCGTCACCATCTCTAGTCATATCAAGATATTCTGGTTATCCTTCATCATAAATAGATTCAGTATATTTGGTTATTCCAAAATTTAACCTTCTCTGCGTGTGCTGTATTTCCTTGACTGACGGTCATATAACCATCTAAAATCGACAACTATAATTAAATCATAGATTTCGTACGCTAAAGTTGTAATGTTCTAATGTATACAGCATGAGAAGGAGGAACCATCATTGACCACCCAACCATCAGACCTTCCTAACCCATTAACCAAGGAGAAACATCCGCCAGGGTTGTATATTCTGTTCTTCACAGAGATGTGGGAACGATTCAGCTACTACGGCATGCGTGCAATGCTCGTCCTCTACCTAACTGCAGCACTTATTAGCGGTGGACTCGGATTCTCTGAGAGCTCGGCCATTTCCGTCTACGGGTTCTTCACTGGAGCTTGTTATTTCACGCCGCTGCTTGGAGGTTATCTGACGGACCGGTACCTCGGTCGACGCAAGGCCATCACGATCGGCGGGATCGCCATTGCGATCGGGAACTTCGCGTTATTCGCTTCGCAGACGGTGTCTGCGCTATATATCGGCCTTGCACTCATCATTATCGGGAACGGCTTCTTCAAGCCGAATATCTCTACCCTTGTCGGGGACTTATACCCGAAAAATGACCGAAGAATCGACTCGGCCTATACTATTTTCTATATGGGGATTAATGTCGGTTCATTGATCTCTCCGCTCATCTGCGGTTATCTTGCGGAGCAATACTTCAAGACCAGCATGATGGATACGATTGTCTACGGCTACAAATACGGATTCCTTGCCTCGAGTATCGGGATGGTCATTGGGCAAATTATTTTCAATATGCTTGCGCCGCGATATTTGGGCGACCTCGGCACGAAACCAGTGATCACAATGGCTTCGATCAACAAGGGCGGCAAGAAGATCACGACCCCGCTTACGCCAAAAGAAAAACAGCGGACGGCGGTTATTCTGATCATTACCTGCTTTGTCATCTTCTTCTGGGCTGGATTCGAACAAGCCGGCAGCTTGCTCACGCTCTATACGAATCAATTTATCGACAAGACGATCTTCGGTTGGGAGGTCCCAACCTCATGGTTCCAGTCCATTAACCCAGCGTTCGTCATCCTGCTTGCACCCGTCGTATCGACGCTCTGGCTGAAGCTCTCACATCGCAAACGTGGCGACCTTAGCGCACCGACAAAAATGGGCCTTGGCATGATCCTGCTCGGTGTCGGATACACCGTGCTCCTTATGGCGGTGCTTCGGACAGGCAGTGATAGCGCGCATATCACGGAGAAGGCGAACATTCTATTCATTATAGCGACGTACTTCTTCCATACGGTAGGTGAACTCTTCTTATCCCCTGTCGGCTTGTCCCTCGTGAACAAAATCGCTCCGGTGAAGCTTACATCGCTGCTTATGGGGGTATGGCTGGCAAGTACGGGCATTGCGAATATCGTCGGCGGTCAGTTCGCTTCGAAGATCAATACGCTTGGTTACTTCAATGTCTTTAGTATCATTGGCGGTCTATCGATTGCCCTCGGACTTGTTCTTCTGATGCTGTCGAAGACGTTGACACGGATGGCCAAATAGCATCTCATGCGATATACAAAAAAGCCGATGAGCTCTTGTCACACAAGAGTCCATCGGCTTTATTTCGATAGGGATAGATATTATAGACCAAAAATCGCATCAATCACAGGTTTGGTATGACCACCTGGATAGAGGACATACAGCAATACATAGACTGCTACGCCTGTAA
Organism: Paenibacillus guangzhouensis; assembly: GCF_009363075.1. NCBI lineage: Bacteria > Bacillati > Bacillota > Bacilli > Caryophanales > Paenibacillaceae > Paenibacillus > Paenibacillus guangzhouensis. The sequence goes on along the minus strand of NZ_CP045293.1, from coordinate 6,139,665 downwards.
TGGCGGTAAAGAACCATGTCACGGCTGTGACGCGACCCCATTTACGGTGCTTCCCGAAGTTCTTCTTAAAGGCTAAGGTAAGTGTCGTTAGACCGAACACCGCTGCAACCGTCGCAAGCACGATGTGGAAGATCAGAAATACATGATAGTATAGCTTCAAATCATCCGGACCGCCCCATGCCGTGTTGCCGACAAAGATCGTCCGCGACATGTAGATGATGAAGAACAATAACGCTGCAATCGCACCGGCAATCATCGTCTTCTCATGCGCCTTGCGCTTGCCCTTAATAATCTGTACCCAGCCAATCGCGACTAGGATCGCACTAATGACAATAAAACTTGTACTAATCGTCGGAAAAATTGTAAAAATATCCACGCGAACCCTCCGTTCTACTCCTCATCCCTTATGCTTTATTCCAATTCTCCGAGCCTACCAAAGGTAGTTCGTCCATATCATCGTCGCGACTCTCTCTTCTCACCCAGTGGTAGAAGATATACGCGAGCGCAGACCCGTTAACAAGCTCCTGAATGAACTTCATCATAATGCCGCCCACTTGTTGGTCTTGCATCGGATCTAGAATATTGAAGAACGTCGGTCCATCGAACAACTCGAGCAGTACCTTCGGGTCGCCCGAGAAGCAATAACCCATGGCCTGAGCCCATACATTGGGATCGTTATAAGTCGCATACATCGGCTCTCCTGCAAAAATAATCAAAGCACAGGCCGGTGTAATCAATACACTATTCACAAAGATATACGCCATCTTACTAACATCCTGCAGCTTGCCGCCCGGAATCGGGCTGAGAATTGGCCACCACATCATCATTGAGGTAATTAATAATACCACATAATAGATCCGATGGACTACAAAATGAAGCATGACATAATCGTGAACAGCCGGAACATGATAGAGCGAGAACAGCGCATTGAACAATACGGCTGTGAAAATCGGGTGCATGAGAAACTTCAATTTATGCAGCGGGCGGTAGCGGAACATCGAACGCCATAGCCATGTCGGAATACCAAGAATAATGAGCGGCGGCACAATAATATAAGATAATGCCATCGCAAGCATGTGGAACGTGAACATCAAATGGCTTAAAAAACTGATCGGACCGCCTTGCGCCAAATAGAACAATACCATCCCGGCCACAAAGCAAATCTTCTGCCCTACCTTCGTTGTCCCTTCTTCAGCAAATCGTGCACGAAGCGGACCGATGATCACAAAGTACGCAGCGGTAATCGCGATCATAAGTATTAAAAACCAAGGACTCCATAAATCTGAGAAGCTAAAGTATTCTAAGCCGAGCATGCCTTGATCCCTCCTTATCTAATCGACCCAAGCATCAACGCCTTCGGTGTCCTTTGTAAGGAGGGAAAGCGTTTTAGCGAGAAATATAAGATATTCTCTCACATTCAGACATTGTCGTCCATTTCTGTCCAAATCAAACAAGATATATCCATAAAAAGAGGGGCAGCAATCACTGCCCCCCTCTACTTATTTACCACCAAACCCAATATACGGCCATGATAATAGCTGTAAAGGCAATCAAGGCTCCGCCAAACAAGAAAATGATTGGCATTAAATGCCCGCGGTCTTTCATGTGCATCCAGTATGCCAATTGGACCACAACTTGCAGAACGGCCATCACCATGATGATGATGTAGGTAAATGTCTTGTTCACTTCGCCTGCCATAACAGCAGCGAAAGCGATCAACGTTAGAACGATGGAGAAAATAAATGCTACGATATGTTTACCAGGTCCCTCGTGGCGATGACGATGCTTCGCCGTCGAGTCTGAAGCAGAATGCTGTGTTGACATTCGTTAGCCCACCTTTCCCATCAAGTAAACCACTGTGAAGATGAATACCCACACGACATCGATAAAGTGCCAGTAGATACCTGCTACATAGATTTTAGGGGCGGTAACAACCGTTAACCCTTTTTTGAAAATTTGAGCAATAAGTATTCCGATCCATACAACCCCGAATGCAACGTGGGCACCGTGGAATCCAACTAAGGTATAGAACGAAGAACTGAATGCGCTTGTCGTGAACTTATGGCCTTCGTGCACATACTCGAAGAACTCATAAATCTCAAGACCCAAGAACCCTAACCCAAGAATGACAGTCACGATCAACCAGTTGATCATTGCTTTGACATTATGACGATGAAGCGCTTGGGTAGCGAATACACTCGTCAAACTACTCGTTAAGAGAATGAATGTCGCCAGAGCCACAGTCGGTAATTGGAACAACTCTGTTCCCGGTTTACCGTCAGCGATCTGGTCGCGAAGCGCAAGGAACGTCGCGAACAAAGTTCCGAACAACACGGATTCCCCACCGAGGAACAACCAGAATCCAAGGACCTTATTACGGCCTTCGAGGGTCGCCTTCTCCGGCTCATGAGGCAATTGGCCGTCTACATGTTCTGCGTGCGAACTCATGCTTTTACCCCCTTATCTTCTAGCTCCTCTGGTTCAATATGCCAGCCATGATCATCGAATACGGAACGTAAGAACATACCGCCGAATGTAATCACCAAACCGAGAATTGCAACGATATAGTTATTGAACAACATACCTACGAAACCATTCGCAAACTCATCCTTTGCGAACATGAATCCAAAACCAGCGATGAACAATCCAACTGACATCATAAATGGAATGATCGATGGAGAAGGCATATGGATCGAACCAACAGGCTCCGCTGCAGGAACTTCTTTGTTGCCTGCCATTTTTTCTTTCCAATAAGCGTCCAAACCACGCACAAGCGGTGTTTGTTTGAAGTTGTATTCTGGCGCTGGGGAAGGAATCGTCCATTCTAATGTACGTCCGTCTACCCATGGATCGTTTGGTGCATTTTTTGGTTTCGCAGCCGTAACCGCGATGTTAATCAAGAATACGATCGTACCTACACCCATCAAGAACGCACCGATGGAACTGATTAAGTTCATCGTGTCAAATCCTTGGTTCGGCAAGTAAGTGAATACGCGACGCGGCATCCCCATCAAACCTAAGAAATGCTGCACGAAGAACGTCATATGGAATCCAATGAAGAATGTCCAGAACGTGATTTTACCAAGTCCTTCGTTCAGTACGCGACCGAACATTTTCGGCCACCAGTAGAACAAGCCTGAGAATAGACCGAATACGAGACCACCGACGATAACGTAATGGAAATGCGCTACGACAAAGTAGGAATCGTGGTACTGGAAGTCAGCTGGCGCAGACGCGAGCATAACCCCTGTAACCCCACCCATAACGAATGTTGGAATGAATCCAATCGCGAACAAACTTGATGTGTTGAATGTCAATTGACCACCCCATAGGGTGAACAGCCAGTTAAAGATCTTAATTCCCGTCGGCACGGCGATCAACATCGTCGCAATCGAGAACAGGGCGTTCGCTACTGGTCCTAAACCTGCTGTGAACATGTGGTGAGCCCATACCATGAAGCCCAAGAATCCGATAAGGATTGTTGCGAATACCATCGAGCTGTATCCGAACAACCGTTTTCTCGAGAATGTCGATACAACTTCCGAGATAATACCGAATGCCGGCAAGATCAAGATATATACTTCAGGATGACCAAAGATCCAGAAGATATGCTCCCATAACACGGCATTACCGCCGTTGGCAATTTCGAAGAAATTCGCACCGAATAACCGGTCAAATGTAAGTAATACGAGACCAACTGTAATCGCAGGGAATGCGAACAGGATCAAGGCCGACGTAATGAATACCGCCCATGTGAACATCGGCATACGCATGAAGGTCATCCCTGGCGCACGCATGTTGATGATGGTGACGAGGAAGTTAATCCCCCCGAGCAGCGTACCGATACCGGCAATCTGCAACCCTAGGGAGTAGAAGTCCACCCCATGGGTGTTACTGTATGTATTACTGGCAAGCGGCATATACGATGTCCAGCCTGCATCTGGTGCTCCACCAACGATCCAGCTCAAGTTAAGGAGCAAGCCGCCGAAGAAGAATGTCCAGAATCCGAGTGAGTTCAAGAATGGGAACGCTACGTCGCGCGCACCGATCTGAAGCGGAATAATCGCATTCATCAAAGCGAAAATGATTGGCATGACCGCAAGGAAGATCATCGTCGTTCCGTGCATCGTAATCAATTCATTAAATGTCTGAGCAGATACGAAGTCCAGCTTCGGCTGCATCAACTGAATCCGAATGAGAATCGCTTCAATACCGCCGATGAGAAAGAACAATCCGCCGGCGATAAGATATAGAATACCGATTTTCTTATGGTCAACGGTTGTGAGCCAATCCATTAACCCGTGATACCTTTTTACCGAATGAGCCAAGGTTATTGCCTCCCTTACTTCCCGTTGTCATATTGTAATTTATAATTCGCAAGGTACTTCGAAATGCCGTCTAACTCTTCTGTAGATAAAGTAACTTTCGGCATTTTTGAACCTGGTTTAACTTTCTCTGGATCAGCGATCCAATTCTTAAGGTTCTCTTCCACAGGCGTCTCATCGTTCAGCAACACGCCAGCAACCGCTTGCTTATTGCCGATGCCCGTCAAGTTCGGACCGAGCGTACCGCCTTTATCCCCTACAGCATGGCAAGAAAGACATTTCTTCTCGAATGCAGCTGCAAGTTGCGGATCTTCAGGCAATACAGCAGGAGCCTTCATCTCTTGAACCCAAGCGTCGAATTTCGCTTCGTCCACCGCTTTGACTTTGAAATCCATCAAGGCGTGGGACTGACCGCATAACTCTGCGCATTTACCGCGATAAACGCCGGCTTTTGGCGCTTCGAAGTACATCTTATTCGTATTTCCTTCAGGGTTGGTATCGATTTTACCGAACAACGATGGAACCCAGAATGAGTGAAGCACGTCAACCGTGTTTAATTGAAGAGAAATCTTCTTCGTCGTCGGAATAACAAGCTCTTGACCCGTCTTAATTCCGTAATCAGGATAATCAAATTCCCACCAATATTGATGCGAAGTGACCTTCACCTGAATCGCATTCTTATCTTTGGAATAATCCTGCGCAAACTCAAACACGTACTTAACCGTAGGCACAACAAGAATCACCAACAGGATGATCGGGATTACGGTCCAAATGATCTCCAATTTGTGACTGCCTTCGACTTGTTTCGGTATTTCCGTCTGCCCTGGGCGTCTACGGAAACGAATGAGTACGTAGGCTAAGATCAAGAACACGATCACGACTACGACGATCATCATACCAATTGATAATTTCATTAAATCATACTGCTTCTCTGCAATAGGTCCTTGCGGCTGTAATGTCGACAGATCCGCACGGCCGCAAGCGGAAAGTAAAAGCGCCAAACCTGCCAAAATTGGAAGGAGCCGCTTTACTGCATGCCACCGATTCATCATTGATCAACCCCACTTTTTACATTTTCATAGATTGCGACGTTCCCCAAAATAAGCAATCTACGTGCTTTAACACGGATGCTAATCGCTTGTCAATTAACAGTATCACGTAATTAACTATAATTTCCGGGGGAATTTTTGTCAATGTTTATAGACCAGTTCACAAATTGTTCTAAAAGTCGAAAAAGTCGCACCACTGCGCGATTTGTATGCGCTTCCATTTTATTTTCGATCCGCTTTCATAGCGCTTTGAGCCCTCCGTTTTCACTCCAAATTCTTCCGTTATTCACCTTACTGCAACATATTATCGACACAATTCGAGCAAACCCAAAATCGAAATTTACATTATATAGGTATATGCAAATTTCACAAAAAAAACCGCCTGTACGAATGTTTTTTCATTCGCGCAAGCGGTTTGTATTTGATTAAGACTGTAGTTTTACCAATTCATGTTCAACAATCGTGGTCAGCTCTTCTTCGTAGCCTCCCATAATATGGTACTTTCGGATATATTCTTTCACAAACTTACGAGGATCTTTAGGTCGGAAAATACGAGCCATTTCTTTAATGCTTTCCCTTACTTCATTGTGTCCCTTCGTTGCCATGAAAAATTCCCTCCCAAAGCTTTGTAGACCATGCTCCGTTTTAGAGAACGCCGAAAAGATTCACCGTTTTCCACATATTACGTTTATTATTGGAAAAACCCTCCTAACGAATATTATATCATAACCTTGCCAAGTTTACAGTGGATTATAAAAATTCCATTTATTGAATAATACAAGTAAAAATCGCTGCCCTCGTCCCATAAGGGCGGACAGCGATTATAAATTTAATCTAAATTAATTAATTTCTCTTGTTCTGAATCGAACGATGCTCAAAATAGCGAAGAGAGCAATCGTAAGAATCGTGATGGTCAAGGCGAACCACATATTCACGCCTAATGAGTCCACTGCCCCATTCGCATAAGGCGCAAGACTTGTATATTTCAACACGACGTATTTGGACCATTCTTTACTGCCAGCCATTAAGCCGAACATGCTACTGAAGATATTAATGAAGAGTCCAATTCCGATGGATAACCCAAGGCTTGTCGTGAACACGCCAGCTGCAAAGGATACCGTAAGCAAGAAGATCGAGAAAGGTATGCCATACGATATGGAGACAATCTGATCAACAATGGAACCTTCACCTATGCCAAAAAATACGGCACCAATCGCAAATCCTGCGACGATCATCACGACATATGTCAACAAGAACATCACAATCGCTGCAACGTATTTGGACATGAGGACGGAAGCTCGACTCGCTGGACGGATCAATAGCTGTTTAATCGTGCCATCCTTAAATTCATCTGTAACAATCTGCGCCCCGATGACAACCCCGAACAGCATAATGATCATCGGCATCATTTGAGACAGTAAAGACAAAAACGTATACGCATCCATCTCTTCTGAAGCACCTTTAACGAAGAGCTTAATGACCAGCCCAATTCCGCCCATCATTACGATGATGAACAGGTTGAAGTATAATCCTTGTCTCTTGCTGTTCATCTTCATCCATTCATTCTGAAATAACTTCATAAACATTAACGGTCTCCTCCTTTGGTGAGCGACAAGAACATATCTTCGAGCGATTCTTTCTGCGTCGCCACCTGATAGATCCGTACATGATGCTCAGCAAGCAATGCGATCACATCAGGTATCTGGCCCTTCTCTAAATTAACGACAACAATATTCTGTTCGATATTGATAATGTCGTAAGGTTCAAGGAGCTGCTTCGTAAGCACGCGGTCGTCCACTTCAATCGCAACCGGCTGCTTCTGATGTGTCAGATCGACACCTTTAATCGTACGCTCATCAACATATTGGCCATTCTGGATAATGACAACACGGTCACACATCAATTCGATCTCGGATAACAAGTGACTGGAGACGACAACCGCAATGTTCTCTTCGGAAGCCAACTTACGCAAGTAATCACGCAATTCATGAATCCCTGCCGGATCTAATCCATTCGTCGGTTCATCCAAAATGAGAATAGATGGATCATGGAGAAGCGCTTGTGCAATCCCCAAGCGTTGACGCATGCCTAACGAATAGGTCTTCACTTTCTGATGGATTGCTTTCTCTAGATCAACCAGCTTCACAATTTCTTGAATCCGTTCTTTGCTCACTGGCGTTGCACTCATTCGCGCAAAATGAATCAAATTTTTGTAGCCCGTCATATATTTGTACAGCTCCGGATTCTCTACAATCGCGCCAACGTAAGATACAGCCTTTGAACGCTCTTTGCGCACACTGTGTCCTTCGATGTAGATTTCACCTTTCGTCATCGAGATGAGTCCGAGCATCATACGGATCGTCGTCGTTTTCCCGGAGCCATTCGGACCAAGAAATCCGTAAACTTCCCCGCGCTCAACGGAAAATGACAGATCGTTAATAATGGTCTTCCCTCCAATTACTTTGGTTACATGTTCGAGCTGAACCACAATATTATCATTAGACATGTATGTCGACCTCGCTTTAATCAATTTACCTTGCATGAACCATGCACTTCATAATTTCAAGTATAAAGTTTCAATTCGATTCTAAACACCGATTTACCTTTCAGAAAAAGGTGGAAACCTTACATTTATGTAATGATTGATTATTTTTCATTTGAACGCCCATCGTGTATATTAAGGTTGTTGGATATAACTGCTATGCGCTGCATCATTTAAAGGAGATTCTTGAAGAAATGCTGAAAATGAATAAACTGTCCATGGGACTTGAAATGAGCTTACTCGCCACCATTCTATTCCTTGTTGAGTTCGTTCGCGGTGCGGCACTCATCAGCTTCATTCCGATTTACGGTAAGAACATCCTCTTCATTCCTGTTGCGATGATCGGTGTAGCCGTGACGGCTCATTATTTGACGGATACGGTGCTTAAATCGGTTATCGGTTATTTGCTGGATCGATTCTCGATCCGCTTCATTGTTCACACGGGTCTGCTCATTACCTGCGCAGGGATGTTCCTCTTCCAATATGCGCATACCGCATGGGTGTTCGTTCTAGCTTCGGCTTTGTACGGGATTGGCATCTCTCCCATCTGGATTGTCTGTCTAACCAAAGTGACAGAGGAGAACCGCGCGACGCAAATGGGCTTTCTCTATACGATTTGGCTCGTCGGTATGGGGCTCGGTCCTGTCGTCTGTAACCTTGTCATCGAACATTATCCGATTCTGACTTATTGGATGCTGGTCGCACTCTCTGTCCTCGCATGGGTGCTGTCTCTATTCATGACGAATAAAAAAGTCAATCAAGTGAGAGCTATTCCCTTTCGCGAACAGCTCAGCATCTTGAAAGAGCGGCTAAAGGCCATGAAACCGCTGCTGCCGGGTATGATTCTCCAGACAACCGGAGCGAGTATGATCGTACCCATCTTACCGAGCTTCGCCGAAGAGTCGCTGCGTCTGACCAATACAGAATATACACTGCTGCTCCTCTTCGGCGGCGCTTGTACGGTCATTGGATTGATTCCGATGGGCAAGCTATCCGATCGGTTCGGCAAGAAATGGTTCCTCGTGCTGGGATTCCTAATCTTTGCCTTTGCGTTGTTCTCCATCTCCCAAGGCCCTAGCCTTGGTATGGCCTACGTATGGGCGATCGTACTCGGGATCTCCTACGCGGCTGTGCTTCCAGCATGGAATGCGCTGCTGGCACAATATGTTCCGCCTGCACAGCAAGGCCTCGGTTGGGGGATATTCTCGACGGTCGAAGGGATTGGCGTCATGATCGGTCCGGTACTTGGCGGTTTTCTAGCTTCCATCATGAGCACGCAGCAGGTTGTCTTCATTAGTTCTATCTTATTCGGGCTCATTGCCCTCTTCTATGTATTCTTTCCGTTTCGATTGATTACAGACGAGCCGTCAAGGGGGAAGTAATTCATGTCTGAGCAAGCTCCGCTCTATAGCGATACGGTGAATTGGATTGGAACGACGCTCTCCATCGCTATCGTTGTTATCATTCTTATCATTTTCTTTCTCATTATTAAATCGACAACGGACGACTCAGACAAACATTCAGAAATTAAGAAGTATGTGGAAGCCTTATTCGGCGGCGGTTCGCAGGCATCGGAAAAGCAAAAGGAAGAAGATGAAGCACGAGCCCTGGAAGCTGCACGAAAGGCCAAGGAGCTTGGCCCCTTCGAGGATACTTGTCCTGCCTGCCACGTCGCCGTGACGGACAAGCATATTGATTGTCCGTCATGCGGGCTGCGATTGATGTAATTGGGTATAAGTCTGTCCAATGCATAGCTGTGCAATCGGCTGGGAACGTTAAGGATAAGTTGATTGAAAGGGGCTAGTGGCATGGGCAAGGAGAAAGATATGAACCCCGTCTCGCACGAACGGGTTGAAGTTGATGGTATCTATACGAATGAATTGGGACAAGAAGAGCATCTCCATCGCGGACAGACCTTCCCGGCTAATGTCATTCTAGGTACAACGGAATGGGAACTTAAAGAGTATATGTTCAGTAATCACCATGAGGGCACGACAGATCCGCGGCTAGTGCCCAAAAAAGATGAAATCGAAAATCAGAAGAAACAAGTTCACCCGCGACTTCATCAAGATCAATCGGATAAATAAAAAAATATATCTTCAGAAAATATAAGAGCAGTGAAACATTAAACACTCTTATATGGAAAAGCAATAAGCAACGCCTCCTTAAGACGGGAGGCGTTTTGTGCGTTCTGCATAGATTCTGATTGCGCGTTCTGAGGTCAGTTCCTATAATGATCTCAAGACATGACAACTGGGGAGCGATTATTCTTGTATTTCTTCATCATCAATGAACTAGCTGGCAACGGTGCAGGCGGACGCGTATGGGGCGAGATCGAGCCTATCCTGAAGGCTCGAGGCGTCCCCTATCGCTACGCCATCACCTCTAGCGCGGCACAGGCCCAGCAGTGCGTGCGCGATGCGATTGCCGAGCAGCCGCCTACGCTGGTGGCGGTGCTCGGAGGCGACGGCACGATTCACAGCATCGTGCCGCTGCTCTCCGCGAGCGGCATTCCGCTCGCGGTTATCCCTGCGGGATCGGGGAACGATACCGCGCGGGGGTTCGGCATCCCGCGCAAGCCGCTGGCGGCGCTGGATGTAGCATTATCAGGGCGCATGCGCAGCATCGACCTGATCGGCACGGCCGGCGGCGAGCGGACGCTAACGGCGCTCGCGGTCGGGTTCGACGCGGAAGTCGCGAACGCGGTGAACGCGAGCGGCTATAAGGCCTGGTGCAACCGGCTCGGCATCGGTCGGCTCGCTTATATTATCGGCGTCCTACAGACGTTGTTCCGCTATCAACCCGCTCGGCTTGAGTTAAGCGTAGACGGCAGCACAGCGCAGACATTCAACGAAGCTTGGCTCGTCGCCGTTACGAATACGACTTCGTATGGCGGCGGACTCCGAATCTGTCCGGAAGCGCATACAGACGACGGTGCATTAGATATCTGCGTCGTGCATCGCTGCACGAAATGGCAGTTGTTACGACTATTCCCTACGATCCTCTTCGGTCGGCATACGAAGCTGCCATTCGTCACAATGCTTCGCGCTTCCAAGGTGGAGATTCAATCCGAGCTGCAGCGTATCGGATTCGGGGACGGTGAACAGGTCGCTGTAACGCCGCTTACGGCTGAGATTCATCCTGGGGCTCTTCGTTTGATGACGGCACAAGGATAGATCAATTCAGTGGTTATAAAAACCCCTCCTCGCATCGATGCAAGGAGGGGTTTCTTATACTTCTTCTGTCTCTGCCGGCTTACTCCGCCGAAGGACGTGAAATAGGATATTCAACGAAATCGCCGTAAAGGTTCCAGCTACGATCCCATTCCCGGTTAGAATATTCAACCAGTCGGGAAGCGCATGAAATAAATTCGGCACTACGGTAACGCCAAGCCCCATACCAACGGAACAGGCGATGATAAGTAAATTCTCGTGGTTGTTCAAATCGACCGACGAACCGAGCATCCGAATCCCGGAAGATACGACCATCCCGAACATTGCGATCATCGCGCCGCCAAGCACAGACGTCGGCACGATTGTCGTCATCGCAGCGATCTTCGGTACGAATCCGAGCAGGACGAGTATTCCCCCTGCTGTCACGATCACATCCCGCGTCTTCACACGGCTCATTTGAATCAGGCCAACGTTCTGTGAATACGTCGTGTATGGGAATGCATTAAAGATCCCGCCGAGCATAATCGCGAGTCCCTCTGCACGGTATCCTTTGGCCAAATCCTTCGACGTAATCTCTCGATCCATAATTTTGCCTAAGGCCATAAACACCCCTGTCGACTCCGCCACACTCACAATAGCAACAATAATCATCGTCACAATCGCGGACAGCTCGAACTTAGGCGTACCGAAATAGAACGGCTTAATGGGATGTAGCCAGCTCGCGTCAAGCACCGGATGCAAGTCGACTTTACCCATAAATCCAGCAGCGACTGTACCCAGTACAAGCCCTAACAAGATCGAAATGGCGCGCATAAATCCGCCCGAGAACCGATTGATCAGAATAATGACGATAAGGACGCCAAAGCCTAGCAATAAGTTCTCTATGCTTCCGAAATCCTCAGCCCCTTGTCCGCCGCCTAAATCCGTTAGAGCAACTGGAATCAGCGTAACCCCAATCGTCGTGACCACCGATCCGGTTACGACTGGCGGGAAGAATCGAATTAACTTCCCGAATAGCCCTGAGAAAAGGACGACGAACAAACCTGAAGCGATAATCGCGCCATAAATTGCGGATACGCCGAACTGTTTGCCAATGGTAATCATGGGTGCAACCGCTTGGAACGCACAACCCAGCACAACAGGCAGTCCGATCCCAAAAAACCGATTATTCCATAGTTGCAGTAGTGTCGCCACACCGCACATTAATAGATCAATTCCTACCAAATACGTGAGCTCCGTTTGACTCATCCCGAGATTACCCGCTACAATAAGCGGTACGATGACGGCGCCTGCGTACATGGCTAACACATGTTGAAACCCAAGAGATAACGTCTTGAGCGGATGACGATGGAGTTGCATGTTACGCTTCATCCTCTTCTACGAACTGGACTTGTCCATTCTCGAGTCCGGCAATGCGAACGAGAGATTCCAAGCGATAACCTGCTTCGATGAGGTTCTTCCCGCCTGGTTGGAATGCCTTCTCGATCACGATGCCAATTCCCGCAACGCTCGCACCGGCTTGCTCCACGATACGTGCCAGACCAAATGCCGCTTCGCCGTTCGCCAAGAAATCATCAATGATCAGCACGCGATCGGTAGCATGGATGAATTTTTTGGACACGGTCACTTCGTTCGTCTCTTGCTTCGTAAAGGAATAGACTTTCTCCGTGAAGATATCCTCACGAAGCGTCAATGATTTCTGCTTACGGGCAAAAATCAACGGAACATGCAGCTCTAGTGCCGTCATAATCGCAGGTGCAATACCTGAGGATTCAATCGTCAATACTTTGGTCACACCATTCTCGGCGAACAATCGCGCGAATTCCTTGCCCATCTCTTGCATGAGCACAGGATCCATCTGATGATTCAAGAATGAGTCTACTTTCAACACTTGATTATTGAGTACGATGCCATCCGAGATGACTTTATCACGCAGTAATTTCACAATGGTTCCTCCCATTAATTAATTCGCTATAAAGTAGAAGTATACCGCATAATTCGACATGGCGAAAGTCATTTCGTTCGGTTTTTGACGGTTATTTTAGGATTCCCAGGTTTTAAACAAATCAATTACACCCTATAATGTTAATATTGGTATTAGCACGTATGGGTAAAGGAGAGATTGTATTCGATGAAAATCATGAAAGAGTTTAGAGAATTTGCCGTCCGCGGAAATGTCATTGATCTTGCCGTCGGGGTTATCATTGGGGGAGCATTCGGTAAAATTGTAACTTCGGTGGTTAATGATGTCGTCATGCCTCCAATCGGGCGATTGCTTGGGGCTGTTGACTTTAAGGATCTGTATATTCCGCTAGCGGATGGTACGAATGGGAGAACTTTAGCGCAAGTCAAAGCAGAGAACATCCCTGTCATTGCATACGGACAATTTATCAACGTCATTATTGAGTTCCTCATTATCGCCTTCTGCGTCTTCATGCTGGTGAAGGGGATTAATATGCTGAAGCGTGAACAGAAGAAAGAAGAAGTGGCTGCTGAGCCTACAACGAAGGACTGCCCGTATTGCTATTCTTCGATTCCGGTACAAGCTACCCGCTGTGGTCACTGCACATCGCAACTCACGAAGACGGAGCCTTCAACAGGCGTCTAAGGAGCGTCGAATCGCATGACAAGCCCTATGGCACAAGACGAAGAGCTCTTCGATATCTACGATGAGACCATGAATCATCTCGGTGTGGCACCACGATCCGAAGTGCATGCGAAAGGATACTGGCATCAATCCTTCCACTGCTGGATCGTCAGCGGGGAAGGTGCGGACCGTCAGGTCTTGTTCCAGCAGCGGAACGCGCTGAAAGATACGTTCCCGAACTGCTATGATATTACGGCCGCAGGTCATCTGACTGCCGGGGAGACCGTGCGCCAAGCTGCGCGGGAGCTCGAAGAAGAACTCGGCCTATCAGTCGCGTTCGAGTCGCTGACCTCGCTCGGGGCAGCCCAATACGAGAATACTGGCGACGTGCGCGGTATTCCCTTCGTGGATCGCGAGTACTGCCATCTATTCGGCGTACGCTGCGATCAACCCCTCACTTCCTACCGCCTCCAGGCGTCGGAAGTGGCTGGGCTCTACCAAGCATCGCTGCGCGAGATGCTTGAACTGCTCGCGGGCGCGCGCGAGTCGGTCGACGCGCGCGGCCTCGCGTTTCCGCTGGGCGAGCGGCCGAGCCGGCTCGCCCCTGCGGGCAGCTCGGACATCACAGGCCATGACGTGCCTGCGATGTCCGAGCGCAGCGTGCGCCTGATGCGGCAGGACTTCGTGCCGCATGGCGACGCCTACTACGAGCGCGTGCTAACAGCACTACTCGCGCTCTAACAGCAAAACCCCGCAAGGGCCCTTGAATCCTAGGCCCTTGCGGGGTTTCTTATTATCTGACGCGAGCGTACGGCTCGCTGCGTTCGAGATGCGGAATGCCTTTGTCCTTCGCGACTTCACGGTCAATGGCCTGAATTCGCTCCAACCAAGCTTCGGGCGTGACTTGGAGTTGACGCGCCTGAACCAATCGTTCGGCATGGTCATGGCAGGGATCATAACCGCCCAGTTTGCGAATGACGCTTATATACTGAACCACCAGCTCACGCGCTGCGCTTGCCGTAAATCCAAAGCCTGTCATCAATGCATTTACAATCCCACGTTCATAAGTGTTCAGTCGCACTTGCGTTTTCATGATAGACCCACCTTCCTCCTATATAAATATTATATCCAACAAGACGAAGAAATGACTCCCATTTTTCTGACGAAAATACGACTTGATTGCCCAAATATAGCGAATCTAGTCTTCTGCCTCGCATCGACCTCGTAATTTGGTCATAGAACCAATGGACGTCTCTATTTAATTGTATCGCTTCTTGCATGATTTTACCAGTGTCACTATCCGCCATCGGTCCGATGATGATATCTGGGTGCTGCGCACAAGGGTCCTGGCCCTTCACATCCGCCTTGCGATGCGACATAATGAACTCGGCCCAAGCGATGGAATCGCTTAAGAAAATACGCGGTTCGATATCCGCCGGCATCGCGAGCAGCTCAATCTCAAGCACGCATGCGTGCACTTGACCGAGCACGGAGCTCCGCGCCATTTTATGCGCCCACCTTCTCGCTTGCGCTGCGGAGATCGTCGTATAGAATCCCTCTCCGAAATCGCGTCCTGGACGCCAATACTGACTATTTAGCAGCTTATTCTGAAAGGACGGCACATATTGATCCGTCGTACCGTGATACAACCGCTGCGGGGTAATGATATTCATCCGGCAACCTCCTGATTGAACTAAAACTCGTCATGTAGTTCCATATTCCATACAGGAGGTCAATATTCCTTTATTTTCCTAATCGTTGGCTTTTGATCACGCAACATCCTACTTCACATTCACAAGACCGCTCTGAAAATACTTCCGATAAATCCCCTCAAAATTCGCTCCAAACCGCTCACGCAGCTCAGGACTTAGTTCATGCTCCACTTCGAACAGGACCAACTCTTGTGCGAAATGGTTGAGCAGCAGCTCCAGCAGCGCCGGGTGTTCCGTCACCAGCGCCTTCGTCGGGATGTCTTCCCCGCGCATACCGAGCATGCTCCATTTGCGGTCGATCACGATCGAGAATTTACGCCCATAGGGTTGATCCCTCTTGGCTGTATCCCCTTCTAACGAAGAGTGAAGCTGCAGCTGCATTCTCCGTTGCCGATGCTCCTCTAGACTCTCTACAACCGACCAGAAGACTTTGACGCCGCGCTTCTCCGCCTGCTCCAGATCCTCCCGGAAGAGCGTCGCTTCTTCGGCCCACACGTCGACAATGATCTCCTGCTGCGCTCGTCCGAGCTCTTGCCGTACACGCTCGATCACTTTTTTCTCGCTATCTAGACTAAAAAACTCCGTTACATCATTCGACTGCTTCGGCATCAACTGTTCCACATGGCGGATCGAATTCTGCAATTGATCGCCAATCATACGAGTCAGTTCCTCCACACGCAGCACCGTATAATGCGTGGGCTCCCCTTTACTGCACAGCACGAACCCATGGTCCACGAGCTTCTGCAACGCGGCATATACATTCGAACGGGATACCCCAAGACGCTTAGCTACCTCGTAGCCAGACATCGAGCCTTGCTCCGCAAGCACGATAAGCATTTTGGATTCCATCTCCGTAAAACCTAACACTTTTAAATGTTGTACTAACTGCTCCATCATCCTTATGTGCCTCCAACTGTTCCATGTCCAAGAAATTATATCATATCGGACAAGGTTCGAGCGAAAGTGATAGATTTTGTAGTACGTCAGCGTTTAATTTCGTTATAATAGGAAGAAACGACTACGTCGTCAGAGCCAATAGATTCATTTTTTCAAAATACAAGATTCATTCAATGGAGGTAGGAGCATGGGATTGTTCTCGTTTATTAAAGGCCAGTTCATTGAGGTCATCGAATGGACCGATCAAACCGATGAAGTCGTACACCAATTCCCTGTCTATGACAATGCGATCAAAATGGGAGCGAAGCTCATCGTTCGCGAATCCCAAGCGGCTATCTTCTTAAATGAAGGACAGATTGCCGATGTGTTCGGTCCAGGTACCTATACGCTTAGCACGCAGAATATGCCCGTACTCACTGCGCTGAAATCGTGGAAATACGGCTTCAATTCGCCATTCAAAGCCGACGTTTATTTCGTGAATACACGGAATTTCACCGATCAGAAATGGGGCACCCAAAATCCGATTATCGTGCGGGATGCGGATCTGGGCGCCGTCCGCCTACGTGGATTCGGAAGCTATGCGTTCCGCGTGCAGGACCCTGCCCTCTTCTTAAAAGAAATATTCGGCACGCAGTCTTCCTTCAGCCCTGATCAGATTGGCGGTTATCTTCGTTCCGTCATTATCTCGGGTGTCAGCGATCTGCTCGCCGAATCGCGCATTCCGATCATGGATCTTGCCCTTCATTACGACGAGCTTAGCGCGGCAACGCAGCAGAAGCTGGAGCCGCGTATCAATCCGTTCGGACTCAGCTTGACCGGCTTCTACATTGAGAATATTTCCTTGCCGGAAGAGGTTGAGCGCATGATTGACCGGAAATCTTCCATGAATGTCGCAGGCAACTTGGATCAATATATGAAATTCCAAGCAGCAGAGTCGATCCGAGATGCAGCGAACAACCCGGGCAACGGCTTAGCCGGTGCCGGTGCAGGCATGGGCGCAGGCATGGCGATGGGGCAAATGTTCCAGCAAGCCATGAATACGCCGTCCGGCGCACCGAACGAACCACAACCGGCTCAGCCGGCTCCGACTGTCGTTAGCAGTGAACCTTGTGGCTCTTGCGGTCATGGCATGAAGCCAACCGACAAGTTCTGCCCCGAGTGCGGAACGCCGCGCCCAGAGAAGAAATTCTGCTCCGAATGCGGTCAATCGCTCGCTTCCAGCGTGAAATTCTGTTCCAATTGCGGAAATAAAGTATAGGGGGAAGGACATGGCTGTATCTGAAGCACCGATCCGTTTTCCATGCAAGAGCTGCGGGGCGCAGATGACATTCGACACCGAGAGCCAACAGATGAAATGCAGCTATTGTGGCACCCTGACGCCTATTGAACAGGACGATGATAAGGTCTACGAATACGAACTGGATTTTCTCGATGATACCGACGCTTCGCGTATGGACTGGGGAACCGAGCAGCAGGTCGTCAAATGTGAGAATTGCAGCGCTCAGATGCTGATTCCCGCGGAACAGACCGCTGCTGTCTGCGCCTTTTGCGGTTCACCGAAGGTACTAGCACAGGGCGATCCAACGGGAATTCGTCCCGAATCGCTGATGCCGTTTCATATTTCCAAAGACGAAGCCAATGCCGCTTTTCTCCAATGGAAAAAGAAAAAATGGTTCGTGCCGAATGCCTTCAAAAAACAAAATACGCGATCTAACGTCTCCGGGATCTACATCCCGTTCTGGACTTTCGATGCAGATACCGAATCCTCCTATACGGCCGAACGAGGCGATTACCATTATCGGACAGAGACACGAACGCGTGTCGTCGACGGCAAGACGGAGACGTACACCGAGCAAGTTCGGTACACCGTATGGCATTGGACGAGTGGCGATTACGATCGTTCTTTTGATGATATTCTCGTCCCTGCGTCTCATCAGCACGACTCGAAGCTGCTCGATCGGTTCCAAGATTTCGGGTTGAAGGAACTCGTTCCTTATCAGCCGGAATATTTGAGCGGATTTATCGCAGAACGATACACCGTCCCGCTTCGCGAAGGCTGGGATGAAGCTGCGTCACGGATGGACGATCAGCTGGAGCAGGAAATCCGAGGAGAAATCGGAGGAGATGAAATACGGCATCTTAGCATCTCGACGAAAACGTACAACGAGACCTACAAACATATCCTCCTACCGTTATGGAACGCTACCTACACGTATAAGAAAAAAACCTATCGTTACATGGTGAACGGCGAGACAGGCAAGGTATCCGGCAAAGTCCCGCGCAGCGGCTGGAAGATTACGTTCTTCACACTTTTCTGCATCCTCGTGGCCTTAATCCTGCTCTCCGTATTCGCACAGCAAGCACCGGCTTCATAAAAGACAAAGAACACCATGGGTTCGCCCATCGTGTTCTTTTTTTGCTGCATGTAGATCAATCGATCAAACCTAATCCGAACCGTTTCATTTCTATGAATACACCCTCCAGCTGCTTTCCTTTGGGCGTTAATGTATACTCCACCCGCGGCGGTACTTCAGGGTACACCGTGCGTATCAGCAGGCCGTGCTGCTCTAGCTCTCTTAGTCTGAGCGCCAGCGTCTTCGGACTAATGCCATCCATCGACTTCAGAATATCGCTGAACCGCATCGTTCCTTCAATCAACAAATCATGGAGGATTAAGAACGTCCATTTCGTCCCGATCACATCGAGTGTTTTCTCGATTGCACATGTTTTGCCGAACGGAGCTTTGGTTAAAATAAGGTGTTCTGATGTATCCAAGTTGTCGCCCTCCTCATAAATTTTCCACTCTTTTACCTGAATATATCACAATACTTCCCTAAGGGAAACTATATGTAAAAAATATCACTACTTCCCTTTTTAAAGTCGTTGGTCTTATAATTCAATTACAGCAGCTGCAAGTTCAAACGATATTCCAAATTCCAATAGATCCAAAGGAGAGATACACCATGACACATTTATCTACACCCTACAAATTGAAAAACCTTGAATTGAAAAATAGAATCGTGATGCCGCCGATGTGCCAATATTCCGTTGAAGCGATGGACGGTACGCCGACCGACTGGCATTTCGTTCACTATGTTTCCCGTGCCGTTGGCGGTACAGGTCTTATCATTATGGAGATGACGGATGTTGAACCTGATGGACGTATTTCCAACTATGATCTAGGTTTATGGTCGGATGAACAAATTCCAGCATATCGCCGAATCATTGATGAGGTGCATAAATACGGCTCCAAGATCGGTATCCAAATCGCTCATGCGGGACGTAAAGCAGGCGATGCACTCGTTCCAGTGAGCTCTTCAGCCATCCCAGTAACCGAGAACGATAAGACACCTCGCGCCCTCACAACAGATGAAGTGAAAGCCATGGTCGTGAAGTTCAAGGAATCTGCGCGTCGTGCCGTGGAAGCTGGCGTGGATACGATCGAGATCCATGGAGCACATGGGTACCTCATCCATCAGTTCCACTCTCCTGCGCTTAATCAACGTACGGACGAATACGGTCAAGATTACGCGAAATTCGGCGTTGAGATCATCCAGGCGATTAAGAGCGTGATCCCGGCCGATATGCCACTTATCATGCGCATCTCGGCAATTGAGTACATGGATGGTGGTTATGATATCGATCATATGATCAAGGTATCCCGTCAATATCAAGAAGCTGGCGTAGACCTCTTCCATGTCTCTACAGGCGGCGAAGCACCTGCAGGCAGCAAGAAGCCCGGTAACTATCCTGGGTACCAAGTGCCAGTGGCGCGTACGATCAAGGAAGCATTACAAGTTCCGGTTATTGCCGTAGGTATACTTGATGATCCTAAGCTTGCTGAAGCAACGGTAGCGAATGGCGATGCGGACCTCGTAGCGGTAGGCCGCGGTATGCTGCGCGATCCTTACTGGGCGCTGCATGCGTTGCAAGCCGTATCGAAAGATGCGGTACCTCCGAAGCAATATGTAAGAGGATATTAATCTCACCCTGAATATGATGAAAGCGGAGTCCCTGACGGGATTTCCGCTTTTTTTCGTCTATTATGCAAGCTGAAGTACATGTACCAATCCAAATCCTAGAAGAGCAAGCAGAATCGAACCAATGAGACCTGCTGCGAACGATTTGAGCCCGAAGCGCCGGAATGCACCGAAGTCAACGCTTAACCCAAGCCCCGCCATTGCCATCGCGATCAGCATATAAGCGATAACCACGATGAAATCGGCCACACCCGTCGGGATGATGCCGAGCGAATGAATGCCGCTCACTGCAAGGAACCCTACGATGAACCATGGTATCGGAATCGAACGCCAATCGAATTTCCCTTGGTCCCCGCTCTGCTTACGCTCGAGACGATTCGCCGCAATGCCAATCCCGATCGCGACCGGTACGAGCAGCGCAACGCGCGTCAATTTCTCGATGACAGCAAGGTCGACCGCTGCTTTCCCTCCCGGTGCCGCCGCCGCGATGACATGGGCAATCTCATGGAGCGTGGCTCCCGAGAATACGCCATATCCTAAATCAGAGAGCCCGAGAATGGGATACAACAATGTATAGGTTAGCGTAAACAACGTCCCGAGAATCGCCACGACCGCTGCCGCAATCGCCGTCTCTTCTTCCTTCGCCTTGAGCTGCGGCGCGATCGCTACAACAGCCGCTGCCCCGCAGATGGCGGAACCGCATGCCGTGAGAAGGCTTAACCGCTGCTCTACCTTGAAGAGACGCGCAAGCCCATAGACAACCGGTATCGTGAAGATAATGACAATCACCGCCAGCAGCAGCACCTTCGGTCCGGCGTGCACGAGATCCACAAGATTGAGCCGCATCCCGAGTAGAATAATACCGAAGCGAAGCAGCTTCTTACTCGAGAAGTTCGTTCCAACCGCGATACGTTCCGGTACGACGATCATCGATCGTATCACCATCCCGATCAACAAAGCAATCACAAGCTGACCCATAATATTTAGAAACGGAAGTGCCGACAACCACTTTGCGACGATAGCAATTACAAATGTTAATCCTAACCCAGCCAGCCATCCGAACGGTATTTTCCTTTTTTGCTGCACAGCAAGTATTTGTGTCTGTTCCACGCTGTGTCCCCCCTGCCTCATTCACTAATGTCACGTGCTGAACGTTCATCTACAGTTCAACTATAAGCTTCGGCTGACGTAAAGTGAAATACCGATCTGCTATTTGTATCATTAGTAAAACTTATGATTGAGATGAGAGTAAGTACGAATCGAAATGTAACTATACAAAAAGGGCAGCTCACGCTGCCCTAACGAACAATGATCGGTTAGATCAAATCATCATAGATGGTTGCTTCCTGCTTCTTCGGCCAATGCGTCCCTCGTTCCCATGCCAGCATGAAGACCTCTTCCTTCGCCCACGCCTGATTAGGCATCTGCTCCAAATCGCCGAATACCCGTTCCACAGAAAAGACCTGCGACTGGTGCGCGCGTAGTGCGGCGGCCTTCATCTTCCAATGCGGCTCCACTTGGATCTTGAGCGTTACGCCTTCGCCCGAATTGCGAACCTCAAACGGCGCGTTGTAATAGAGCTTCTGCACACTTGGGCAGCGTCCACTGAAGATCGCTTCATTCGTCGCATGATGAATGGCGATATGATCGAGATGACCGCTCACGCCATCTTCCGGGAATGTGACGACAACCGCTAGCTGATGGGATTGAATAAAGTGCACGATATGTTCCACAAGTTCTGCTCTCGGAACATCCTTCAATTTACCGTCGGGGTAGCCCAAATGATGGATCACCGAAAGCCCCATAATATCGCCGGCTGTACGCAGCTCTTGTTCACGCAGTACTGCAAGCTCTTCACGGGTCATTTCCCCTAATCGCCCAGTCTTTCCCGCATCGCCGCGCGTAGCGCAGAGCAGTACTGGCTCGCCGCCTTGATCGGCAAGCTCTCTTATAAGACTAGCGCAACCAAATGTCTCATCGTCTGGATGCGCATAGATAAATCCTACTTTAGCATTTGTCATTCTGATTTCCACCCTCCCTGGATATCTTGAAATTTCTTATTTGAAGACACCTTCATTATACCGCTTATATCACACTGGCATCAAAACTTCTCTGTAAGAGATTCACGTATTTACATTTTACTGAATCATGGCAAAAAAACCGAAGGCTATCGCCTCCGGTCTTATCGATCGTTCTATTTGCATTTTGTCGAATACTCGTCGACCCAAGCAACCGTCTGCTCTAAAGCTTGTTCAGCCCGCGTAATTGCAGCTTCCACTTGCACTGTTGCCGTACCGCCATAGACGTTACGCGCATTCACCACTTGCTGCGGCTGCAATACCTCGTAGATGCGATCATCGAACAACGCTGAGAATTGCTTGAATTCATCGAGTGTTAGGTCAAGTAGGTATTTGTTGTTCTGGATGCAGTACAATACGGTCTTCCCGATCACTTCATGCGCTTGACGGAATGGGAGACCCTTGTTCACGAGGAAGTCCGCGATATCCGTCGCATTCGAGAAGTCTTGGTTCACGGCTTGACGCATCCGGTCTTTGTTGACCTTCATCGTCTCTACCATTGGGGCGAACAATTGCAGCGCGCCTTGCAGCGTCCGAACCGTGTCGAACATCCCCTCTTTATCTTCTTGCATATCTTTGTTATAAGCTAGTGGCAATGATTTAAGGACGGTTAGCAAGCCGAACAGGTTGCCATAGACACGTCCCGTTTTACCACGTACCAGTTCAGCCACGTCCGGGTTCTTCTTCTGCGGCATAATGCTGCTGCCTGTGCAGAAGGCATCATCGAGTTCAACGAAGTGGAACTCGGTACTCGACCAGAGCACGAGCTCTTCGCAGAAGCGCGACAAATGCATCATGATCATCGATGCGTTACTTAAGAACTCAAGGATGAAGTCGCGGTCGCTTACCGCATCGAGGCTGTTCTCGTAGACGCGGTCGAAGTTCAACTGCTGCGCGACGAAATGGCGATCGATTGCAAATGTCGTCCCTGCCAACGCACCTGCGCCGAGCGGCAGTACATTGATGCGCTTGTAGCTGTCTTGCAGACGCTCAATATCGCGTTCGAACATGGAGACATACGCCATCAAATGATGCGCGAACAGAATCGGCTGCGCCCGCTGCAGATGTGTATAGCCAGGCACAATCGTATTTAGATTTGCCTTGGCCTGCGTCAATAACGCTTCTTGCAATTTGCCTAGTAAGCCTACGAACTCAACAACCCGCTTCCGCAGGTACAAGTGCATGTCCGTCGCAACTTGGTCATTGCGGCTGCGTCCCGTGTGCAGCTTACCGCCGACAGGACCGATCTCTTCGATCAGCGTCTTCTCGATATTCATATGGATATCTTCGTCCGAGACGGAGAATTCGATCTCGCCGCGGCGAATCATCCCTTGTACTTTCAGCAAGCCTTCACGGATTTTCTCGACGTCCTCTTCCGGAAGGATGCCGCATTTACCTAGCATCGTGACATGTGCAAGGCTGCCTTGGATGTCTTCCTCCGCCAGTTCTTTGTCGAACATGATGGAGGCTGTATATTCTTCTACCAATTGATCGGTCTGCTTCGTGAAGCGGCCGCCCCATAGTTTACTCATCTTCGTAATCCCCTTCCGTTCGCGAAGGGGTGTGGTCTAACGTCATTCACCAATTCATCTCACGCATGCATACGATCCCCGGTCTCCTTCTACCACACTCCGAGAAACTTTGGACTTCCGGTCGCTGTTGTTTTTGGATTTCTTGATTGAGATTGATTAGGGATGAAATCCAAAAACAAAGGCGAACGCTCTCGCTCCTCCAGTTCCAAACTTTCTCTCCGTGCTCCGCCGGCTCTCCATCAGCTGCATCGTTGTAAGACGAATCAGTTCATACCTAACACCACACCCTCCGCTCTCTCCATCTTAGCGCTTCGCGCTTTGCTCCACGCCGGAGCCTACTTTGAGACGCAATGCATTCAGACGGATAAATCCAGTCGCATCCGCTTGGTCATACGCTTGTGTCGGATCGGCTTCCATCGTCGCGATATCCGGATTGTACAAGCTCACAGGGCTCTTCACGCCGGCACCAATCACGTTACCTTTGTACAGTTTCAGACGAACAGTACCCGATACGTTGCGTTGACTCTCAGTAACTAATGCTTGCAATGCTAGACGCTCTGGCGCGAACCAGAAGCCATTATATACGAGTGTTGCATATTTGGAGATCAAGGAATCTCTCAAATGCATCACATCACGGTCCATCGTTAAGGATTCCATCTTGCGATGTGCTGTGAACAAGATCGTACCGCCTGGTGTCTCATAGACGCCGCGGCTCTTCATGCCGACGAAACGGTTCTCGACCATATCTACACGTCCAATGCCGTGTTTGCCGCCGATTTCGTTCAATTGCTCCATCACTTGCAATGGGCTTAGTTTCTCGCCATTGATTGCAACGCAATCACCTTGCTCGAACTCCAGCTCAATGTACTCCGCTTGGTCCGGCGCATCCTCAGGAGACACGCTAAGCACGTACATATCTTTGTTCTCTTCTGCGCTTGGATCGAACCAAGGATCCTCCAGCATGCCGCTCTCGAAGCTGATATGCAGCAAGTTACGGTCCGTCGAGTATGGCTTCGCTGCCGATGCTTGAACTGGAATGCCATGCTTCTCTGCGTATGCGATCATCTCCGCGCGACCAGGGAACTGGTTGCGGAATTCTTCGGAACGCCAAGGCGCGATCACTTTGATCTCCGGCGCAAGCGCTGCTGCCGCAAGCTCGAAGCGCACCTGGTCATTTCCTTTACCCGTTGCACCGTGTGCAATCGCCGTCGCGCCCTCTGCGCGCGCAATCTCCACCATACGCTTCGCAATTAACGGACGAGCGATACTCGTGCCGAGTAAATATTGCCCTTCATATAACGCGCCCGATTGGAACATCGGGAAGATGAAATCTTTTGCGAATTCTTCTGTAAGATCATCAATGTATACTTTGGAAGCGCCTGTCGCTAAGGCTTTCGCTTCCAAGCCATCGAGCTCATCCTTCTGACCGATATCGGCCGTAAATGCGATGATCTCCGCGTCATATGTTTCTTTTAACCATTTCAGAATAACTGATGTATCAAGACCGCCTGAATAGGCTAGTACGATTTTTTCTTTTGCCATTGTCCATTCTCCCCCATTGCTCATCAAATTACTATAAGAGGTAGTTCAAAAAATCATCTTTTGAACCTCATACATACTATAGGATCGCCGCCATAACCGCTTTCTGGGCATGCAGCCGATTTTCTGCTTGATCAAAAATAATCGAGTTCTCGCCGTCAATGACACCCGCACTTACTTCTTCTCCGCGGTGTGCTGGCAAGCAGTGCATGAAGAGATAGTCTGACTTAGCAAGCTTCGCAAGCTCTTCATTGACTTGGAAGTCCTTGAATGCTGCTTCGCGCTCTTGCTGCTCCGACTCAAAGCCCATGCTCGCCCATACATCCGTATAGATGACGTCCGCATCTTGAACCGCTTCTTTCGGATCACGCGTGATCACGATCTTCGATCCTGTCGATGCCGCGATATCCTGCGCCTGACGAATGATCGTCTCGTCCATGTCATAACCTGCAGGCGATGCGATAGAGATGTGAAGGCCAAGCTTCGCTGCACCAATCATCAAGGAATGCACCATATTGTTGCCATCACCGACATAAGCCATTTTCAGACCTGCCAGCTTGCCCTTGTGCTCCAGAATCGTCTGGTAATCCGCCAGCGCTTGGCATGGATGCGAGAGATCCGTCAATGCGTTAATCACCGGAACCGTCGCATAACGCGCCAAATCAATGATCGTGCGATGCGCGAACGTACGGATCATAATCCCGTCCAAATAACGGGACAGCGTCTTCGCCGTATCATGAATCGTCTCGCCGCGGCCCATTTGAATATCGTTCTTGCTTAAGAACAACGCCTGCCCGCCAAGTTGATACATCCCGACTTCGAACGACACGCGCGTACGTGTGGAGGATTTCTCGAAGATCATACCTAGCGTTTTGCCTTTCAGCGGCTGATATACTTCACCATTCTTTTGCTTCTTCTTAAGTTCAATCGCCAAATCGATCAGATAACGAATTTCTTCAGAAGAAAAATCGCCAAGGCCGAGGAAATCCCGGCCTCTGAGGTTAATGCCAAGCTCTTGTGTCGTGCTCATATCTATCACTCCTGCTACAAATTCTATTGTTTCACCGCTGCCTTCGCGGTTAATATGTCATTCAATACACCAACGGCAATATCAATCTCTTCGCGTGTGACCAGTAGATTCGGCAGTAACCGAACCACATTCGGGCCTGCGGCCACTGTCAGTAGTCCTTTCTGCTGCGCTTCCGCAATAATCGGACCTGCCGGTTCAATGCACTCGATGCCGATAATCAAGCCTTTGCCGCGAATGCCGGTCACATACGTATTGCCTTCCAGCTTCTCTTGCAGCTGCTGCATTAAATAATCGCCCATATCTGCGGCGTGTTCCGACAATCGCTCGTTCACAATTGTCTCGAGCGTCGCAATGACGGCAGCCATCGCAATTGGTGTCCCGCCGAAGGTGGAAGCATGGCTTCCTGCTGTAAATGCATCACGCAGATAAGCTTTGCCTAACATCGCCCCAACCGGGAATCCACTACCAAGCGCTTTGGCTAACGTGAAAATATCCGGTTCGATACCGTAATGCTCATAAGCGAACAATTTGCCTGTACGGCCGATTCCAGTCTGAACCTCATCAATGATTAAGAGGAGATTATGCTCTTTGCACAGCTTCACAATGTGCTGCACGAACGATGGTTCCACAGGAACGATGCCGCCTTCCGCTTGCACCAGCTCCAGCATAATCGCGCACGTATGCTCTCCGATCGCAGCTTCGAGCGCTTTCTCATCATGCATCGGCACATGCTTGAAGCCTTCCGGCAACGGCAAGTAGCCATCCTTCACTTTATCCTGTCCTGTCGCCGTTAAGGTCGCTAGCGTGCGTCCATGGAAGGATTGCGTGAACGTGATCACCTCATAACGTCCATTCCCAAGCACCTTCTGATGATAGCGACGAGCTAGTTTGATGGCTGCCTCATTCGCTTCCGCACCGGAGTTACAGAAGAACACCGCGTCTGCACAGCTATTCGCTGTCAGCAGCTGCGCTGCCTTTTCCTGATTCGGGATTTGATAAATATTCGACACATGCCACAATTCGTCTAACTGGGAAACGAGCTTCTCCTTCACCTGCTTCGGTGCATGCCCTAGACCATTGACGGCGATACCGCTCGTGAAATCAAGATATTTGCGGCCTTCCTCATCCCATACATAACTTCCTTCGCCTTTCACTAACGAAATCGGAAATCTTGCGTACGTTGGGAATAACGCGCTTTGTACCTGACCTTGACCTTTTTCCTGTGTTCCACTCATCGTGAATTCCTCCTCTCAATTCGCCTATCTTTGTCATTGCCTCATCTATTTATGCAGTCACAATTCGCGTACCAATCGCTTCACCATGTAATGTTCGGCTCAGTACATTCGGTTCCGTGCCATTGACGATGACGACTTCCTTCACATCACCTTGGATACATTGCATCGCAGCGCGGACCTTCGGAATCATACCGCCATATATTTCACCTGTTGCAATCATCTCTTCAATCTCTGCTATCGTAATCTTCGGCAGAACTTGCAGCTCGCCATCGATCTTCTTCATAATGCCCGGCACATCCGTCACAACGATCATCTGCGCGACCCCAATGTGGGAAGCAACTGCACCCGCCGCGGTATCCGCATTAATATTGAAGCGCTGCGTACCATCCGCCGATATGCCGATTGGGGCGATGACAGGCATGTAGCCCATACGGATAATGCCCTCGATGATCTCTGCTCGAATGTCTACGACATCTCCGACGAAACCTACCTCAGCGGCATTCGCTACCGGTACCGTCTGCATCAGGCCGCCATCCACGCCGGAGAGACCAAGAGCTTTTGCACCGCTCATGCCGATTTTACGAACGATCTCTTTGTTGATCTGCCCCGCAAGCACCATCTCGACGACATCCAAGACCGCATCATTCGTCTTGCGAAGTCCACCTACGAATTCCGTCTCGATCCCTAGCTTCGTCAGAGTCTCCGATATCGCCGGACCACCGCCATGCACAATGACTGGGATGATGCCGTCCGCTTGCAGCCTGCGTAAATCTTCAAAGAAGGCATCCGGGAGCGCAGCGAGCGTGCTGCCTCCGCATTTCATTACAAACTTTGTATTCATCTGCATCGTCATCGTTCCTCTATCCTCCGTGCCCTACGTCCGATACGCCGCATTGATGCGAACATAATCATACGTTAAATCACAGCCCCATGCTGTAGCGACGCCATCCCCGTTGTTCAGGGCGACATGGATCGTCACGGTGTTGCCTTTCAAATATTCAAGCGCGATCTCCTCGTCAAATGGAACCGGTCTCGATTGGGTTAGCACCGTAATGTCGCCGAGTCGAATATCTACCGTCTCTGGATTAACAGGCTCACCTGCACGGCCCACGGCCGCAATAATCCGTCCCCAGTTCGCATCAGCGCCGAATACGGCTGATTTCACCAGGCTGGAGCCGATGACCGTCTTCGCAATCGCTCGTGCGGATGAATCCGATACTGCGCCGTTTACGTTCACCTCAACCAGCTTCGTCGCCCCTTCGCCGTCCCGTGCGATCGCTTGGGCCAGATGTTCGCACACATGGCGGAATGCGGCTGCATAAGCGTCCCAATCCGGGTGATTCGGCTGAAGTGACTCATTACCCGCAAGACCGCTTGCCATCGCTACGAGCATATCGTTCGTACTGGTATCGCCGTCTACCGTAATCATATTAAATGTGACATCTGTTGTCTGACCGAGCAGCTGCTGCAGCGCAGCCTGATCGATCACCGCATCCGTCGTCATGAACGCCAGCATCGTCGCCATATTCGGATGAATCATACCAGAGCCTTTGGCTGCACCCGCGATATGAACTGTATGTCCGCCAACTTGCACGGCGACACAAATTTCTTTTTTTACGAGATCCGTCGTTAGAATCGCTTGGCTGAAGTCTTCCGCTCCTGCCGCATCACTCGATAGACGCGCAGGCAACTTCGCAATCCCCGCGCTAACGCGGTCCATCTTCAGCAATTCGCCGATGACACCGGTCGAAGCGACCGCCACATAATGACTTGACACGCCGAGTTGGGCTGCAATCTCATCGCGCATCTGGTACGCATCTTGTTCGCCCTGCTTTCCTGTGCACGCATTCGCATTCCCGCTGTTCACGATCACAGCTTGCAGCTTGCCTTCAGCTGCAATACTCTCGCGCGTTACCTTGAGCGGAGCCGCTTGGAATACGTTCGTCGTATAGACTGCCGCTGCCGTCGCTGGCACCTCGCATAGAATCGCTCCTAGATCGTTACGTTCTGTCTTCTTCAATCCGCAATGTAGGCCCCCGGCCTTGAATCCCTTCGGTACGGTCACCGAGCCATTCTCCACCACCGTAAAATGCTGTACGCCCATGTCTCTTCTCCCCATTTCCTTAAAATGCGTGTTCAAAAAGTCGGCATTTCAGCACCGAGAAGGTTGCGAGAACCTGAAGAGCCTATGCTTCCGTAGAGAGTTTTCCTTCGATAAACTTTCAGAGGAACGGAGTTAGGCGAAACCTAAATGAGTACCTGAAATGTTTCCGGAGGGAACATACTTCGTAAGCATATGCTCTTCGAAGGTGAGTGCAAGATTCGATCTCGATTATGCTTCTTGAATGACTTCGTGATCAAATGATGACTTTTTGAACTACCTCTTATAGCTGTCTATTATGGATAGACAGGCGTGAGGGAGAGCCCCAACGTCTCATCCCAGCCCATCATAATGTTTAAATTCTGAATCGCTTGCCCTGCGGCGCCCTTCACAATATTATCGATCACCGAAATGATCGTAACCCGTCCTGTGCGCTCATCCACGGAAAAGCCGATATCGCAATAATTGGAGCCGTATACTTCCTTCGTCGCCGGCCAAACGCCCGTGTCGCGAACCCGAACGAATCGGCGGCCTTCGTAATATTGCCTATATAGTTGAACCAGTTCCGCTTCGGTATGCGATCCGTTCAATGTAGCATACATCGTCGACATAATGCCGCGCGTCATCGGTACCAAATGCGTCGTGAACGTCACCGTCACAGGCTCCCCAGCTACTTGACTTAGAATCTGTTCGATTTCTGGCGTATGCTGGTGTTTATTCACTTTGTACGCTTTGAAATTCTCATTAATCTCAGCATAGTGCGCTGTGAGGCTTGTTCCGCGTCCTGCACCGGACACACCCGATTTCGCATCAATGATGATGCTCTTCGGATCAATCCACCCTGCTGCTACAGCAGGTACGAGTCCTAATAATGTTGCTGTCGGATAACAACCTGGATTCGATACAAAATCAAGGCCCTCCACCTGATCTCCGAACACTTCGCTGAGCCCATAGACAGCCTGTGCTAACAAGGCCTCGTCTGCCGGTGCGTGTTTGTACCACTTCTCGTAGACCGCGCCATCTTTTAACCGGAAATCACCGGATAAATCGATCACCTTCAGACCCGCTTCGAGCAGCTGCGGTACCAGCTTCGCGCTTACCCCGTGCGGTGTCGCCGTGAATACAACATCGGCTTTCTCTCGAATCAGCGGGATATCTACCCCATCCAAGGTATCGGTAATAATCTCTGTCAAATGCGGAAAACCGTCCGATAGACGCTCACCGCTACTCGATGATGATATGACGGATGTAATCTGTACTTTCGGATGTCCGCTTAGGAAACGGATCAGCTCTACGCCGCCGTAGCCAGTCGAACCGACGACCGCAGCTCGCAATGTTGTATTCATGGTTCATTCCTCCCCGATGTGACGCTATATGTCATGTGTAATATTTTCCATTATACATCTAGTAGACTTGCTTTGAAATCATATCCGAATTTGAAATTACGTATCATTATACACCCCTATTTATATTTATACAACGGTTATTTTTGAAGGTTTCGGACGCAACAAAAAAGCCGTAAAACCCAATCGTGACAAGGCACGAGCAGATTTTACGACTCTGGTAAAATATGTACTACGTATGAAGTTTGAAGCCTTCGCCCAAGACTTCCTTTGTATCACTAATAATGACGAATGCCGATGGGTCCACCATTTTCACCAACACCTTCAATTTGCTGACTTCGGTCTGCGATAGAACGACCATTAAGATTTTGCGCTCTTCCCCTGTGAAGCCGCCCCGGCCGTCCAACTCGGTTAATCCACGGTCCAAATCATTCAGAATCGCCTGCTGCAGCTTCTCTGCTTCATTGGATATGATGAATGCAACCTTAGAGACGTTGAACCCGGTCTGAATGGCGTCGATCGTCTTACTCGTTACAAATAGACCGATCAGCGCGTACAGCGCCTTCTCCGGCGACAAGAATATCCCTGCGCACAAGATGACGATGCCATCGAGCATAGGTACGGCAAGATGGTAACTCAATCCGGTAAATCGGTTGATCAGCTGTGCGACCAAATCCAAGCCACCCGTTGACCCTCTCGCGCGATACACGAGTCCTAAGCCGAGTCCAACCCCGAGCCCACCGTAAATGGATGCCAGCAGCGCATTATCGGTTGGTGTAGGCCAATCCTTCGTCAACAGAATGAATAATGGAAGAAAGAAAATTCCAACGAGTACTTTGATACCGAAATTTTTGCCTACTAGAACGACGCCTAGAATAAATAGCGGGATATTGATGATCCACTGTGTATAAGCTGGTTGAATCCCCGTGAAGTGCTGTACCAATATCGAGATCCCCGACACGCCGCCGGAAGCGATTTGATGCGCCAGCATGAATAAGTTAAAGCTCACTGCAATACTGAAGCATCCGATAATGACAAGCGTAAATTCGATAATGCCAAGTAATATTGGATGCAAAGGCTTTACGATCCGTTCGTTCCTTTTCGTTTTTTGACTTATGTTCATAGAATTATCTGCCACATAAACTGTAGAAATATTCAGTTACATTGTAACAGCGATTTGCACCCCACTTATCCTGATCTCGTTAAAATATATTTTCCACTAACGATCTGGAGGATACACCGAATTCTTCAATATACCTTTGCAATCGACTATCTTAGCATACCATGAAATTAAAAGAGCGACGAGCCCTCTTTGAGGAAGCCGCCGCTCTTTTAAGTTTATTTGTACTCGAACTGAACAGAATTAGTTACTTGACCGTCTGGATTAACGATCTTGACATCAACAATACCTGCAGCACTTGCTGCTGGAGAAAAAATCCCTAACCTAGTCGCTCCATAGAATGAGAACATTTGAGCTTCTACACCGTTAAAGTATACTTTAAGTCCATTAACGAAGTTGCTTCCATCAATATATACGACTGTTCTTCCGGCAAGAGGCCCGGAATTTGGTGTAATCCTTGTAATTGCAGGAGCCGGAACAGGCGGCGGTGCATCATATGTGAATGTACCAGTTGCTTTTTCACCTGTTGATGGATTTGTAATAACAATTGATACAGAACCGCTAATCGTACTGCTTTGCGTAATGAAAAGTATCCGTCCACTATTATAGTAAGTGGTTACAGCCACTTGCTTTCCATTAACCGTTAATACTAGATCGCGATCAAAATTTTTACCATCAATATAGACGGCTGTTCCGCCACTCATTGGACCATGATTCGGTGTTATCGCAGTAATGGCAGGGATCGCTATTTCATACGTATAGGCTTGAACTGCAGTTGCAGTTCCGCCATCAGGATTTGTTATGGTAATATCAACCGAACCCGGAGTAGCCGAGGCAGGCACCTTCACGCGAATCTTGCCGCTTCCATAATAGTAGTCAATAGGCACTAGTTGCGATCCAAATTGAACCTTTGCTTGTCCTTGGAAGTTCGTCCCGCTGATATCAATGGTACCTCCACCGGCTAAAATTCCTCTATCCGGAGTTACTGTCGTTATAGTAACTGGCAATGGCGCTGGTTTAAAGTACGTAAAACCTCCTGCAGCAACCACAGATAGATTGTCTGGGTTAATAATTTTCACATCCACGATTCCCTCAGTCGGCGACGATGGCGTTCTTACAAGGATCCTAGTGCTATTATAGAACGAAAGGATAGTAGCTTCATTATTACCAAAATAAACCTTTAATCCATTAACAAAATCCGCTCCATCAATATAGACGTTAGTACTTCCAGCGATTGGCCCATTATTCGGACTAATTGCTGTAATGGACGGTGCCTTTGGCGCTGGTGGTGCATTATAAGTAAATCCAGCCGAAGCTTTTGCAGACAGTCCATCTGGATTTACAATTTCTACATCAACAGGACCTGCAACGGTAGCCGTCGGTGACATGACAAGCAATCTACCGCTATTGTAGAACGAAATAACCGTAGCTTCTTGTGAACCAAAATATACCTTCAACCCTTTTACAAAATCAGCACCATCAATGTAAACACTCGTCTTACCTGCTAGAGGTCCATTATCCGGTGAAATTGCTTTAATTGAAGGTGCCTTCGGGACAATCGGTGCTTCATAGGTATACCCAGCTGCTACATTTCCTTCTCTACCGTCCGGGTTGACGACCCTCACATTCACTGCACCTGCTACTGTGGCTGGCGGAGCAGTGACTTGAATTCTCGTACTACCATAATACATCCCAATAGCTACTTCTTTATCACCAAAATAGACTTTCATGCCTTTATCAAAATCTTTTCCGTTGATATAAACAACGGTCCCCCCGACAAATGGGCCGCTGGTCGGAGAAATACTCGTAATAGCAGGGACAATCGGTGGAATCGGCAAATAGTTAAACCCGTTTTCCTTCATTACTTCTTGGCCGTCCGGGTTTACAACTTTTACATTGACAGGGCCTTCTGCCGCAACCGCAGGTGACGTGACTGTAATCTGTGAACCAGAGTTCAATTTAGCAATAGCCGCTTCATTAGTTCCAAAGTATACTTTGACACCCTCTAAAAATCCACTTCCCATAATACTAACACTTGTTCCGCCAGTAATTAATCCACTATCCGGGGTAATACTTGTAAGTGTTGGAGCAGGCTTGACCGGTGCAGGCTTATACGTAAAACCAGCTGGGATGATTACTGTCTCTCCATCTGGGTTAACTAGCTTCACTTCCACTGCCCCTGGTGTCTTACCAGTAGGCGTCAACACATTAAAGCGTTTATCGGAATAAAACGTAAGTATCTTGGCTTCTGCATCCCCAAAGAATACTTTTGTCTCGGTAGTAAATTTAGTACCATCAAAATATACGGCATCTCCACCCGCTAATTCGCCAATGTTAGGGGAGACGCTAGTAACCGTAAGTTTCACGACAACCGGCGCATTATAAGTAAATCCACCAGGTACTGTAACAGTCGTGCCGTCTGGGTTCGTTAACACAACATCTACAGGGCCTGAATTGGTAGTTGCTGGAGAGTTTACTTCAATGAGCTTTGTATTCGTATAACGTTTTATTGGTGCAACTTTGTCCCCAAACTTCACTTCAATTGCATTAGAAAAATAATTGCCTTCGATCAAGACAGATGTTCCACCTGCCAACGGCCCATTATTAGGCTTGATGGAGGTCACAACAGGAGCCGCCTTATAAGAATAAGGTATCGTAGCCATCTGATTATCCGTATTCTTTACAGTAACTGTTACTGTTGTTCCAACTGTACCTGCTGGAACTGTCGCAGTAATTTCATTTTTACTAATGACTTTGATATTCGTTGCTGTACCCGATCCAAATGTTACTGCAGCACCTGGTCTGAAATTATCACCCTTAATCGTTACCGTCTCTCCACCTTCAGGTTTACCAAAGTTCTGCTCGATCGAAGTAACGACTGGTGCAGAAAGCTTCACTTGTACAGCAACTGATGGAATCGCCTTTTGACGTGCTGCCCCAGCATAGTCTTTATACGTGATAATCGAAGCAGTTGTCGAAGCCTGGAAAGTACCTGCCTTGTTCGGGTCTTTCGGTTTAATCTTATAGGTAAAGGATAAATCGCTATTCTTCAACTCTTGGAAGTTCCATGTTAGCGAATTCCCTGCAACCGTTGGCTTCGGAATATTCGAGTCATACGAGCCAGGGACGATTTCAAATTCTGGTGATACAATGTCAGTAACCTGAACGTTATAAGCGCTCGCCATACCTATTTCTTTAACAATTGCCGCGTAGATCTCACTCAAACCAACGGAACCTAGTACGAAATGATGGTGAGCGGACGTTGTTGCCATTTCTTTCAGCAATTTATTAGGACCGCTTGTTTCGGGATTTTCTTTCGGCTGCAGCAAAGCAATCGTATAGAAAACAATACCTGCATCCTTAGCAGCCTGTGCTTTCTCCAAGGCATATTCATAAGCTGTCCCTTGGGGTTCGGTTGCGTCACCGTCAGTCATAATAACGATTACCGGTTGCGCTTCTGGCCGATGATTCTCAAGTTCTTTTATAGCCATATCGATTGCATTGCCTGTTGCCGTTGCACCATTTGCTTCGATCGAGCCAATATAGTTTTTTACTTTGTCCTTATCCGTCGTTAATGGAAGTAATTTGGTCATGTTTGCAGAACTAAAGTCAATAACTCCAACGCGATGTTTGGTCATATCCATTAAATCGATAAAACCTTTAGCTGCATTCTTAGCTGCCGTCATTTTATCTTCACCATTGTTGGGTTTGTAATCCGGACTCATACTACCGGACTTGTCAATGATCAAGATAACGTCATTCGGCATGACCACATTTACTGGTGGTGTCCCCTTGATACTTAGCTTTACTTCTGCTTCTTGCTCAGTTGTTATCACAGTTGGATCCACTACTTTCGTTACGGATACATAATCATTTGCTGCCGCATACGAAGTCGTTTGATATGGTATCATCATGATCACAAGAAGAAATACCATCATCACATTTACCTTCTTAAAAAAAGATTGCATACTTATCCCCCTTCAGAAAATTTTACAATATAAAAAACAACAGCAAATGCTATTGTTTTCTATCAAATTGGAACCTGGCAATCTTCCAACATTCTATTGAAAGACCCATGGCTTTGCGTCACTGCATCACTACAGTTTTGCCAACATTTTCGATTGTCTCGTTCTTCAGTCCCATTAAGAACGGTACTTCGTGATTGTGTAAAATATACTTCAGTAATATTATCGGCTTTTTGCTCAGAAACTTAATGGTGAAATAGTAAAAAATAACTATGAACAACAAGTTTTTTATTCGAAAGTAGATTTCGAATAAAAAAATAAAAAAACCACATCATAGTAAACTGTACCCTATCGAGAAGACACTTTAAAAAAGTCTCTCGGTAGGGTACTTTTGTTTATATCAGAAAAGATGGGAATGGAAAAATGAAGTGAGCAAGAAAATATTCACAGATAAAGAAATCAAGCTGTTATCTAACAATCCTTATGTGAAGTCTGTATCTTCAAAGGCAATTACATATACAGATGCGTTTAAGCAATTGTTTATCTCAGAGAATAACAAAGGCAAACTACCGAGAGAAATATTTGAAGAATCTGGTTTTGACGTAACAGTTATTGGGATCCAAAGAGTCAGATCCTCGGGGAAGAGATGGCGTTCGAGTTTCCAGGAGAACGGTTTTTTAGGCCTGCAGGATACGAGAAGCCAAGGATCAGGAAGACCTCTCACGAGAGAACTGACTTTGGAAGAGAAGTATGCCAGGTTGGAGGCTCAGAATAACTTATTAAAAGCGGAGAACGAGTTGTTAAAAAAGATTCGTTTTATCGAAAGGGGGCAGAGCAAGAAATAAGGCTGTCACCTCACCAAAAATATATTCTAATTCGTACCATTATCAAGAAATATCAACTCCATCGTATGGTCAACTATTTATGTAAAGTAGCTGAGGTTTCTAGGAGCGGCTACTACAGGTACTGGTCTTCCGTGGCAAAGCAAAAGAGAAGTCAACGTGAGCAGCAAGATGAACAGGTAAAAGAGGTCATCTTAAAAGCTTATCATTTCAAAAAACGCAAGAAAGGTGCCCGTTCTATTAAGATGACACTAGAGGGGCAGTTTAAGGTTGTCTACAATCTGAAACGCATCAGGAGAGTTATGAAGAAGTACGGCATTGTGTGTCCTTTCAGGAAGGCTAATCCCGATAAAAGGATGATGAAGGCTACCCAAGAGCACAGGGTCGTTTCCAACCTGCTAAACCGGGAGTTTAAGCAGAATATTCCTGGTAAGGTATTACTGACGGACATCACCTATTTATTATACGCTTCAGGCAAGAAAGCCTATCTATCCACCATCAAAGACAGTTCGACGAATGAGATCGTAGCCTATCATGTATCAGACCGAATCACGCTGGATCTTGTAACAAACACCCTCATTAAGCTTAAGAAAAACAGAAGGTTTAAGAAAGCAAAGGGGGCCTTAATTCATTCTGACCAGGGGTCCCACTATACACATCCGGATTTTAAAAAAATGGTGAGGAAGCTGAATCTAAAACAGTCTATGTCCAGGCGAGGAAACTGTTGGGACAATGCACCTCAGGAATCATTTTTCGGCCATTTTAAAGATCAGGCCTCCATTAAGCCCTGTTTGACTTTGGACGAATTAAAACGGGAGATTAAGGACTACATGACTTATTATAATCACTACAGATACCAGTGGAATTTAAAAAAGATGACCCCTGTTCAATACAGAGATCATCTTCTTCAATCTGCCTAGACTTTTTAAGAATGTCCTTTACAAGGGGTACAGTTTATAGTGATGTGGTTTTTTTGCATTTTTCTTTATTCATGCCGAATCTGGTTCCGCAGGTACCCATCAATAAAGGCATCCAGATCGCCGTCCATCACCGCGCCGACATTTCCTGTCTCTACGGATGTCCGATGATCTTTGACCATGCTGTAGGGATGGAATACATAAGAACGAATTTGGCTTCCCCAAGCGATATCGGACTGCTCTCCACGAATTTCGTCAAGCTGTTTCTGTTGCTCTTCAATTTTACGCTCATATAACTTGGAACGAAGTACAGTCATCGCCCGCTCACGGTTCTTGATCTGTGAACGCTCCGTCTGACATGTAACGACGACGCCCGTCGGGATATGCGTAATCCGTACCGCGGAATCCGTCGTATTGATGTGCTGACCACCCGCACCGCTCGCACGGTACGTATCGATCTTCAAATCTTCCGTCCGAATGTCGACTTCTACATCTTCCGAAATCTCTGGCACAACGTCGCAAGATACGAATGAAGTATGGCGACGACCGGATGCATCGAACGGCGAGATCCGCACTAGACGATGTACACCTTTCTCCGCTTTGAGGTAGCCGTAAGCATTGAAGCCTTTAATCAATAGCGTGACGCTCTTGATTCCCGCTTCATCGCCTGGGAGATAATCGAGCACTTCGACTTTGAAGTTCCGTTTCTCCGCCCAACGGGTATACATCCGCAGCAGCATTTGGCCCCAGTCTTGCGACTCCGTTCCGCCTGCACCAGGGTGCAGTTCAAGAATCGCGTTGAATTTATCGTATGGCTGGTTGAGCAGCAGCTGAAGCTCGAATGTCTCCAGCTTACTCATAAGGCCTTCAACCGTACCAGACAATTCTTGCGCTAAAGCTTCATCCTGCTCTTCCACCGCAAGCTCCAACATCATCGTCGTATCTTCATACTCTTGGTTCAATGATTGATATTGGTCAACAGAGGACTTGATCGCGTTCAACTCCGCAATAATGCCTTGGGCACGCTCGTTGTCGTCCCAGAAGTCTGGCGCAGCCATTTTGACCTCGAAATTCTCAATCATCTCTTGCTTCATATCTAAGTCAAAGAGACCCCCTAAGGTCAGATAATCTCTTTGCAATTTCGCGTAGATCCTGTTTTACGCTTGGTTCGATCATTCCATCCACCTCATCTGGCTTCACATTCGTCGTTAGACGGGAAGATTACTTCCCGTGGCATTGCTTATATTTCTTACCGCTGCCGCATGGGCATGGATCGTTGCGTCCGATTTGCGGTTCGTTATGAACCGGCTGCTTCGTCGCAGGCTCGCTGCTGCTGTTCGTCGAGATCTTGCTCTCTTCGACAACCGCTTGACGCTCTTGGTTACGCTCGACTTGAGCTTTCATGATATATGTCGCCACATCTTGTTGGATTTGGCTGATCATCTCATGGAACATCTCGAAGCCTTCAAATTGATACTCGCGAAGCGGATCCGTACCGCCGTATGCACGTAGGTGAATCCCTTGACGGAGATGATCCATCGCATCGATGTGATCCATCCATTTGCTATCAACTGCACGAAGCACGATAACCTTCTCGAACTCGCGCATCATCTCTTCGCCCATGATTTCCTCACGTGCTGTGTATCGCTCTACAACAAGACCCATGATGAATTCTACGATCTCTTCTTTTTCCTTGCCCCAGATATCGTCTCTCGAAACTTGGTCGGCTTCGAGGAGCGTGTTGTTCGCCCATTCTGCCACTTCTTCAAGTTCCCAGTTCTCTGGAATATCTTCCGCACAGTGCGCTTCGACAATACGTTCGATTGTCGGCTTAATCATATCTAGCACGATTTCACGAATGTTATCGGAGAAAAGAATCTCACGACGCTGTTTATAAATAATCTCACGTTGTTGATTCATGACATCGTCATATTGAAGGACAATTTTACGAACATCAAAGTTGCTACCTTCTACACGCTTCTGAGCGGACTCAACTGCACGTGTAATAAGACGGCTCTCAATCGGCGATTCCTCATCAAAGCCAAGACGATCCATCATGCCAGAAATATTCTCTGCACCGAAACGTCTCATGAGCTCATCTTCCATCGACAAGTAGAATTGCGAGGAACCTGGGTCCCCTTGACGTCCCGCACGACCGCGAAGCTGGTTATCAATCCGACGGCTCTCATGGCGCTCTGTACCAATAATATGCAGGCCTCCAAAATCGGAGACACCTTCACCGAGCAAAATGTCTGTACCACGACCAGCCATATTTGTAGCGATCGTAACCGAGTTCGCGATCCCTGCTCCAGAGATGATCTCCGCCTCTTCCGCATGGTATTTCGCGTTCAAGACTTTATGCTGTACGCCTTTGCGTTTCAGCATTTCCGAGAGCAGCTCGGAGTTCTCGATCGAAATCGTACCGACAAGCACCGGTTGCTTGTTCTTATGGCGTTCCACGATTTCATCGACAACCGCTTTAAATTTACCCTTTTCCGTCTTATAGACGACATCCGGCATATCCTTACGAATATTCGGACGGTTGGTCGGGATCTGAATAACTTCAAGACCATAGATCTTCTTGAATTCTTCTTCCTCTGTCTTCGCTGTTCCCGTCATACCGGCGAGTTTGCGATACATCCGGAAATAGTTCTGGAATGTGATTGTCGCCAGCGTCATGCTCTCATTCTGAACATCCAGATCTTCCTTCGCTTCAATCGCTTGGTGAAGACCATCGCTGTAACGACGACCTTGCATGATCCGGCCCGTAAATTCATCGACGATCAAGACTTCGCCGTCTTGAACAACGTAGTCGACGTCACGACGCATGATCACGTTCGCTTTAAGCGCCTGTGTCACATGGTGGTTGAGCGTCACATGGCTCTGATCGAACAAGTTCTCGACGCCAAATGCTTTCTCTGCCTTTCCAACACCGACATCCGTCAACGCAACGGATTTCACTTTAATATCAACCGTATAATCCTCTTCTGCCGTTAAACGACGAACAAATCGATCCGCAGCAAAATACAGCTCCGTCGATTTCGCGGCTTGTCCTGAGATGATGAGCGGTGTTCTCGCCTCATCGACGAGGATCGAGTCCACTTCGTCAATAATACAGAAGTATAATGGGCGTTGAACCATTTGCTCGCTATAGAGCACCATGTTGTCGCGCAAGTAGTCAAATCCGAACTCATTGTTCGTTCCGTACGTAATATCGCAAGCATAAGCGGCTTGCTTATCTTCGTGACTTAATCCGTTCAGGTTAACCCCAACGGTCATGCCTAGGAAATTATAAATCTGACTCATCTCTGCACTATCCCGCTGTGCCAAGTAGTCATTGACTGTAACCACGTGAACGCCTTTTCCTAAAAGGGCATTCAAATATACCGGCAAGGTACCTACGAGTGTCTTCCCTTCCCCGGTCTTCATCTCTGCGATCTTACCTTCATGAAGGACCATACCGCCGAGTAATTGTACATCATAATGACGCTTGCCTAACGTCCGAATCGAAGCTTCACGCACCACGCAAAAAGCTTCTGGCAATATGTCATCTAGCGTCTCATCCTTATCTAAGCGTGCTCTAAATTCCTCCGTTTTCGCCTTCAACTCTTCGTCCGAAAGCGCCTTGTACGTCGGTTCCATTTCGTTGATTTGGTCAACCGTCTTCATGAGACGCTTCACTTCGCGCTCATTCTGGTCGCCAAATATCTTTTTAACAAGTCCTAGCATGGGTAGACCCCTTTCGTATTTCGTACAAACAGATGGTTTGCATTAAATTGTAACAGTTTGTGGGTATTGTCGCAACAATCGAGTATGGACACTATGTATATACTTACGCGCTAACCGGCCGGATTGTTTCGAAAAGTTTTCATCAAAAATATTTCCATTCTGTGTATGCTTCAAATTTGTAATGTTAATGGGGTTCAAAAGCTAGAAAAAGCCTGACTCCCCGGGAGGAGCCAAGCTTTGTTATTCATGTATATTCATTTGCCTAAATGTCGATCCTAGAATCAATCTTGCTCGATTAATCCATATTTGCCATCGTTACGGCGATATACGACATTCACTTGGTTCGTGTCCATGTTGGAGAAGACGAAGAAGTTATGTCCCACCATGTTCATCTGTAAGATGGCTTCTTCCACATCCATTGGTTTCAGTGTAAATCGCTTCGTACGCACGAGTTCAAGAGTATCCTCTTCATCCTCAAGCGCAACTGCTGTTGAACCTCCATCAACGATTAGGGACTTCAAGCTGCCCTCTTGACGGAATCTGCGGTTCAATTTAGTTTTGTGTTTACGAATTTGACGCTCTAACTTATCAATGACGGCGTCAATCGAAGCGTACATGTCATCTGTCTTATCTTCGGCGCGGAGCATCAAGCCTGGCAGAGGAATCGTAACCTCAATACTATGTTTGTCCTTGATTACGCTCAATGTAACATGTACCTCAGAGGTAGGCGGCACTTCAAAATACTTTTCCAATCTACTTAGCTTTTTCTCTACATACTCTCTTAAAGCGTCTGTCACTTGGATCTGTTGGCCTCGAATGCTGTATTTCATAGGGCACTCCTCCTTTGCTTAGCTCTATTATAACACACCTCTCAGCGATCTTCAAAATTCCTTTACAATGAAAATGGCGTAGTTGTTTCACGTGAGGAGAGTTGTCAAAAACTGTTCGGAATTGTTACAGAAACATTGCAAAGGAGGTCTAGGATACACTTCAAAAGCCAAGCAATTAATAAGAATGCTCATCACGATTTATAGATTCCATTTATGCTGAAAACAACAAAAAGCCCTAGAACGAGTCCAGGGCTTTCATTAGCTAAACTATCAATTTAACCATCAGACCTTATGTAGCTCGGCATCACTGCCGGGGATGATTATAATTTAATTACGTTAGCTGCTTGTGGTCCGCGAGCACCTTCAACGATGTCGAACTCAACGGATTGACCTTCTTCTAAAGTTTTGAAGCCTTCAGATTGGATCGCGGAGAAATGTACGAATACGTCCCCACCGTCAGCAGTTTCGATAAAACCATAACCTTTTTCTGCGTTAAACCATTTTACTTTACCTTGCATTCAAATACATTCCCTTCGTCTTCAAATGAAAGTGGAGTACGTCCACAAGGTTGAATATACCACCGT
Organism: Paenibacillus guangzhouensis; assembly: GCF_009363075.1. Lineage (NCBI taxonomy): Bacteria > Bacillati > Bacillota > Bacilli > Caryophanales > Paenibacillaceae > Paenibacillus > Paenibacillus guangzhouensis. The sequence continues at coordinate 6,096,555 of NZ_CP045293.1, read as the reverse complement.
ATGGAAGCGGTGTCAATGATTTTAGATGAGTTTTTGTAAGCGGTGTCATACAGACGCTATATACGTGTCCTTAGCAGGGCTTCCAGTAATTATACAGCAATCCATAATATTTTATTTACATAGAGATATTCACCCTATAACACAGCCTTAAAAAATTTTTAGACAAAACTCAATTGAACAAAAAAGTTTTGAATGTAACTATAGCTCATTCTGCTCTGTTTTATGACTCACACTCTTCTTTCTACATACTGCAACTACATACATGGGCTGTGCATCCTTTACCTCGCTAAGAGGGCTTAGTTGGGTACTTACTACTGTATCTTGCAAAATAGGCGTAGAACTCACGCCTAACTCCCGAGCTTTCCTCATAACCTGTGTATAGTATGTATTCGCATCATTAATAAATGATTGACCATATAAATTTACAATATCATATTCTTTTAAAAGTTCACCTACAAATTCCACCGTAGTATATTCAAATTGATGATGAGGGTTCAGTGGCCGTTCATTAAAGTATATGCCTGGATTCGTAATTGCTCTATTCGGAGTGGAGACTAAGAATAGTCCTCCATTCTTCAGAACCCTAGCAGACTCTTTAATCCAATTTGCGCCATTATCAATATGTTCAATCGTCTCAAAAGAGACAACCATATCAAAGGTACCGTCATTGAATGGTAAGTGATTAACGTTACCTACTGCGAAATCCACACTCGTTGAACCATAGGTTACACGTGCACTCTCCACACTTTCATGAGAAATATCGACCCCCATGACATACTTTGCTCCCGTATCCTTCATCATCTTGCTGCCGTATCCCGTACCACAGGCGGCATCCAAGACAATTTTTTCATTAGCAAAACTGCATGCTAACTCATATCGTGCTAGATGTTCTTCGAGCACATTATTAAATTGATCTTTTACTGTTTTGTTGATTACCAATCTTTCTCCAGTAAACAAGACATCATTCTGTTCAATGGATAATATATTATCTTCTTGATCACATGTTAAGTTACTCCTCAAGCGCTCAAGAAGTTGGACTATTTCTTCATCGTTATCTTTTAATTGTGTTGCATAATGAAGTGCTAGTTCGTACTCATTACATTGTTCAAGAAAACAGCTTAAATTGATTAACGTATCTCGATTAGTATCATCATACAATAGCGCCTGTTGTAATAGTGGGAGAATATTATCATATGTCCTAAATTCATAGCTCTTGATTGCTAAGAGATTACAAACCGCTACTTTTTGGATGACATAATCATTAATAGTATTAATCACATCATCTATTCTAATAATCCCTTCAGTAACTAGAGAGATCAACTTACTAGCACTCTCTTCTAGTTGTAATTCTTGGTCAATGTGACTTAATAGTTCGTGTAGCTCACCTGTCTCCATCTTATCCATTATCCACCCTCCTAGAAAACTTATTTTTGCAACTCGCGTTCTTGAACTAACTTTTCGATTAATTGCAAAATAGTTGCGTCTTTATTCGGTATATACTGAAGCCATTCGATTGCAAGGTCATAATTCTCTAAGTGATACATCACGAGGCCTAAATTAAATAAAGTACTAGAGTTCATTTCATCTAACTCAAATGCCTTATTAAGATAGGGTAGCGCTTGCTTTGTGTGACCACGATCTATCAGTAGAACTGCCAAATAATTCAGTAGTGCAACTGTCTGGCTAGTAGAGCTTTGAACAATAACGTCTAATACAACATCATGGTCGTAATTAAGTAGTCGCTTTGTATTGGTCTCTATATCCTGTTCCTGAATCAATTGATTAACAATCTGTTTAATTTCACTACTTAAATTATACTTTTTAAACGTCATTAAGTACTTCTCGATCATATATTGTTTCTCAGGAATATGATGATTTACATGTTTCAATTTCTCAATAAATGTTTTATCAGTATCCGATATACTTGAGGTTACACCTACTATACTAGTTTGCCCCCAATTAGATGAATTCATTATTTGATCGCAATCTTTATAAGAGAAGTAACGAGCTACATCTCTTCCCAAATCATCTCTTAGAAACCTGTCTATTATTCTAAAATGGTGAATATTGGGGACTTCAATTAAAAGCCCACCATATGAATTTAATAACTCATAATAGTGTAAAACCTCCCGCATTAAATCATATTCTAACGGATCACTAATAATAATGTAATCGAAATACCCTTTCTCATACTCATTTGAATTGATTGTAGCCACAAATTTAGCTACATTAGCTTTATGAACATCCGGTTCTTCGCCATGTAGTTCTGCATTTGGAAATCGATTGCGGATTTCTACCAAGTTTGCTCCTAAACCACAACCAATCTCTAGAATACGAAGTGATGATGGATGAATGGGCTTTATTTGATTTACTAAATTATAATTTATTTCTGCTAACCCATCAGGATCAATTGACCATTTTTCGTAAAACTTCTGTTTATTGGTATTTAACAGTTTCAAATAACCGTTAACATTCTCCCTAAATGAAGTGCTCCCAAAATGATGGATAAAAGTATCCTTACATAACATTAATTTATATCCCGCCAATCGAATGCGCAGGCAATAATCATCATCTTCATAATTACCTGGTGTAAACCTCTCATCTAATAAACCTACTTGACTAATTACAGAATTTTTTATAAGCAAATTATAACCAATTAAACGTATTCGCTCTTCCCATTTTTCTGGATCCGAAATGTTAAATTCAGCAGCAAACTGATGCATCTCCTCTACTGTATTATATGGCACAGAGATAGATTGATAATTCGCACAGTTGTTGGTCACAGATCCTACCGCCCCAATACTTTCGTCACTATGAAGACAACGCAACATATTATCCAGCCAATCTTTCGTAACAATCGTATCGTTATTCAACAATAGAATATGATCACCTGTCGCTAATTCAATACCCTGGTTACATGCTTTAGGGAATCCAAAATTCTCAGTATTAAACACTGCAAGAATATCTTCTTGTTGATTTAGCCAATCAACAGTACCATCTGTCGAGTTATTATCGACTACAATAATCTCATAATCAAGATGGCTGGTATATTTACGAATACTTTCAATACAAAGTTGGTTATAATTCAGCTTATTAAAAGTCGCAATAACGATACTTGTTTTCATATTGATCCCCCGAATCCCATGGTGAGTAGAACTTAAAACTATATCGACATTTTCCTATATTTTAGTTAGCATAATCATTCCGTTTAAACTATCTACTAATGTTCAGTCGATTGATCGCTGGTTGATAGTGATACGACGCTGATTGCTTATAATACTCAACGGCATTATCCATCTTACCCATAACTTCATTAAAAACCCCTAGGTTATATAAAGCTTTAAAGCTTCCCGTCCCAATAACATTGTCGTACTTCTCGTTCTCCCCTATTTCCAAACAACTCAAATAAGATTGTTCTATTCGAGGGAGATAGGCGATATACTTCTCCGGATCACTTAAGATAAGATCCAGGAAGAACACGCCACTAACAAAATGGAAATCAGCATAGTCATATAAGTAGATATGTTCCCGCTCAATGACCTTTAACCCCTCTTCCCAGTTTTGAGTTGCAACGATTGCATACATGTAAGCTACAATTACATTCGGAGCATAAGCTTCTTTTCGTGTTAACAACTCATTAGCTCTGACAAGACTTTTATAAGCCAACTGGTCCTGTTGCAGACCTGTATATTCTTTAGCAATCTGATAATAGAAATAAGGATCATTCGGGTGTTGCTTAATCTCCTGCTCCAATATCGGAATATTGCGATCCGATTTATTCTTTTGATAATAACCGTCATGTTGGACTTCAACATTTAGCTTAATTCTCGGTAAATCTGATTGGACTTGCTCATGAATTCTCCCTTGGTAGAATAAACCAGAAGGGAAGAGTCTTGTAGCGAATGAATGTGCATAACCGGTACCTTCCTGATCTACAAATTTGCTGACAATCTTAATCCGACCAAGTGCATGATACCGCCCTATAAAATTCCTTATTGTTTCTCTGCAATCATTAGTAATGTACTCATCCGCATCAAGAATTAGATTCCAATCACTCGTTGAATGCTGCAATGCAAAGTTTCTGGCATCTGCAAAACTTCCAGTCCATTCAAAATCATAAACCTTAGCACGGTAGGATCGAGCAATTTCTCTTGTATTATCCTTGGATCCCGTATCTATGATTACAATTTCATTTACTATTCCCTGCACACTTTCAAGACATCTACGTAATGTTGCTTCTTCATTTTTAACGATCATGACTAATGACAACGATATGTTCATAATATACCCTTTCTATAGTGTGATGATATCCACTGCACGTACTGTCTCTATTCATTTTATATCGACATATTTCGTCAAAAGCATAATAATTATATAAAGTCAGATAATGGATCTTATAGATTCCTGATATTCCAGATCAATTTTGCCGATATATATTCTATAATTCTAATTTTGGGGGACCCAATGGAAAAATTATTATCACTATGCATGATTGCTAAAGACGAGGAAATGGTGATTGAACGCTGTCTCACAAGCGTTCAAGGTTTAGTGGATGAGATCATCGTGGTAGATACGGGATCAACAGATCGAACGAAAGAAATTGCGTTCCAATTTACAGATAAAATCTATGACTTTCAGTGGACGAATGATTTCTCAGCCGCTAGAAACGAAGCAATTCGCAGAGCGACAAGCAAATGGATTCTTATTATGGATGCAGATGAATATATCAATTCAGATGACCATCATAAAATCAAGAGTTTTCTTGAGCAGTCAGACCATACACTACCACAAGGCTTTATCTTGCCTATTATTAATTTCACAGGAACAGAGAATTCCGGCAAAATGATGGAATCATTTGCTGTCCGTATATTATGCAATCATCCCGAAGTAAGGTTTCACAGACCGATTCATGAACAAGTTCTATATAAAGAAGTCGAATTACCTGTACAAAAAATGAATTGCAATATTTTTCATACGGGATATACCTATGAAACAACGATAAAAAAGAATAAAAGAGAACGTAATCTCTCGATTTTTAATGAAATGAAGAGAAATAAACAGTTTGAAGAATACGACTATTTCACGCTTGCAAATGAATATGATGCTCTAGGAGATTATACGAAAGCCCTTTATTACTATAGACGAGCCGACACGAAGAAATCTCAGAACAAAACCTTTATTATCCATTGCAAATATAAGATCATTACGATACTTGCCCATTTAGGAAGAGGAAAGGAAGTCTTTGATGTCGTTGAAGAATGCATTCGACGATGGCCACAATATATTGACTTCATGTATTTGAAGGCACATTATCTAAACCTCCTTGGTTTTTCTACTGAGGCTGCTGCAATATTCGAGCAATGTATTCAAATAGCAGATGAACAATCAAGAAATAATCAGAACTTCTGGTTTATCTCACCCACTTACAGCAAGTTGATCTATAACGAATTAATTGATATTTATACCAAATCTCATAATTATTCTATGGCCGTCACGCTGCTTATACGGGTCATTGAATCAAAAACTGATGAACTTAAAGATCTATCACAATTAATCCATCTACTATTACAAACCGACACCGTTCCAGACATGATCTCGCTGCTAAATCGACTCTATTCTGCAGAGTCTCCAGAATCTGCGTTACGTCTGTTACAAGCCAGTCTGATTGTTGGGAATCGTTCATTGTGCGAGTATTATTATCTTAGATGTATGGCTCTAAGTGTTAAACTCGAATCTGAATATATGCTACATTATGCTGCGGTCATGAATGACAGATCGTTATTCTTTAAGCACCTGCAAGCAGAAGAAAGTCGTTCGACTCCGGCACATTTCAATCGCCTTATTGGTACAGCTCTCTGTTTATGGAAAGACCCTGCATTAATAAATCACCTTATTTATACTGAGGATAATCCGACTGCATTTCATACATTGCAGAACCTGTTAGTAGATCATCTACAGACATCGGAAAACATCGACAGCACGATCATTTATCAGCTACTCACAGATTTATTCAAATCAGAACATTATGAGACGTATGATTGGCTAATTAATCGCTATCCCGATCTTGCTGATACACTCGCTAATAGACTTGGTGATTTTCTCTACTTTACACAACAAATCGAGATTGCCTTTGATTATTACTCTATGTTGTTAGAGAAGGATACACTAAATGCAACAGGCTACGAGAACATTGCACTTTATTATCTTAAATCAGGAAACATTCCCGAAGCTTTACCTTTCCTGAAGAAAGCTCTTGATCTTTCTCCGACTAAACTGCATTTATACCCGATATTGCTAAGGCATATTGCTGATCAAGAAGACAAATTGAAATATTCCAAGAAATTTAATAGCCTTTATCCACACTATGATGGTATTGCTATCATAAAGGACTTGCTTCTTTAATCGAGAAAAGCTGGTTCGATCCAAGATCGAACCAGCTTTTCTTATTTCTTACGATCCACGAAGTATCCTTCTGTCTGATAGAATGTCCCCGAATAGGCATTCCTGGATTGAGTGCCTGCTCGAAGCTTATCAATCTGCTCCTTGGCTAATTCGTGATATTTTACGACCTTGATGTGTAGAGCTTGCTCCAAAGCAATAGACTCTTGAATGATTCCCCTTGTCTCAGCACGTTGACTTAATTGAGAAATCCAAGGCGTTAACTGTTCCCTCAGCTGCGCTTGTTCCTGCTGCAGCTCTGCTAGCTGTTCGTAATGTTCTTCCTTTTCTAAATCAAGCTCATGCAGCATAGCTGAGATTTCTTTCATCCGATGTAAATCTACGATAGCGTCTTCCAGACTCATGCGTTCACCTTGGACTTTGCATGTAACTGCTTCATCGCTTGAACCCATGTATCACGTAAATCTGTCATGAGCGTTATGCATTCGTCAATATAATCTGCGTTACCACTCATATTCGCCTGAAACAATCTTTCCTTCATATAGGCGTATAGAGATTCCAACTGATTGGATATTTCATAATTTCGATCTAACGTAATTACTAGTTCGTCCAGAATATCCACAGATTTTTTAATAAATGTATTTTTCAACTCATAATCTTGACGTGAGATGGCATCCTTTGTCTGCTTCATAAATTTAATGCATCCATTGAACAAAAGGGTCGTTAACTCCCATGGTGCAGCTGTTTGCACCTGCATTCTCAAATAGGTGTCTTGTGCTTGATGATTAATCAAAGGGGATTACCTCTTTTCGTCTATAATTAACCCAGATAACTCTTGTAGCTTAACAATAAGATCAACGATCTTCTCCGAAGGTACCTCGCGGACAATTTCATTCGTGTCCGCGTTGATGATTTTAACGATCATATCACCTGTTTTGTCATGGAACTTATACTCAAGCCGGGTATCCAACCCTTTTAACGCTTTGTTCACCTTCACGAGTGCCTTCTGAAGTGCAGCATCTGAGATGGAAAGCTCATTCGGTCTCTTCTCTAACAATTCTGTTGATGTTAATACTCTATCATCGCCCTGTCCTACATCATTGCTACTGAGGCTCACTTCCGAGGATGACTGTACCCGAATGTTGGACATGGAATTGGATGCGATTCTATCTAGCAAATCTATCACATTCCTCTCATCTATCAACCATTCTTCATTAACCAGTTCAACTGTGAATTATTCTTCGCGACAGCGGAGTCCATCGCAGCGAACATCTTGTAATAATAGTTCTCTTTACTTGCGAGCCTATCATTAAATATCGTAATTTGTTTGTTAATATCAGTTAATTTCTTGCCAAGCGTATTCGAATTGCTCTCTGCTGGCGTTCCGACGCCTCCAGCCTTAGCGATAAGCTCTTGTATGCTTAAATCGATAGCTTTAAACATATTTCTTGCAATACCACTTTGAGCGCTCAAGTCAGGATCCTTTTTATCGTCATTTGGATCCTTTACACCGGGATTCGTAAATAAACTTACAACGGCACCTGCATCTTCTGAAAGCGCTTTGCGAAGTTTTTCCTCATCAATACTCAATTTGCCTGCATCATTAGGTGTCCCTGAATTATATGGCAACGTTGAAATCCCTATCTTAAACAGTGTATTCATTCCGTCAGGTAGTGAAGTCAAAACTTTGCTTGATATGGAACGTAACTCGTTCATTGTCTTCTTAAGAACGATATCATTGCCCAACAAACCACTCTTTGCTTTTTCTTCCCAGTTCTTAATATCCGCTTCTTTCATATCAGTCTTCTGCTCGTCTGTTAACGGAGCGAAGCCACGGAACTTTTTCTCTTTAGTACGTTGATTCAGCAATTCTATTGTAGAATTATAAGCATCGACGAACTCAGTGATTTGTTTCACCATACCATCATTGTCACCGCCAACTCGGATCGTTACCGGTTCAGTTGTTACATCTTGAACCTTATATGTAATTCCATTGGCAGTGAAGGTGTTGCTAGATGGTGGTGGATCAATGACTACTCCATCGATTTTGACAATAGCACTTGTGCCAGCAAGTAATTTCGCTTGCGTATTATCTAAAGGATCGTAGGAAGGATCATTTTTACTAACAGGATTATTCAAATTTAATTTCCCCAATATTCCCGCTACATTACCTCCGGTATTATCAGAGACTGATAAATTAACACTATCCCCTGTCTCTTTCGTTACAATAGAAACCTTCTTTGTTATATCATCGAAACTCATACGAACGCCAGCAGGAGAACTGTTTACTTTATTCATAATGGAGGTATAAGTGTCGTCAGCAGTGAAATCAATGGTATAATTCTTACCGCCTGTTGTAAGTGTGATAGATCCTTTATCTCCGAATTTGGCCGAAGGATCGAAGTTTGTTAATTTCCCGCCTGTAATTGAGGCTCCTGTTGCAAGGCTTGTTACCTCTACCTTATGGTTGCCGGAAGGTACGCCCGGACCAACCGTTGCGCTTACTACATTCTCATTGGTGGATGTTGCTTTATAGTCCTTCCAATCACCTTGCAGCCTGATTTTGTCCAATGCCTTACGTAATCCCGCCAGCTTGGTATTTACTTCACGGTAGAGATCGGTTTGCCAGCCCACAGTTGTCTTCTTCTGCTTCATCTTGTCAAGCGGAATCCGTTCAGCCCTCATCATGTCGGTAACGAGTTTATCAATATCAAGCCCGGACCCCATACCTGTAATGCGTATTGGCATGAATGTTTCCTCCGTATCTTTTGGTTCTTATTATTTTTATCGTAATTAATTGCACAGAAATAAAGATCCATACGCAAAATTGCTTTTAATTAAATTAAATAAGCAAAAACTATCTTCCTCTTACTACTAATAGAAGCCCATTACGAAGTAATGGGCTTCTAGATGTTGATTCAGGATTAACGAAGCAATTGAAGAACGCCTTGCGGTGCTTGGTTTGCTTGAGCAAGCATCGAAGTCGAAGCTTGTTGTAGAATGTTCAGTTTCGTGTAGTTCATCATTTCTTTCGCCATATCTGTATCACGGATACGGGATTCAGCTGCTTGCAAGTTCTCAGCTGTAGCTCCCAAGTTGTTGAATGTATGTTCCATTTGGTTTTGCTTAGCACCAAAGTCAGAACGTGCAGTATTTACTTTAGTAATTGCAGTATCAATCTGACCCATTGCTGTGCTTGCATTACCAGCACTTGTTAGATCTCCAGTAACACCAAGAACAGAAGTTTGGATATTAGTCAAGGATACAGTAATCTGATCGATGCCCTTGTCACCCATTTGGATGGAGATAGTAGTACCAGAACCATCTAACAAAGTAACACCATTGAAAGTTGTTTTCAAAGCAATATTGTCAATTCCGTCTTTAAGAGCTTTAAACTCGGAATCGATCGCTACTCTGTCTTCTGTATTGTAAGTTCCAGTAGCGGATTTAACAGCAAGCTCTTTCATACGAGTCAACATATCGGATACTTCGTTCATTGCACCCTCAGCTGTTTGTACAAGAGAAATACCGTCTTGAACGTTCGATTGAGCTTGGTTCAAAGAACGGATTTGTGTACGCATTTTTTCGGAGATCGAAAGACCTGCTGCATCGTCAGCTGCACGGTTTACTTTGTAACCGGAAGACAATTTCTCGCTGGATTTACCTTGAGAGATGTTGCTGGATTGCAAGTTGCGGTGTGCGTTCATTGCGTTAAGATTGTGGTTGATAATCATTGGATATTTCCTCCCTGAAATTGTGATATTCCACTTCCGTGTGGATTATGAGTGCTCTTAAGCCTCATGATACATATATCGGATGATGATTTAGGTTTGTTTAGAGGATTTCGTCGAAAAATCAAAAAATTATTCGCTTTTTATCAAATTTTTCAATAGGTCCACGGTCACAGCGGAAGAGATTGCTTCCTTATTGCTCTGCTCGATCGCTTCAACGACTTCCTTGCGGTAGATCTTCATATGCTTAGGGGCATTAATGCCGACTTTCACTTGATCGCCATCAACAGCCGAGATAATAATCTCAATCTCATCATTGATGATAATCGACTGACCTTTCTTGCGCGTTAAAATGAGCATTATTGACCACCGCCTTGCACAACAGTCTTATCGGAGATCGGGGTTCTTGCGCTGTACTCATATTTCGGAGGAAGGACGAGCTGCATGCCTTTCATGTTCGCAATATTTACGACGATCGGCGCCATCAAGTTCATCGTCGAACTCTTAAAGGGATCTCGAAGGGTCAGAATACCGAGGACTAGCGCATCTTCATGCCGTTCGAGCTGCAATTGCTCCTTCTCTTGCTCTGATATCTCGAAAGCAAACTCCTTGAAGAAATGGAATGGTGAAGCGACAACTAGCCCTACCCCATCTTCTTCTTCTGACTGAAGCAATGCAAACAGTGGATTGCCCTCAATCGAGCGGATGGCAAACTGATTCAACGATTCGAGCCCGAGCAGCGTCCCATCCAGATATATGATTTTCCCGTCTAATTGTTGAAGCATGTTGTCTCCTCCTTAAATAAACACAAGACTATAGCAACGCTATAGCCTCGTTCGTTATCATGAATCCCAGTCCCAAGAATAATCCGAAACACGAATATTAATGGTGAAAGGTTGTTCGAGATTGATATTTACCTTACCTGCTTGGTATTGCGCCTGCACCTTCTGCGGCGTGTAGTTTATATGGAGCTCGGCTGGCTGCACTTCAGCTTGATACGGACGCGGTTCATAGTTCAGCTTAACATTCATATTCGATGCCTCGCCTACATATTGAATCGGCCCCAAAGTCTCTTGCGAAGCTTTCTTGCCAATATCCGCAAAAGCATTCTTCTTATTCGTAATCATGCCCATGCGATGCCCATCCTCGACCTGCTTGGCGATCGCTTGCAAAGCGATTTGATCCATTTGGCTATAAATCATGTTCATCCATTGCATATGTGATCCCTTACCTAACGCACTCCATGCTGCGGATGAGTCGATCGTCAGCTCACCCGGTTCATAGTTTCCTTCCACAACGGCACGTTTCGTCTCGATCGACAGTTCCCCACGCGGGGATTCGAGAGTCTGTTGTGCATTTTCTGTCTCTATCCCAATCTTGCCAAAAGTTTGCCTAATCGATAAGCGTTGAAGCTCCATCGTGCTCCCCCTCATCTATCTTAGCGTAGATAATCTAGCAAGCTCGGTTGTATAATTTTAGCTCCACTGGATAATGAGGCTTGGTAAATACTTTCTTGAGACTGTAACTTAATAATCGTCTCTGCCATATCGGCATCTTCTGTCTTTGAGCTTAAATCCGTTAAGTTCAGCGATAAGTCCTTAAGCCGACTGTCCATCAGATCAATGCGATTCGAGCGGGCACCGACTTCAGAGCGCATATCGAGAAATTTATCCATTCTGCTCTGCAGCTTATCCATTAAACTAACCGCCGTGGATTGATCTCCATTCTTAAACGCCGTCTGAAGGGATTTAATGATCGTAAACATATTATCCTGATCTGTATTTTCTCCGAACACCTCATTCCCAGTTATATTAATAGGAATGATGACGCCTGCAGCAGATTGGAAATTTACTTTTTGAGTATCTGTCGATTCTCCGCCTGTGGAATACGGCATTTGATCCGTCTTTTGCCCGTTAAAAATGAATTTTCCATTCATCTGGTCATTGCCTAGTACTAGAAGCGTGTCAAATATCCCACCCATCTCAGCACTAATTGCATCTAATGCAGATTGGGGATTCGTCCCCGTAACCCCTTTAACAGTAAGTTCGCTTGCACGCTGTAATACGTCATTAATTTGGCCCATGATCGTATCCGTATGCTCAACAAAGGATTTGGCCGAGTCCATATTCTTCTGATACTGCTCATTCATAGTTAATTCACTGCGATAACGCAACGCATATGTAATCCCTACAGGATCATCTGAAGGTTTATTGATCTTTCGGCCCGTGGATAAATTCTCTTGATACTTATTCATATTGTTATAGTTCTTCGTAACATTACGCATAAGTTGGTTCGTCATCATTCCTTGCGTAACACGTATAGACATAATCCATCCCCCTTAGTCCCCATGAGACTTATACTGGTTCATACCCTATCTACCAACAATACCCATGTTGTTAATGACTTTGTCCAGTACTTGATCAAATGTTGTCATCGCTCTTGCCGCTGCTGAATATGCGTGCTGGTACATAATCATATTCGACATTTCTTCATCAATCGAGACGCCGCTGACAGACATTTTCTGCGAAGCAATATGATCAACGAGAGATTTCTGGTTATTCATATTGCGACTTGCTTCACTCGCTTGAACCCCCAGTTGACCGACAACCGCACGGAAGAAATCATCAACAGTTCCATTTGAAACAACCGTAGCTGAGCCCGTGGACACGAACTTAAACGAAGTATCCTTTAATTGCGATGTCAACAACGCGAGCACGTTATTCCCTTTGACAACAGCCTCGCCAGCTGCAGTTGTCTCAGAACGCATAGAAGTCGCGATCCTGCCAGGATCATCTGCAATAATCTTGTTGAGTTGAAAGTTCGATGCCGTGATCGGCGAACCATCTTTAGAAGTAAAGAAGTCTACTCCAGTCTGCAGTGGGCTATTCAATGTATATCCCAACTTCTGAAGACCATTCAATCCTTGGACCGTGACGGTAATGTCTGAAGTCAGTGCACCATTATATGGTGTCCCATTTAAAACCGTACCCGGAGGAAGAACCGAACCTTTCGGTATTGTAATCTGTACTTCACCATTCGCGATGGTGTTCGCAAGTGAATCTAACTGCTTCCGATACTCAGCCACATGGCGATCACGGGACGTCACAATACCGAATACTTCGCCACTACTGATATCACCGGAGCCAACGCCATTGGTTAATGCATCTGCCGTTGTCTCTGTAGCAGTATCGAATGTTACTAAATTAGTGCTTCCCATATTAATTGTATAGCCTTGAGGCGTATCCGTGACCTGAATATTGACGATTTGAGACAGTTGGTCCGTTAATAGATCGCGTTGATCACGCCAATCATTGGCGTCATCCCCCAATCCTTCTTGCCGATAAATAACATCATTCAGTCTCGCGATTGCTGTTGTTAACGAGTTGATCTGATTCGCTTTCGCATCAATATTACTCGTAAGGTCTGCACTGAGATCACTTAGTTTTTTATCCGTATAGTTAAAGGCATCTGCCAATGCCATTGCACTCTCACGAACAACTTTCCGTCCAGTTACGTTCTCAGGATTCTGACTTAAATCTGACCAAGCTTTCCAGAAATTATCCAACACCGTACGAATTCCAGTATCCGAAGGCTCGTTAATGATTCCTTCAAGCTTATTCAATGTATCAGATTGTACGCTCCAGCTACCAAAGTCTTTGCTCTCATTACGAAATTGGTCATCTAGAAACTTGTCACGAACTCGAGTAATGCTATCATATTGTACCCCTGTCCCCAACTGACCTGCTGCGTTACTTTTCGTAAATCCAAGTGCCTCAATAGGCCGCGATGCGGAAATATTAACCCGCTGTCTAGAATACCCGTCTGTGTTCGCATTCGCGACGTTGTGACCCATTGTCTGCATCAGAGCCATCTGTGTGGACAAAGCACGTTTACTCGTCTCGATTCCATGAAATGTTGAAGCCATAATTTCCCTCCTTCATATCTTCCTTATATCGTTAAATCCTTGAGTCGAAAATCCCTTTACGCTTCGGGGAGTACCCCGGATGACCCGGATGTTGATACACGACCTCGTCCTCCGGGCCCCCTGTTACCAAGTCGAGCGTATAGTTCACGATCGTCAATGATTGTTCTATCAATTGTTGGTTGAGTGTATTCGCCTGCTTGAGCGCAAGCATCGTAGTGGTCAGTCGTTGCTGCACATCCATCAATCTTCGCTTTTCTTCCGGGTGGAACACCATCCGCAGCAGTTCGGTTACATTGAGATTCAAGTTGGATTTGATCCCTTTTTCATGCAAAAATTCATATACGGCCTGTTGGCGCGCATTGTCGAGCTCAACAATGCCTTTAATGAACTTCGTTTCCTTATTGACGATTCGCGTTAGCTCCTCCACATCATCCTGGATAATCACTTGCTTCTTCCGTTCGGCAAGCTCCAGCATCAGCGTATGCTGCGCATTCATTTCTTCTAAGATATCGATCAAAGTCTGAATCGCCAATTTCGTTCACCACATTCCTTCTTCGTTCTAGTTGCTACTTACTTGCGAAAATAAGGCAGCAGCTTCTCTGCAATCTTATTCGCATCCACATGGTACGTTCCCGATGCTACCGCTTGCTTCAAATCCGCAATGCGCTTGGCATGTTCAGGATCCGTGACACGGGACTGTGCATCCAGCATTTCCTTCGCTTCAGGGGATATCGATACCTCATCCAATTGGCGTGCTTTCTTATTCATGTTACCGCCTCGTGCTTCCGTATTGCGCTGATATTGATTTATCGCACTGATTCGTTGAGACTCATTAATTTTCATAATGGCTTACCTCCTTCTAACGTTCAACCGTTCTCTTGTTATACTATTTATCGGTCATGGGTTTACATTATTTTATAGAATATTCGACGAAAACATGAGGGCTCCATAGTAAGACGCACTAGGACTTCGATCATGCTATCGAGCAAAAAGATCGCCTTAGCAGAAAAAAAGCAGCGGTCAAATTCCCTCCGCGGCTCTTCGTTGATGTCTGGTTCCTATCTATTCGCGATCTCTGAAACGGTCAACTACGCGATAAGCATGTACGTCTTTATTCTGATGCTGCTGTTGCTCTCTTCTCCGCTCATCCTCGGATAAGTGCTTAATATCCCGTGTAAGTCGACTCCGACATGTGTCACACAGATGTCCCTCACGAATTGGTGTACTACATGACTCACAAGGATAGGACATATTCGGTGCATTTTTCATGGAGATCCGGCCTTCGCGAAGGAACTTCGTAATCTGCGTAACAGATACGCCTGTCTCTTCCGAGAGCACCTGCATCGTTGCTTCTTTATTTTCGCGCAAATATTTGACGCAAATCTCATATTCATCTTCAATATCCCGATAACAGTTCGGGCAAATATCTCGAATCCCTTTGGCAAAAATTCTGCCACAGCGCGGGCAATTTTCTACATTCATGGGCGAACCTTCCCTTCATTGCAATCCTACCTACAATATACCTATTTTATCAAATTATTGGGCAGTTTTACTATTACTATTATTATCGTCATTTCCCCTTCAAACCTTTATAGATTCCTATGAGCGCGCCCATGTAAGACTTGAAATGCAAATACTAGTCTCCAAATGATTGGGTAGCCCTCCTAACGCTTTGGCGCAGGCATTCACCGTACTTCCTGTCGTGTACACATCATCAATCAGCAGGATGCGGATTGGCTTCGAGGACAAGAATCGTAGATCAGGGCTGAGTTGGGAAGAAAGCGAAAATACATCCTTCATATCTTCAATGCGGTCCCCACGGGATTTCATGCTCTGCTTAAGGGTATGACGGTTGCGTTGAAGCAGTGGAAGAACCGGAATACCGGTGAACATATGTAGAATGCGGGCAAATTGCTCTGCCTGATTGAACCCCCGTTCCTGCAACCGGGATGGGCTGACAGGGACATACGTGATACAGTCAAACCGGGCTGGCGCGCCACTTCCATAACGTTCACTACATAGCTGATAGTAAGCGGATAATAACATGGAGCCAAGCAGATGCAGGTAACGTTCATCACCCCGGTATTTATAGGTAGCCAACCATTCCCTCATCTGAGGACTGTAAGAGACTGCACTTCGATTTTGTTGAAAATAGGTGCGATTGGTGCCACGGCGGCCGCAATCCGGACATCCAATTGCACGCCCGCATACAGGACATCGGATGGCCTGGATCCATGGAATGGTGTGCAAACATGCATCACACAACGCATGGAAAGGATTCGGAGTTCTGCGTTGATGTATGGCTCGTGATACGAGTTCTGCATGTGGTGCACCCTGAATCGTGTGACTCTGATGAGAGCGATGTATGGCTCGATTACATGCCAAACAGATAGAAATGCTTGGAGCAAGCAATGATGGCAGCGCTCGGAACCAGTTCAACAACTTCATACTCACTACCTCCCATCTATTGTGGACTTCAGATAGCCCTGCTGCCTTGCAATTCGGTTCATGGATGTGATCTGCCGAACCGCATGCTGCTGCGCCCGATTCCATACGGAAGCGCAGAACGTCACGTGTCCTGCAGGATCTTCGAGCGATCTCCCTGCTCTACCCGCCATCTGAACTAAAGAAGCAGAGTCGAACAAGGCGCTGTCTGCATCCAGAATAAAGACATCACTCTTTGGAATGGTCACGCCACGTTCCAAAATGGTCGTCGTTACGAGCATTCGGCTGTCGCGCTGACGAAAACGAATGACTTTCTCTGCGCGGTCCGCATCCTCAGAAGAAGTGCCCTCAACCGGCAAATTCGGGAAATGATGACGAAGTAGATGGACAAATGGCTCGACCTGCTTGATTCGAGTGATGAAAATAAACACTTGGGCCCCTCGATCGATGGAATAGGTCAAGGATCTAACGAGCGGGATGGGTAAAGCACCACGATCCAAAGCTTGTCGGAGCGGTTGCAGCGTTAAGCGTTTCGGTACGGGCAACGGATGCCGATGGAACCTCACGGGAACTTTGGCATGAGGCAGCTTCCCGCGACGTACATCCCGCTGCATAGCATCGGGCGGCGTTGCCGATAGGAAAATGAATCTGCCATCCGGTTTGCACGCCTTCCTCGCTGCATATTGAAGCTGCTCGTTGTTATGATAAGGGAACGCATCGAGTTCATCGATGATCACGAGATCGAACATGTGGTAGAAGCGCATCAGCTGATGTGTCGTCGAGAGCGTAATCTCTGCTGCCATCCAGCGATCCGGACTTCCGCCGTAGAGCGTGGCGAGACGGCTGTCCGGAAAAGCTTGCGCGATCCGCGGCGCAAGCTCTAACACGACATCGCGCCGCGGCGTCGCGATGAGCACGCGTTGTTCCCGCTCGAGCGCATGAGCGATGAGCGGGAAGATCATTTCCGTCTTTCCTGCGCCAGTCACGGCCCACAGCAGGAAAGACGGCACGCCCTTGCCTGCAGTGTCGCACGGCTGCTGCAGGAAGCGAAGCGCAGCACGCGAAGCGTCGTGCTGCGCTTCGCTGAGCCGCCACCGCGCCCCAGGCTCGGTGGCGTGCGCGCGGCCAGCGGCGCGGGCAAGGCCCGCCGCGGCCACAAAGCGCGCTGCTGCTGCGGTGCCATGCAGCAGCAGCGCGCAAGCCCGGCTGCGCCCCATCGCGAGGCAGGCCTCGCAATAGGCGCAGCCAGGGCTGCCGCACGTGGCGCATGCCGTGCGGCGGTGCGAGCCTGCGCGGCTGCCGCAGCGCAGGCAGCGAAGCTCCCGCTGGCGGCGCAACAGCGGGAAACGGCGCCGCGCTTCGTGGACAGCTAGTCCACTCCGCAGCTCCGCCAGACCTTGTACATACGCGAGCTGTGCCAGCGTACGCCAATACTGCCCTGCATCCTTCAATCCGTTAGATGCAAGGAGATCTTGCAGTTCATGTGTGAGCAACGAACGCCCCTGAATTCCCACAGCCATGCGTATGGCATCCCGCTTCAGGCCGCTCCATCTCTCGTCATGCCACAGATCACCATGACAAATCCCTTCTACCTCCATCCCATCGCTTCCGTGAACGCTTCGTTTTCCGTTCCCGTCCATTCCTTCTTCATTTCGATTTTCCTCTCCCCACCATATTCCCTTCCCTATCCCTTGCCCCCGACCGACATCCTCCCTCTTCATCTGGATAACTTGCAAATCCCTTGGTGAAATCCATTCCATCACCCGAGGCTCCACTTCTTGCAACAATTGAATCAAGCGCTTTGTTTCCAATGGTCCTGTCCTCCATTGATCCGTAATGTATGCTGCTAGTCCAAGCGGGATTGGCGATGCAGTCATCCTTATTTCCTCAGCAGGTTGTGCACCCCCATATTCACCACTACCTCTCATAACATTCTCATTACGCTGCTCACCATAGAATCCGAATCCCTCATCACCCCTATATCCAATCGTTTCATCTCCCACAACCTCCCCACCGAACCAATACCTCACATCCACGCGCCAATCCAGCGTCAATCGACAGACCCACTTATCTCTGACTTGTACGGTATACACATAAACTCGCATATCTTATTTCCTCCTTGCCACGTCATATTTTTACGTTCGATCGACTTTCCTCTTTACTAATCTGTCCCCCTCCCCCGTATCTCGCCCTGTCCTTGGAACACGAAAAAAGCACACCCCCTCAGCTTTCGCTGAATGAGGTGTGCTTCACACTCATTGCTATTTTACAACCTTAATCATCAACGATATGAACATTATCATTGTAACCGTTTACCAGTATCATCCAACAAAGGGAATTTTCGCCCAATCTTCCGCTTCATTCAATCGAATGCGAATCGGATGACGCATATGCTGCATGACAGCAACTGGATCCCATCCCGATGCATCAACAATCCATACATCAACACTTCGATCCAACGTTAAGCGTTGTACGATCGGTATCGTTAAATCGGTTGAATGATCATCAATGATCGTTAACCGAAGCCTTGCCCCACGTAGTCCTGCATACATCATGAGCGCTCTAATGACCCATTCAATCTGCAGTTGATTTTGCTTGGTAACCAGTACATATTCCAGTTCTCGTCCCGCCGTATCGAGACCACGTTTCTTGTGCCAATGAAGTATAGCATGGACCGCTGCGATAGCCGCAGCATAACATGCCAGAATCAGACCCAACGTTAGTAACATCGAGGCTCACCTCCCATAGTACACTATATGCGCTATGGAAGAAGCCGGTTCTTCGGACAAGAACTCATCTTCGTGCTGCCAACGTTCTTCTTTTCGTCGGATCGTTCTATGTACCTCGAATCACTCATCGGATCCCCGAAATGTTCATCGAAGAAATCCTGCTTTTACAGCGTTACCCAACCCTGTTTAATGGAGTTAATCACCGCTTGTGTACGATCATCCACTTCCATTTTCTGCAGAATGCTGCTCACATGGTTTTTTACTGTCTTTTCACTAATAAAGAGGTATTCACCAATCATCTTATTGCTCTTGCCCTCTGCCATTAAGCGAAGCACTTCGGCCTCACGACGTGTCAAAGGATGATCATCCGATGCCATGAATTTAACCCCAGCTTCACGAGCAACATCATTCCCGTCGCTCATCACACCGATTTCGTCCAAGTACGTCATCCGGCGTAATTGCTGGATCAACTTTCCCGTCACTTTCGGGTGAATATAAGCATGACCGATAATGACAGAGCGTATCGCTGTGATCAGTGCTTCAGCTTCCATATCCTTAAGCAAGTAACCGGAAGCACCTTTACGAAGCGTCTCGAACACGTAA
This sequence comes from Paenibacillus guangzhouensis, assembly GCF_009363075.1. Lineage (NCBI taxonomy): Bacteria > Bacillati > Bacillota > Bacilli > Caryophanales > Paenibacillaceae > Paenibacillus > Paenibacillus guangzhouensis. The sequence goes on along the minus strand of NZ_CP045293.1, from coordinate 6,076,723 downwards.
CTCTCATCATCATGAATCGATAGAATCAACACTTTAATATCAGGGAACATCTCGCGTAATCTTTCGGTAGCAACGACGCCATTTTCAATCGGCATGTTGATATCCATGAGTACGACTTCAGGTTTGGTATGATTACAGAATTCCAGGACTTGAATACCGTCCCCACATTCGCCGATCACCTCAAGGTCATCTTCCATGTTCAGAATTCGTTTAAGACCTTCACGAAAAAGCTGATGATCATCAGCTAATAAAATTTTAATTTTTCCCGTACCCGTTGTTTTCGTATCCATCCTGCAACTCCTCTCTACTGTTAGCATTCGTAGGAATAACGAATATGATCTTCGTCCCCACATTTTCGGTGGATTCGACTTCCATCCTCCCTTCTAGTAATTCAACTCTCTCTTGCATCCCAATCAGGCCAAAATGCGTATGCTTCTTCTGCTTCTCCGACAATAAATCTTTATTAAATCCTTGACCATTGTCTTGGATCACCAGCTTAACCATTTGGGTTTGGAATGTAATATCAAGCGAAACGTAAGAAGCGTGAGCGTGTTTCATCGTGTTCGTAAATGCTTCTTGAACCAATCGGAATATGGCAGCTTCCATTCCTGAATTTAGACGAAGCTCTTTCCCTCTTACTTCAAAGGTCGTTCGGATGCGAGTCTTCTCCTCAAAATCATGTACAAATTTACGCAGCGTCGGAATAAGTCCTAAATCGTCCAGGGCCATCGGCCGCAGGTTAAAGATCACTTTACGAATCTCTTCCAGACCGGCACGGATTTGTGATTTCAAATCTACTATTTCGTCCAATACCTGGTTAAAATCCTGCTTATGCATCATTCTTTCGACAATTTCCGTCCTAAGCACTAGATTTGCCAGTGACTGCGCAGGGCCGTCATGAATTTCTCTAGCGATCCGCTTTCGCTCTTCCTCTTGCGCCACAATAATCTTGAGCCCGATGAGCTGACGGTTCTTCGCTGATTCGAGAATACGGGTGACCTGATTAAGATCACCCGATAAATATTCCAGGACTACATTCATTTGAGAACCTATAGTTTCGGCCCGCTCGATCGATTTCTCTACATTGCGTACCCGTTTCTGCAGATCATCGCGGCGAGCGCGGAGATATATTTCTTTTTCGCGAAAAATCATGAGATCGAGTTGTATCTGTGTTGCTTTCTCATATGCGGCTTTAATATCGGCCTCCGTATACCGTACAAAGTCGCGGCTAACTTCCGTCAGGCGAATTCGCGCCAGTCGATAATCTCGTTCAAGAATATCAACCCGATCCACGGTCTCCCCTGCTTCCTTCATGACATGTTGAAGCTCTTGATTGAGCGAACGCATCTCTGAACGCGAGTTATCGAGAATTTCAAAGATTTGATATTTGCTGCTTTCCATGACGCTTATCGCATTCTTTATGACACGATCGATCACATCTACTTGCTCCACAAGAGATCTACTCCATTTCTATCACAATGTCCGAGAAGCTAATAGTATCATACCACATCATTGCAATGTAATGGACTTGTTTTTGCCATCCCAGTCGACTTTAAGACCAATTTGCTCCGACACGAGACGTAATGGGACATAGGTACGATTTTTATAGATGATTGGCGACACTTCCGAAGTATTGCGTTTTCCGTTAGCAATATAATCCTTTTGGCCCACCCATAGTTCCATCATCCGATCTGCGCGCAGCACCATGACCTTTTTGATTGCAGATTCCCAACGTGCGCTTCCGCCGAATTCATCGAGAATCACTTTTACCGGTACATAGGTTACGTTATCCCGTACAATCGGTGCGACTTCGATCTTCTTGTTCTTCCCGTCCACAACTGCTGTCGTATCGTTCACTTTGAGGACAACGGCTGGCTTCGGCAGCGTAAGAGAGTTCCCCGATGCAGCCCCCTTGAATTGAATGTTGTCAAAAGCAACCTCGCCCGTTAGCTGGCGCTCATCTTGTCCTTCCGGCACGTTTACGACATATACCCGCTTCAGCTTCATTGCACTGTTAAGCTTCTGTGCACTAAGGTCGATATTGAGCGTCTTCCAGCCTGACCAGTCGATGGCTTTGGCAAGGTCCACATAGATCGATTGATTATTCGCATCCACAAATTCTGCGCGCAGCCAATTCAGACTACTATCACCCATGACATCAATACTCATCGAGGTTGGGGTGATATCTAGCGCCTTACCGTTCTTACCGTTCAATTCTGCGTAAGCATATAGTTTACCGGTAGCTTTCGTCATATCGTATTGCAAATCAAGCACTTTGGACTTCTCGCGACCAGTCACACCTGTCACCACCGCTGCGCTTCCTTGCACTTCGGCTGGAGAGCCTGTGAACTGAATCGGATACTTCACATTCTCGAAATCTTCCCACATTTGGGTCATACCGGATTGCATCGTCATGACTGTACTGAAACCATCGTATCGCGCAATCGCATATCCGATTTGAGCATCTGGATTGACTTCACTCACGGTAATCGTGTTGCCTTGGACGGAACCCTTGAATCCAATAAACTCCCATTTCACAGATTCTGCAGGAAGAGACAACGTACGGCCATCGATTAATTTAACAGTAATATCTGTTGCGTTCTGAGCACCTGCCTCCAGAGCGCCCATATTGTTACTTAGATTCATTTCTGCCAGCTGATTTCCACCGATTACTTCAACGTTCATGCTGGTCTTCGCATTCTGGGACTTCGCAATCACTTCCGTCTTTCCGGATTTCATCGCTTTGAAGTTCTGACCTGTCCACTTCATTGCTTCCGATGAAGCGCTCCAGTTCACAGCAAGACTCGATGTATCATACGGGTTGTAATACGTGTCATAGCCTTTAAGGGCATACGTCGTCTCTTGTCCGACGAACAGCGTGTTCTGTCCACTCACCATTAGACCTTTCAGTTCGCCTTTAGGTGCCGTCGTATAGATCCCAAGACCGTTCACCACTCCCCGTTGCGTCTTACCGTATTCGGTATCGAACGTGAGTGACGTATCTGTCTCCCCAAGAGGTCTAGATACCATCGTTGTTGAACCGCCACCATCTAAATTCACAGCTTTCCAGATGCCAATATCTTGCATGAAGCTTTGCAGTTCCTTAAGTGTCATACCAGAGCTTGTGCCATTGTCTTGAACCGTCACGACATAAGCCGTCTTTTTGTCCTGCGAATATCCAACTGCTGTCCGCGCGCGAGCGCTACTGCCACTAATTGAATTTGTATTTCGCGAAAACGTGGATGGTTTCCCGTTCTCAACGAGTAGTGTGTGTCCGCCGATCATCATCTGAAGCGAGTTTGGATCTACTTTTTGTCCGCTGGATGCCGCAACGAGGTTATAATTCACCTGCAGCTGTTGGCCAACTTGCACATGCTCACGAATGAAGTTAGCAGCTTGTCCATGCGTACGCAGAATATATCCATCTCCTGGTACCGGCATTTCCAAACGCGTGCCTTCCGAGATTTGCATGACGACGCCATTCTGCACGAGCACTTCTGTCGGCGTCGTTGCAGATTCCGCTGGACGGGTTAGCGACTTCCAAGCACTTGTATATACATACATCGCATTCACATGACTGTATGCGTTATTCGGCTCCGTCATGTAACTTGCCTTGTTGATCCCAGCGAGCGGGAACGTTGTGCCGTCTGGAGCCGTTACTTGCCCTTCGAAGGTAAATAGGTCAATGACGGGTTCCCTGTTCGCTGTCAACGCAAAAGCATACATCCCGCTCAATTGCGACGGACTCGACATAAATTCATTATTTGCAACCTGTGCACCAAGCGGTGCGCGATCTTTGCCCGTAGCCGTCTGGAAGTAGTCACCGTTTACCCCTGCAACCGCGCCAGTCTCCTTCGCCATGCCGCCGACCGATTGCGTCGTTGTAAATTGTCCGTTTTGACCTGTCATCACGTCCATTTTGACATTGGGATTCGTTAGATCCACTTCGATCACATTCACTTTTGCGGTTACGTTCTTTTTCGAACGTGTTCCAGACCATTGATATTCAACCATCTTCGCGCCAGCAGTAATCATACCGGACTGAACTTGCACGATATGATCGTTAATTTTCTTACTTGTTGTTGATATCCCGCTATTACTAGAATTAGCGGCCGCCCCATATACACTGCTGTCCGCCCAAATAGGCTGCAAGAGCAATACACCCGCAACCGTTAGTATAAACACTTTCCTCCCAATCACGTATACGCCACGGCGTACCGTGTCACTGCTTTTCTGCATCATGTCTCGTAGCTCTCCTATTCATCCCAGGGTCTGTCGAAATCATCTACTATCATTAGATAAAATCTTCTATTTCGAGTTTCACTCTATATAATAGACTCTTTTTTCGCCAAAAAGTTACGTCATTTCCTAGGAAATGAGCCAAATAGCCCAAAAAAACCGCCGAAATCTCTCTCGGCGGTTTTCTTTCTAGCTCTATTTCATTGTTTTACTTAGTTCAAATATTGGATTGATTGCATCATGCGCTTCAACATAACGACGGCTTGAGCTCGCGTTGCATTGCCTTGCGGATTGAACGTTGTCGCCGTCATCCCGGCAATAATCTCCGATTGCAGCGCCTTCGCTACGGAAACCTGAGCACTCTTATTAATTTTCCCGCGGTCCGTAAACTTCTTCAGAAGTGTACTTGAATCCGTGTCGAGTACAACTCCCTTGCCCACATGATCCATCGCACGAACAACCATCAGCGCCATTTGTTCACGTGTAATCAAGTTGTTCGGCTTGAATGTACCGTCCGTGTTCCCTTGAATGATACCTGCCTTCGACGCAGCGCCGATATAGGCACCGACCGTCGTATTGGTCGATACATCCTTAAATCTTGCAGCTGATGCTTTATCGCCAGACAATCCAAGCGCTCTCGCGACGAATACAGCAAACTCCGCACGCGTAATCGCTGCATTCGGCACAAACGCCGTATTCGAACGTCCTTCTACGACGAACTTCGAAGCGAGCTGATTAATATCCGCTTTTGCCCAATGGGTCTGCACATCCGCGTAGTACGCATTATTACTTACGATTCGGTACATGTCGTTACTTGGCCCGGTAAAGGTAACGTAGGCCGCTGACGTATCTTTTCCGAAGATAGTGGGGACATAACTTAAATTGCCCGCACTTAAATCATAACGAACCGTCGATGTTTGATCTTGATTAATTTGTTGCTTCACTTTCATTGTATGTTGCATTAAGATTTGTAAGTCCAACACCTTCGGTGTCGGTGTGGTCACCAAGCCAGATATTCTGAAATCATATGGATCAGTAACTGCCTGAGCTCCATTTCTACCTAATTCAGAAATTAAAGGAATCATTCCTGTCGTTTCTTGCTTCTCAAACTGAAGTAATAATGAGATATTGCCAGACGATGTCCCAAACTCTCTTGTGACATCACCAAACTTTAGGTTACTTAGAGGCATGATATACATCATGTCACCATGACGGATAGACATATACGTATTTTTGTTCTGAACGAATACTTCCTCTAACGCCTGAAGTGGAATGAGCACCGACGCCGCACGTTCCGTTGCAGGCACATCAAATGTAACCATCTTATTCAAGGAGCGATCTTGCGAGATCACGTAGATAAATGCCTCTTTAAGCTTATCTTTATCAATGGAATAACGATTAATCGTCTTCCCTAAGCGAGAACGGTCAGAACTCGTCTTTGCATTCTCTGTTTTTAGAATATTAAGCCCTGTTGCTACCGGATTATAGCTTTGTTCCGTCGTGAGCAGATTAGATCCAGATGTAGAGGAACCGGTCTGATTCGTAACCGTTGTATTCGTAAATGCCTTCATTTCGTTTCCCTTGCTATTCTTCAGTGGGTAACTCCCTGGCGTATAACTTACAGTCACGTTCTGTCCCGCTGTAACTGATGTTACCAAGTTAATCGAAATTGTATCCCCGGCGCTATTCAGAACGACAGATTGAAGGCTTACGTTCGTATTATTTACCTTCACGGAGAATTGCGAGGAGCCTAAGCTCGAAGCCGTTGTTACCTTCTCAGATAAATTTAAGGTCAGTGTATCCCCACTTACGGTTGCTGTCTTTACATATGGAACATCCGTATCCAGCGAAATACCCACCTTCACAAGGTTGAATGCGGGTGCATAGTTACTGTTCAAGTCTCGAAGCCTAGGATCTCCTGGTGCGTAGGATACCGTAACAGCTTGCCCGTTCGTCACGCTGGATGCTAACGTCAGTTCTACAATATTTTGATTAATACTAATCGCTGTTACATAACGTGGCTTATCATCCACCAAGACAGAGAAGTGGCTCTTCATTGGGATATAAGAGCTATCCATACCTTCATTATAGGTCAGAACCAACTTGCTACCACTTACGCTTGTCGATTCCAGCACCGGTGCTACGTTGTCATTATAATTACGAATGTAGAAATCTGTAAATGAGCTCATCGGCGTACCATAATAGCTCTTTAATGGATAGGAGCCCGGCGTATAACTCACTTTGACAACATCGCCATTACTTACGGAACTATCGAGTGTCAAACTTATGCTAGTACTATTGTAGGTTGTATTGCTACTAATGCTCTTTGTACTGCCATTCGCTGTTACTGTAAATTGTGTGTAAGCATTAGATGATAGATTGTATACAGAGTCACTGAATGTCAGATTTACTGTACGGCCTGAAATGTATCCACTTGTAACCTTTGGCAATGTCGTTTCGACTGTATTCTGTACAACTTGATTATATAAGCTGCTCGCCCGATTTCTAGCTAAATCTTGTATTGGTCGCACACCTGGTGTATATGTGATTTTGACGAGTTGCCCTACTGCTACCCCGCTCTGCAAATAAACATAAACGCGATCTCCGCTCACACTCACACTGGACACGCCGCGATTCTCATCGTTTACACTAACAGTAAAATTGGATGTGTACGGCACTGAATTCTGATCTAAGTACTCATTATACTGAAGTACAATCGCATTATTGTTATACATTTTAATTGATTGCATTACTGGTGGCGTATTATCTTGAATAGTCGTCGTAAATGTCCAATAACTGTTTCCCGATCTCGCATCGTTTGAGTTTCCTGCCAAGTCCCTCACAAAATCACTTGGGATGTCAATAGCATAAGTCGTGCTGAACGCCATATTAGACTGAGGTGTAATATTTACCGTACGTCGATCTGAGCTTAGTGAGGTGCGGCCAGTAATTGCACTTGTGTTCGCATACAGTGGACGAAGCGATATCGAGGTAGTATTTAATTGTACCTCTTTACTAAATGTTACTGAAATCGTAGCGCTAATTGCTACATTCGTTGAACCGTCGGAAGGCGTCTGACTCACCACATACGGTTTGGTCGTATCGGTAGTCACGCGGAACGTCCACGTGGATGTACTTGAAATCCCTGCATATGGATTATAATACTGATCGGCAAATGCACCGGCATCGATCTTCACGTAGTAACTCGTATTCGTGCTCAAGGCGCCGCTCGACGGAATTATCGAGATGACACTTGTCCCTCCGCCTGTGACACGGGTAGAGTTCACAGGGATCGTGTCTACCAGTTGATTGCCGGAGGTGAAAATCTGAATATTGCCGCTCCCTGGGAAGACAATTTTATTAAAAGTTAATGACAAAGAAGAAGCCGCTGCAATGTTCGCCCCATTTGACGGAGAGTAACTCGTTACGTAAGGTGCTGAGGTATCCGAGGATCTCACCGTGCTAAAAGACCACGCAGTACCAGATAAACCTCCGAATGGCAAATTTCCGCCATCGATTGTATTTTGAATTGCACCCGGATCAATCGTCACGTAATATCTTTTATTTACCGCTAACGTTTTGCTCGTGACAAACACAGAGCTGCCACTCACGCTTACCGAGCTTGAAGTAACATCAATCTTCTGGTATTCGCTGTTCGTCGATTGATCCATAATCGAAATATACCCTGATCCCTTGATCACGGGTTGATCGAATATGATGTCCAATCGAGCATTAATACTCACTTCTGTCGCATTATACGCAGGCGTCGTTATTAAAACTTTTGGAGCCGTATACACCACATCCGTGACACTGGCTACTTTGACAGCAGATTTGCTGCTTGCCTTAGTCTGCGTACCCGCCGCCGACACAGGTAGCAGTCCAATAACCAGTTGGATTACCAAAATACACACTACCCATAAAGATACTTTCCTTTTCATTCTATCCGCTCCCCTATGTATTCTCCCATGGATCACGCAACAATTGTCGCATGATGATTGAAGTAAAACAGTCCCATTTTCTGTTGGAGGATTCTCCATGCCATCCAATAGACACTCGTATCTATATTTTCGGTAAATTGGCCTTGTAAGTTTAGACCCCAATCCTTCACTCATTCGCAAAAAAACAAAAATACCCCTATGTGGCTAGCACACAGGGGTATGTTCTTCAACCCTTGGGTTAAATTTATTAAATTAAGCGTTCGCTTGTTCTTTGAGCAATTCTGCTTTGTCTACGCGTTCCCACGGAAGATCTACATCGGTACGGCCGAAGTGACCATATGCTGCAGTCTGGCGGTAGATTGGTTTGCGAAGATCCAACATTTTGATAATACCTGCTGGACGAAGATCGAAGTTGTTCTGAATCAGCTCAACCAATTTCTCTTCGCTTACTTTACCTGTTCCATACGTGTCTACATTGATGGATACCGGTGTAGCTACACCAATTGCATAAGCAAGTTGGATTTCACATTTATCCGCAAGGCCTGCTGCAACCAAGTTCTTCGCCACATAGCGCGCTGCATAAGCTGCGGAACGGTCAACTTTCGTTGGATCCTTACCAGAGAACGCGCCGCCGCCATGACGAGCGTATCCACCGTAGGTATCTACGATAATTTTACGTCCTGTAAGACCCGCATCCCCTTGTGGTCCGCCGATTACAAAGCGTCCTGTTGGGTTAATGAAGTATTTCGTCTGCTCGTCAAGCAATTCTGCTGGCACGACAGGTAAAATAACTTTTTCTTTAATATCTTTTTGGATTTGATCCAACGTCACTTCTTCAGCATGTTGTGTCGACACAACGATTGTATCTACACGAACAGCTTTTCCATCGACGTACTCGATTGTTACTTGCGTTTTGCCATCTGGACGAAGGTAGTCCAATGTACCATCTTTACGCACTTCAGACAAGCGACGTGCGATACGGTGGGACAAGGCAATTGGCAATGGCATTAATTCAGGTGTCTCGTTCGCTGCAAAACCAAACATCAAACCTTGGTCACCTGCACCGATACTTGCTGTTTCTTCAGCCATTTGAGCGGGGTCACGATCCTCAAGCGCTGCGTTAACGCCTTGAGCGATGTCTGCCGACTGTTCATTTAGGGATGTCAGAACGGCACATGTATTATAATCAAAGCCATATTTCGCACGTGTATACCCAATTTCCTTAATCGTATTACGTACGATGGCTGGGATGTCCACATATTCCGATTTGGTGCTGATTTCTCCAATAACAAGCACAAGGCCTGTTGCAACAGAAACTTCACACGCCACCCGAGCGTTCGGGTCATTTGTTAGAAAAGCATCCAGTACCGCATCCGAAATTTGATCGCAAATTTTGTCCGGATGTCCCTCGGTAACCGACTCTGAAGTAAATAAGCGTCGTCCATTTAAAGACATCAGTTTTCAACCTCCAACTCAATAATAATTTGGCATATAACTATAATACCTATACATAAAAAGGACCTTTCCCGGTTGGAAAAGGTTGTATTACATCCTTCGACAAAAATATTACTTCATTTGGACTACAATGTCAACGAATGAATAATGTAAGATCATGCCAATATCCTATGCTTATCCTTGAATTAATGTGCGTTGCGCTTCCTGAATTAATCTTCGGGTAATATTACCTCCGACGTACCCTACATCTCTCGACGAGATATGTCCCCAATCGTCCTTTGTGACATAAGCGGTGCCCCCCGCATGCTCCCCCAATTCTCCGGCAAACTCTGAAGAAAAATCACCTGAGCGGCTCTGTGGGCTGGCCACGCTTAATCCTAATTCAGCAGCAATCTCATACTTCATTTGATACAACGCATCACGGCTGGCTGGAACCAATTTACGATTTCGGCTTGACATCTAAGCTACACCTCCGTAGTGGATTCAGTTGCAGCTTTAGTATGCCTCACTTATTTAATTTCGTATCCGCCTCGTACCATCACGGTAAGACCGTTCTTCTGCTTCGCATCGGGCATCACACCGCGTCCATCCCGCGGAAATAGCAGCAAATGATTGTTGACGACAGCTTGCTCATTGGAAATATCTTTACCATCTGTCAGGTCAGATATTCCATTCGCATCTGGACTGTATACCACTGCTTTACCAGCTCGTACAATAAATTCCGCTCCTGCCTTGGCTATGAGCTTCTCGCCGCTCTTTATCGTCACGACTTTCAATTCGCTGCTCTCGACGTTCTTATCCACGTCCTTGCCGCCTCCACCTGTCTGCTTCGTTAGCTCAGCCGCTACGAGCTTCTGGACCTGCTCATCGACATAACTCTTCGTCACTACTGGATCGTCCACAGAGCCCGGCTGGGAGCCACTGACTGTGGCTCCGTCTGCGTTCGTTGATATTACGCTACCTAGTAGAATGGCACTAGCTAACATTGCGATGCTGAAAGCATATTTTTGGGGTTTGTTCATGGTGTTTCTCCTAAATTTATTCATTATTGTTCTTATTTATAAAATAATACGATTGACTTGCCAATTTGATCCGTTGCCCTTGGAACTGATCGTATAAAACGATTGTGAAGTAACTATTATTTTTTCTATCAGTATCATAGCCGTCGAAATTCATAGTAATTGACTTTCCATTTCCAAGTTTTAAATCATTTTCTAAAGTGAGTTCTCTTTCCGAGGAACGACCAGTTGAATCAAGAATCTCTACAATAAGTTTGTGATCAAATGTTCCCATTTCATATTCACTGTTCCGTTCTAAATTATAATTCATATTTAGACTAATAGATGAACCAGATGTATATCCTGCGATATTAGTAGCAGTGAACTTATATGGGAATAATTCAATATTTGATAATGAGCTTTTATATTCATTCGCACTTTGGACGAGTTCATAAGCAGCCGCGTTTACATAGCCTGTTGCTTCTCCCTTAATAGGAGTAAACTTATTATCTGTAACGCTCTCTCCCGCAACTAGTTGCATACCAGCTACATCTAGGCTTCTAGGAACTTTCGCCCAGAAGGTTACAAGATTCTTAGCAGAAGGACTTGTTGCATTTTCAACTTGTGTAACATTTGCTTTAAAATATTGACCATCTTTAGATTTAAAATATCCAGTTAACTGAGAAAGAGCAGCTTGTCTCTCTTCTAGATTTTTCATTTCTACTTCAGAATAAACAATATTAGAACCAGAACCTGGGTATAACGAAGATTTCCTAACTTTAACTTCTGCTCTTCTTCCTTGAGTTGATAATTCATTAGAATCACCGTTTTTAATTACAGGAAGACCTGATATCGATCCATTATTTGATATTTGGATGATCTCTGTTGAATTATCATCAGATAATTTCTCCATGAGGAAGACCTGAAGTTGTCTAAAATCCATACCATACGGAACTTTCGTTACGATGTAGGTATCTATTGTTTGATTAGCTCCCAATAGTAATGTTGTATTTGTTTGCACCAATTTTGTGCCATCTGTGGCTTTAATATTATCAAATTTCAACATTCCATCTAATTTTGGTAATTCAACAGAATCGTATCGATAGTTTCTTATCGATATTTTTGCTGAAACAATATCTCCATCAATCCATGGTAAACGTTGGACAGAACTTAATGTTACTCCGAGTGTACTATTTGCAGTTTCTACCGTATATTCTTTTCCAATTGTATTATCATTCACAGTTAATGCAGGTAGTTTAAATATCGCAATTGGATAAGTAATATTACTTTCTTTTTGCGTTGTATCTTTTGACTGATTAATGGCGATTTGCATATCTGTTGTATTCAGTTGAGATGGTATTTCTGCAGACAATTTTATTGCTTTTTTCCCTAAAGGAGCAATAGTAACATTGTCTAAGGCCTTAGTAGTGATTGGATATGAGTACCCATCCCTTGTTATGAAACTAAATTCATATTTAGGAAGAGTAATTGCTTGGCTGCCATTGTTCGTAAATTCCATTGTTGCAGTGATTTCATTATTATTTTTACCGCTTGTTACCCATGATGAATTTATTTGCACATTTATTTTTGTATTTCCAACATTAATCGATCGGAGATCGCCTTGACTTCCCTCAATATTTTCTTTTTTCATCTGTGCTAATTGATATGTGGCGATTGGTAATGACAATTTGGATGTTTCGTCATCTTGAATAATCTGTAATTGTAACTTATCAGTTTTAATACTTGCTGGAATTCGTATCATTAAATTCAATATTTTGCTTCCTTGAGGTTGAATCTTGTAATCTACACTGGAAGGATCCAGTTCTACAGGGTAGTTAAAACCTTCAGCTGACTTCACAACAAACTTAAATTTAGGATCTTCTAAAACTTTATATCCTTGATTCAGAAAATTAAGTCCAATAGATAAATATGAATAATCTTTAGTCGTATAAATACTGGATGATTCTATTTTTGTTTTTATTGGGATATCATTTGCTCTAATCGTCTTACTACTACCCGGTAATGTTTCAACTTTTACAGCATCAGGTATAACATACTGACCTAATTTCTTTTCGTAATTTGCCATGCTGAAGTCCCATTTGACTAATTCTATTACAAGATCAGATGGTTTGGTGACCTTCCCGATTTTCGCATAATAAGTAATGGTTAGTGATGATTGCGCGGATACTTTTTTCTTGTCTTTATCTTTTGCAAGGATATTACTTGAATAAGCAGTCCCTGACTTCGTTTTCACTTTAGACCAATAATCAATAAGGGATATATCCTTCTTATCCATATTGGTATATGTAAGTGTATATGTAAGTATATTTTCATTGTCTTGAGATAAAATATTGAGATCTGTAAGTTTAACAGAACTTTTTGAAGAAATATTGATTGATTTCACACTAGATAATTCTGCTATAGTATTTGTCTTAGTCGTTACTTTTCCTGAATCCGTTTTTGGCTTACTAGCGTCCTGTGCTGCAAACGATGTAATTGTGCCCATCTGACTTACTACCATTGCTAAAGTCAGCACCATAATCAACTTCTTAGATCTATGCAATTTCATTTGCCTCCTTTTATTCACACTAACTCTATACCTGACTTAGATGTTATATATTATATATTAAACGATTCTCAGAGGCAGAAAGTTTCGTTTATGTTACATTTATCCGATTGATTATTTTTTACAAAAAAACAAAAAAAAGAAGGAGCTTAAGCTCCTTCTTTTAGTTCACTTATTATTTAACAACTGCTTCGTTAAATCCTTTAAGTGCATTTTCTCCGCTGTTGTCAGTAATAGCTTTAACTCTAGCATTTGCTGCTCCGTCAAATACTACACTGAATACTTTCTGATCAACATCTTTAGCTGGAGTTGCATAAATTGTTACTTTGTTTCCATCAACAACTACTTGATCTTTACCAACTGTTGCTTCTTTGTCACCGATCTTAACAGTGAACAAAGTATTAAGGTTAGCTGTGTTGTGATTAACTAGACCTTCAGTTGCTGTGAATGAAATCTCGTAATAAGTAGCACCAGTTACAGATTTCACTGTTAATCCACCATCAATTTCAGGTGCAATATTATCAGTAACTTTAGCTTTGCTGATTACAGCAATTTTAGAACCAAATCCATCTTGAGTATTTGTGCTGATCGTCGAGATTGTTGCAGTAGACATATCAGCTGGGAGTTTAGCAGAATCTTTGAACTCAAGGGAAATTGTAGAACCATCAGAGCTGATGCTTGCAGCTGTTGGTTTGTAAGTTTTGTAAGTAGCCTCAGTTGCACCTACAGTAACAATAAAGTCAGTTCTGTCAACAGAAGTAATTTTTCCATCGAACTTAAGTTCTAATTTTTCTTGAGAAGTCGCCTTAACGGAATCAGTGTCCAAAGCAATTGTGCTTTCACCGATTTCTTTACTCAAGATGTAGTTATCTTTACCAACAATGTAATCACCGTTAGCATCTTGAATTAGAGTTGCTGTAAGAGTGCCTTTCAAAGCAACAGCTTTACCATCTACTGTTTTAGGAGTAGTAATACGAACTGTATCTGCAGTTACCAAGTCAATATAAGCACCAGATGCTAATTTTTGACCAGCGATTGTGTATTTAGCAGTATCACGTGCACTATCACTGTTTACTGGTTTCTTGTATTGAACATATACATATGCTTCATTATTCGAACTGCTTTCATTAACCCATACTCTGGAAATTCCGTTTTCTTTAACTACAGATGCAGATACAGTAGTTGTGAATGGCAACATAGTATTAGGAACATAAGCAGTATCTTTGATGCTGTTCACTTCTAGAGTGTAAGTTGCTTCATCCAATTTACTTGCAAGATCAATTGTTACTGTCTTTTTGCTAGCATCGTAAACCGGCTTCAATACTGGATGTCCATCAGCATTCAGACCTACTGCACTTGCAGCTTTACCGTCGGATTTTTTCAAAGTGTAGTTCTTCGCTGTTTCTGCAGAGTCTTTATCAACAGATTTGCTCAATTCAATCACTAATTTGTGATATTTTGAAGTATCATCTTGTTTCAATTCTGCTTTTGCAACAGTTGGTCTTTCAGTATCCAACGTTGGAGTCACTTTCACTTCACGGTTAGCACTGTTACCACTGTAGTCCGTTACACCTTCAACAAAGATTGTATTCTCGTTGAAATTCATTGGGTTAGCAAATGTAACTGTAACTTTATTGTCAGAAATTTCTGTAATTGTGCCACCATTAGCAGTTACATTATGGTAAGCTTTGCTCACAGATTTAACTGTTTCGTTAAATTCAAGTGTAACTTCTTTCAAATCATTCGTTTTAGCGGAAACGATTTGAGGAGCTTCAGTATCAACAGCTACTTTAAATTCTTTTTCAAGCGGAATCACTTTAAGACCAGAGAAGTCTTCAACATTGCTAACAGTCAACTTGTGGTCACCAACAGCCAAATCAGTAGTTACAATTGCAATGTTTGGATATTTGTATTCTACTGTTGCAACAATTGTTTTGCCATCAACTTTAAAGTTGTTAGTTGCATAGATTCCAGCTTTTTTAACTGGCTCTGAGAATACAACTTTGAATGCTTTAGTTCCCAAACCTACAACTTCTTTAACTTCTGGAGTTTTCACATCAACTGGTGTGAATTTAACTTCAGCGCTAAGAGTTTTAGATTTGTCGCTGTTATAAACATTGCTTACTTTTAATGTTGCTTCTTTTTGGTTAGTCAATGTGGAAGCATCACCTTCGTCAAGCAAGATCAAAGCAGACTTTTTGTCGTCAGCTACTGTTACGCTCTTGATTGATTCATCTTTGTTCTTGATATCATAGTTTTCTTTAGCGCCAGCAGTTTTTGCATCAACTTCGCCATCGAAAGTTACTAGGATTTCTTTCAAGTTGTCTGCTTTCACAGATTCAACTTTAGTTGCAGCAGTGATCGTCCAAGTGAACTTAAGAGTTTTCTCTTGGCCATTTGCACGTTTAACTGTTACAGTGTTTTCTTTGTTAGCTTCAAGAGCTTTTTCAAGCTTGAAGGATTCTGGTTTGTCTTTTGCATCAGAGAATGTTACTTGGATGTTGTTAGCATCAACAACTTTTACTTCATAAGAAACTTTTGCTTTCTCGATTTCAACGCTTGCTGTGTAAGCAGCGATTACCAATTGCTCACGAGTAGCAGCTGCTTTGAAGTTAGCATTTGCAGGGATCAATCCAGCTTTAACAGCTGCATCAACATAACCTTTAGCCCATGCGGAAGCGCCGTTTTCAGCTGTTGCAGGAACTTCAAGTTTCAATGCAATTACAAGGACTTTAGCCATTTGCTCAACAGTTACATTACCGTTGAAATCAAATGCTACTTGACCTTTTTGGTTTTTCGAACCTTCCATCAACCCTGCTTTGGATACAGAACCGATGAATGGAGCTGCCCAGTTGTTAGCTTTAACATCAACATACTTCGATGTAGCTGTTGCTGCATCATCTTCAAGAGAAAGAAGTTTAGCAACTACTTTCGCGAATTGAGCACGAGTCATGTTTTGATCAAGACCTGCAGTACCGTCTTTAAAGCCTTCGAAGATGCCTGCTTTAGTAAGTGCATCGTATTTATCTTGTGTTGTAAGTTCTTTTTCTGCACCAAATGCTACAGATGCGAACATCGAGAATGCCATTGCTGTGGATAATGCGATAGTTAAAAATTTCTTCATAACCTTTGTTTCTCCTCCTTGAATATCTTTCACTTTATAAGATTTAGATAAATTGTAGCTCTTGTTACTCATCGCCGATTCACCCCCTTCCTCGAGTTGAGCAAAATTCCTATAATTCATGTCTGTAACCTGTTAGTCACAGAAACTAGTAAACATTAACATGGTAAATAGATGTAGATATGAACCCACTTTAACATTATACAATGCGGTTATAGTGCCGTAAAGGCATATTTTCAAATCTTACCCTATTATTTTGTCAAAATATGACTGTTGTGCGAAACTAGAGTCGATTTATTGTCACTCTGTTGTATTCACATAATGTTAGACGTCTGAGTTTCTAAAAAGTTGCGGTTTCTTAAAAAAAAAATTTCAAAAGATATTCGAAACTTGCTATCAGGCTCTACATCAACATTTGCCATATAAAAAAGACACGGTTGTTAGTATATCATGTTGATATACTAACGTCATCATGCAAAAACTGTAAATATCCAAAGAATAAAAAAGACACCTTATTAGGTGTCTTTTGAAATATCAATACAATATAACGTCACGAATATTATCGAATTCTCATCGCAAGATCAATGATTGTAGCACGAGCTTGTGGATTGGAATCCAAGTTCTGATACATCCGATCAAAGCTATCCTTATTATCGAGGTAAGTTTTTTCACGTTTAATTGTCGTATGAGACCAGCTAATCAGTTCATTTTCTGCAATGGTCAGTGCGTTAAACGCATCATGGAAACCTGTCTCTTGAACAAGTTCTTCCATAACCTCTTGTGTAATCTCACGCAACACGCGAGTTTCTTCGATACGTTTCTGCATAACTTGCGATTTTTCTTCAAATTTAGCTTTCGCTCTTTGATAATCCACTTGCGGTTTAGCCAAAATTTTATTCATATGTCGAACTCCCTTAGTCGTTTTTCAATTATTGTATCCCAAAGTAAACAAAATTACAAAGTCTCACCAAAGAATTCCTTTTGAACCCCACATTAAAGAACAACTCATGACTAAACAAAAGAAAGGGAGCTCAAGGCTCCCTACTTTTAATTCGAGTAAATTTTAGGCAGTTTCTTCA
The DNA here is from genome assembly GCF_009363075.1 of Paenibacillus guangzhouensis. NCBI lineage: Bacteria > Bacillati > Bacillota > Bacilli > Caryophanales > Paenibacillaceae > Paenibacillus > Paenibacillus guangzhouensis. The sequence continues at coordinate 6,059,327 of NZ_CP045293.1, read as the reverse complement.
TATCAGCCATAACTCGCGAAATAATAATCGCTGCATCACTACGAAGTAATCGTGAATCCGGTTGGAAATTGAAACCTTTCTTAGGGTTTGTCGGGTCAATTGGGATTCCAGTAATGAAGTTTTTCTTCGCAATTGCTGCAATAGAAGGCTGTGCATAGTAGTCAATCTTACCGCCATCTTGGAACACTTTATTCACTGCGGTTTTCACCTTCACTGGATCTGTCTCTAATTTCAAATTCAATGCTTTGGCAATCATTACGGCAGCATCCTGTCTAAGAATATGACGATCCGCTCCAAAATATTGGGGTTCTACGCCGCGTACAATCCCTTTACGTGCCGCAGTCTCAATATAACGGAAATCCCACAAGCCATCGAGGTTTACACTCTGTAAACTACTTGGAATGTCTGTAAAGTGCTTAGGATCACCCTCATAATTCAAAGGAATCTCAAGTGCGCGCACAATCATGCGTGTAAATTCAGCACGTGTAACATACTCATCCGCACCAAACATACCTGATGGATCAACAGCATTCATAACGCCTTTTGCGAAGATTGTCTCAATCGCATCACGTGCATACGGATGTAGTACTGTGTCATTGAAGGAATAGCCTAATTTAGCGACAACATAATATCCAAAACGAGTGAACGGCACTTTGATAACATGCTTCTTCTCATCGACAACGCCGCCAATGTTCTCCCATTGCTTAAGAACAGGGTCGAAACGGAATACCGTAATTAATCGACCTGCATCCTGTGTCATCGTAGGATCATAGCTTAACGTTAGTGTACCTGGCTTCGATGGCACAAGCTCACGATCAGCACTTCGCATGAAAAAGAACGGAACGTTCTGATTCTTAAGCGGGAATGGATCATTACCATACATAATGGGATCATAAGCCATTCCTGTGCTGATATCATCAGCCATACCTGGATCTAACCAGTATACGGAACTAGCTTTAACAAACCTCGTCGGGAAGTTCCCTCTATAGACTTGCTTACCATATTCCAATTCAAGATTGTAGTTAGCCGGTACTGGCTCAAAATCATGGCGATCGATAACGCCATCATCCGGGTTCGCAATAGCAAACAGGATACGATTTCCTGTGTACACTTGTCCCTTAAATTTATCTGTCGCATTATAGTCTGTACGAACTAGATTCGTATCCTTAGCGAACGTTAAATTTAATTTCCCTTCAAATACTTTATGCGAGTTTTTCATTTGTTCCATAACCTGCATGCCAGGGATCGTCGTAGGCACATATTTCACAGTAAAGGAATCTTTCGTTACTTCTTTCCCTTTCGTGATCACCAGTTCAATTTTATTATCTTTATTCGGCTTGAGGTCGTACACCATAGCTCTGAAGGCTTCAAAACTATTGGCCGTCGTATCATCATTGTCCGGATCATACATGAACTTCTCTGCTTCTTTCTTCTGAATCGTCATTTTCTCCGCGCCAGGAGAAGAGATAACAACCTCAACATAGTTCTGATTCAGAATACGCTTCTCAACCTTTGGCTTTTCAATCGTATACGGAATCGCAATAGGCTGAATTTCTAAACGGTAAGATGCGAACGGACCATTATCCCCACTATTATATACATAAATATTGTATACTTTAGGGCTGCCATCTCTCGGCAATTCATGATTCAACATCACGAAAGAGAAATTCTGCTGCTCGTAATCATATACAACGGAAATCCCAGGAACACTCGATCCCGTCTGGAATGTTTCTCCATCCTGTTTCGCCGTAAACGTGTTAGCTAGTGTCCACACGATATCCTGCTCACCAGGGGAAGTAACTTTTACTTTGTAATTTGTTAATGCAGTTCCTCCAGCTAAACTGGTCAGTTTTGCAGTAACCTGGTTTTTATCATAACCTAAATCAATAAAATCAAATGTACCGAAAATGTTCATATGAGCTTGTTTGGACATATAAACGCTGCCCTTTTTCTCAAAATTCGGATCATTTACTTTCGGCGTGTTGTAACTAGTACTGTAAGGGAACACCCCGTCTGTACCCGGTGCAGGAATCACTGGAAGATTCGTCGGAATCAAAGTGAGCTTAATTGTCTGCTCATAAGTATTCTTCGGCGTCTTAAATACGAATTTGATCGTATTGTCACCTGTTTTATACAAGGCATCAAACGCTTTTTGTTCTATGTCTGTGCCACTTTTTAATTTGAATTTTGTTTTGTCTGTCGCATCGCCTTCAAGTTCTACAAGCGTGTTATTGATATATAAGAAGACGCTTTGCAGTTGAGCTGGCGTTCCAGTCGTTGAATATCGAATTTCATCCGTGTTAGCAACATTAAAAATTTGTCCCGAGAAGGAACTTAGTTCCCCTATTAGAAATGCCAAAGCATCCGTACGAGTTGTGTCATATTTAATGATTTTCCCATCAAATAGTGAACTATACTTTACAAATGGCCCATATAACAACGTTACAGGTATATTTTTCTTAGAACCATTTGTATTAAGTGTAAGTTCAAGCGTCATCTTCCCTGCAGTCGGCAGCTTCGTTATTTTAAGGAAAATTCGTTGAAAACGCTGCTCAACCCCATTAATCGTCTTATAAACGTATAATGCAGGGACCCCTGTAATCATTTCAGCAGCATAGCCAGTATTCGGAACAGTGTTCCCTAGATTATCAACAATTTTAGTTACAGCAACGGAATCCGATCCCGTTGGGTTCCCCACTAATACTTCCACGCCAACCGGCACGGAATTCATATTTGCATTCATCATGCTAATGCCTTGCATCGTTTCAAGTTCTGCAACTGTTGTACTAGCCGTATATCCAGGCAAATAATTCACGTCATAAATATACGATTTTCCTTGATCGTTCAATGTAAACTGCATGAGACCAGATAAATCTGTTCCCGGTGAAGGTAACTTCGCAAAGTTCCAACCACTAAATTGAATCGTATGAGGCTGATCAAGCGATAATCCCGCTAAACCCGCATCAAATATAAGCGTCATAAATTTAGTGCTAGGATCTTGCGTAAATCCGGGGATTTCCGTACTGATACTTGTAATATCAGTGTATGCTGCACTATCAACTGAATATTTTAACGCTGCATCAGTAAGATTGCCTACGGCCGGCTTATACGTACCGGTCGTTGCTGGTGGTACTGGCGGAGTATATACAACAGGTACAATAACTTTCCCTGTTACTTTTAATGCATTACTCGGATTTATAGCAATATTCGGATTCGTCGCCAAGTCACCTGAGTTTACGCCATCCGTCACGTTTAGATCATAGAAGGTTACTTCACCGTTATAAAAAGCAATTTCACGCGTTGTTTCCGTAACTTGGTTGTTATTGTAGACTTTAATATTAAGGATATTCTTCCCTTTACGGATATTTACTGGAGATGCCACGAACTTCCAGTTATCCGTGCTGCGTACCGTATAATCCCAACTCTTATTATTCACTGTTACGGTAACCTTCTCAGCATTAGGTGCATTCCCCGTGATACTAATGTCCGCTGTCGTACGACCATTGGTCGCGTCAGAGTATACCACTGTAGTCGAATCTTCTTTAACATCGAAATTGTTACCATTTAGTGTAGCAGTCAGATTATACATCATCGGCGCATTGCGGTATTCGATGTAGATCGAATCCTCTACACTAGAAGTCCCTTGCGTTCCTTTGAAAGTAATTCGGTTCAGACCTGGGAACAACTTAATATCAAATACTTGAATACTTGATCCATTTAACGTAATATTCCCCGTCTGTCCCTCACGAGAATCAACAATAACTTCCTCGTATTCTGTCGTCGAACCAGATTTCAGCTTCTTATAAATTTGAACAACATCATAAGAGATTGTCCGTCCGATAACATTATGGATCGTACCATTTAAGGTTAGACGCTCATTATTCACAATACGAGCAGCATCATCCAATTTGTATTGCTCGTTAGGAAAGGAAAAGTTGTGCGCGTCAATCGCCGCCTCTACCCTATCCGGTGCGATCGGGATCAGCGCCACCAGCAGTGCGATCGCCATAATGATTGATAATATTTTCTTCAAAAGTATGTCCTCCTTTAGTAGATTCGCGATTAATTTCATTACCCTCCATGGATTAATCTATGTACTGTAGTTATCGGTCACTACATGCCGAATTTTTAGAGATTTGGTAGGAAAAAGTAAGCACAAAATAACCCCACAAAGTGGTGCTTTGCCTCCGAAGAGACTCAGGTACTTTGCGGGGACCCCGAAAACTTAAACTAAAAAACAGAAAGCCCCTATCGCATAGGCGATAGAGGCTCTTAAGTATTTCTTCTATAATATTATGATTTCGATTGCGTTTCCGTTTCGGTCTTCATTAAGAACCGGCTGAGGAAGTGAATCACTGGTTTCTTGGTCTTGTCCACGATCCCGATGACTTCGGCACCGATCTGCAGGAGGAAGATTAAGATAAATGCAACGATAAATGTCACCCAATTCGCTTCGTGTGCTGCGGCAACGGATTGAATTACCGCGAGTACACCGAAGAAGGTTGCGATCGCATAGATCACTAATACGGTTTTGCGGTGACTTAGACCTAGCTCACGTAAGCAGTGATGCAAGTGTCCTTTGTCCGGCGCAAAGATTGGCTTCTTACTCCGCCAGCGACGGATAATCGCGAAGAATGTATCCGACAGCGGTACCCCGATAATGAAGAGCGGCGTTAAGAAGGAGACAATCGCCACCTGCTTGAACCCAAGCATCGAGAGCATCGCCAGGCTGAAGCCAAGGAACAGGGATCCCGAATCCCCCATGAAGATCTTCGCTGGGTGGAAGTTGAAGAATAGGAATCCTACAATACTACCGAGTAATAAAAGACTAATTAAGATAACGGTCGTATTGCCCATGATGAAGGCCATCGCGAGTATTGTAGATATCGCAATACCCGATACACCTGCAGCAAGACCATCCAGTCCGTCGATCAAGTTAATGGCGTTCGTTACCCCAACGATCCAGACGATCGTAAGCGGGATAGCGATCCAATCAGGCATCGACAGATAACCGTGACCGAACGGTACATTTACGAAGTCTACCGTGATGCCGAAGCCGAAGACGACGACACAAGCAGCGATAATCTGACCTAGCAATTTCACTTTAGCTGATAATTCAAATCTATCATCGAGTGCACCGATCAACACAATGATCGATCCACCTGCGAACAACGCTTTGACCAAATTGCCTTCTCGGCTGGCAAACATATTATCTGGCAACCAGGGCAAGAGTAATAGAAAACCAATCCCAAATGCGAAGAAAATTCCGAGACCGCCTAATCGCGGCATAATGCGTGTATGCACTTTACGAGCATTCGGCATATCCATGGCGCCGACTTTCACTGCAAATTTCTTCACTAGCGGCGTAAGCACGAGCGCTAACCCTAGTGCTAATATAAAGCCGATTCCGTAAACCATTCCCATTGGTCTTTTCAACCCCCATTTTATCTACCGGAATGAATTATACTCTGTTCATATTCGAAATGCTATCCCTGTTTTTATCCATTTCGAAGTGTTTTCAGAAGATTTCACCGATAATTTCATGGTTTTGTGACGTTTTCTTTCTCGCGTATCACTTTCCACATGAATTTCGGGAGCGCAAGCATTCTTTTGAATCGCCAAGGCTCCTTCATGAGACGATAGAACCATTCAAGCCGCATTTTCTGGAACAGCTTAGGTGCACGTTTGAGCTTGCCGGAAATGACATCAAAACTACCTCCAACGCCCATCATCACCGGAACACTCAATTGTTCCCGATACTTTGCAATCCAAGGCTCTTGTGTGGCTGCAGAGCGCGCAACGAACAAGATGTCCGGCGCAGCCTCTTGGATTTGAGACACCACGGCTTGATCCTCATCCTCGCCAAAAAATCCGTTACGCACGCCAACGATCTGTACATTGGGATATTGAGCAGCAAGTCTACGCGCAGCCTCCGTGATAATCTCCTGCGAAGTGCCTAACAGAAACACGCGCCACGATTGCTCATCTCCAAGCTTCATCAGATGGTGCAGCAGATCAAAGCCCGTAACGCGCTCTGGTAGAGGACGTTTGACGTAATTGGCTGCCCATACAATCCCAGCCCCATCCGGGACGATCAAATCGGCCCGCTGCATGATTTTCAGCATCTGAGGATCATTTACAGCAGCCATGACCATAATCGGATTCGCCGTAATGACGTGGTTCACTGTACGCCGTTCAATCGCGTTTGTTAAATATCGTACTGTCTCCTCCATATTCATGGTAGAGAAGGGCACGCCGAAGATCGGCAATTTCTCCACTGCTACTGCTTGTTGTTGACTGCTCATGTTCACGAATAACTCATCCTTTGGGTCCATGATAATATCACTCAGCGGTTCCCTACTTTATTAACGGAAATATTGAACAATTTGTTCTGCAGGTTCACTCGCTTGTTGTTTTAAATTTTCAATAGATTCACGTTTTTCTGCTTGCCACTGTGTACGGTTGTTTAATAGATACGCAGCTTCGCCCGACATTAAGTCCGGATTCAAGACATCTGTCGTACCGACCGGCTCCATCTGTAACCGATGCAAGAAATGATCGATCTTCGGATCATACGAAATCCCGATCATTGGGACCTGCTGCGATGCCGCATAGATTAAAGAATGCAATCGCATGCCCACTAGCAGCTGACAACGACTCACTTCCGCTAACATGCTTTGCGGCTGCTCATGCGGCGGACAGATCGAAACCTGACATCCAAGTTCCGTTAGATCGCCCATTCGTTCGATGATATATCTTGAGGCTTCTTCATCACTTGGCAAATGGAACGGCAAGAAACGCAAATGAACGGGATGCTGCTCACATAGCAAGCGGAGCGCATCTGCAATGCGATGCATGTCACTGCGATCTTCTTTCCAGTAGCGGACGGAGACACCAACCATAGGAAGGGTCAGCTCATTGGCGTCTAACGCCTCGGCATGAATCTCAGGATCGTTCGAGATCGGCAAGCCCATGACCGGGTCAGGCACGACATGAATGCGTTCTTCAGCCAGCCCCATCGTCTGCAACAATTCAGCCGATTCAATATCCCGTACCGAGACGAATTTGCTCCGTTGAAATGCGTTCCGAATGAATGGGAAGAATGACTTCCGGTTCACCGGCCCTACCCCTTGCGAATAGATAAACGTCGGCTTCCGAAGCCATTGCGCCAGCTTAATTACGCCTAGATAATAGGGAATCGTCTTCGAGCCTGTCGCATCCTGCAGCAAGCTTCCACCACCACTGATCAGACCGTGGCTCGTCCAAATCGCACGGAACACTTTCCGAAAGTCCATCCGATGCACGGCTTGCACTTGATACAGGCGTTTCGTCAGCCTAGGGTTAATTGATAGCACAATTGGAACAATTGGAACCCCTTGGGCCTTCGATTCTTGCTCGAGCGCCGTCAAAATCGATCTGAGTACCGCTTCATCCCCGCTATTGTTGAATCCGTAATATCCTGAGATGACTATTCTTCGAGGAGTGGCGACCATTTTTTCCAACACCTTTCAACGATTTGCCAGACGAGTACTGCGACCAAACCGATAATTAAGCCAAGACCAAGACCTAATAATCCGCGAATGAGCGAGATCATAACCGGCGAGTGGATATGCGCGAAGGTATCGACCATCGACAACTGGCCCATGACCGCAATAATAAAGAAGAAACGGCCCCACGCATAACGCAGCGAAACGAACAATCCGACCATAAATAACGGATGTGCGAGTAAGAACTCTTTGTTCCGTGGACGAACGCCCATCAAATTTTCAAGCAACGAGCGGAACGTCAATTCTATAGAAGAAACCGATCCGCTATTCCCCGTTCTTGTCAAATAGTAGTACCCCGCAGCAGCCGCAACGACGAATGCAACAACCATAATGACCGTAATCGGCATACGGAGCCATCTGCGCAGCTCTTTTAAGACAGAATCACCGCAGTACAAGAATACATATAACGCCACAAGACCGATCGGTGCCAAGTGAAGCAGACTGACGCCGCGGAATTGATTCAATACCAGACTGTAGCTAATGTTGTTCAGCAGCGCAATCATAAATGGAACAGCCATAAGCGAGATAATCGCCGTCTTCACATATTGAATCAAGGTATGAACGAGACGTGTACCGGCAGATAAATCACTGTTCGCTTCACGAAGAGCTTGCATTTTACGAATAACGAGAATAAGCGCAATGGTCGGCGCACTAATCGATACACCAAGAGCCAACGCTTGTTCGAGCAGAGCTGGCTTTAGCTTGTACAATCCAGCAGCACCGATCAACCCAAGAATGAATGCCGGTGTCATTAGCAATGGAATGAAATACGAAATTAACAACGAAATAAACGCAACAGCGCCAATCACGACAATAAGCTTCAAATAATGCTGCAAGCTAGAGTCTGTTACCTGGAATGGCTCAGCTTGTCCCATTGTAAAGCCGTTCTTCTCAATATCACGAATGGCATGACCTGGGGCTTGCAAGCTGCGCACCAAGTTATCGAGCGAGTTCGTCAATTCAGCCTTCGTCAAATCCTTCGCGGCAGCGGTATTCAGATACAGCATCCGAATATTACGATCCTTCGTCGCAAGTGTGAAGCGATCGGAGATCGTCGCTGGCGACAAGGAAGAATCCTGTTCACTCAAAGAGTACAGCCGAACCACATTGTAATCGATCAAATACGAGAGCTTCTGAATGCCCTTCTGCGGCTTCTTCAAGTTCTCAATGGTGGCAATCCCAATATTGTGCTCCTTCAATCGGTTCGCAAAATCCGTTAATGTGCCTCTGTCTGCCTCATCACTGAATCCTGTCACCGACTCGCCGTCAAAGATAATTCGGTTAACACCAAGGTTGGAATATGTCGACAATAGCTGTTCTGTCACCTGTGAATCGTACGGGAGTGCATCCGTCAGACGAGGGACAATATGAAATCCACGATCGTGGAGCATTTGCATCGTAATCGGATCTTGTTGCATCGGTTTCATCAAGGCTTGATCTGGTGAAGCTTCAATGACAAGTCCATTCTGTTCCTTGAAAGACCAAGATCTTACTTCATAGCCGAGACGAGTGAACGTATCCCGGATGATTGGCGCGAGCGCCTTCTCATTCTCAGCACTTGTGAACAGCAAATTCGTATAGTTCTGCTGCAGATTGACAGGTTGTCCCGTTAATAAAGACAACTCATTCGCATTAAAGAGCTGAATACGGCGGCTCGACTTAAATTCAGACAATGTACTCTCATACATCGACATGGATTGAACGCCGGCCTCTTTTAACTTACCTAGCCATTCTTGAATAAAAGCATCGGGGTTCGGCTGAAGCGCAGCGACGTCTACCAAGTCGCGATAATCAAATACAAATTCAACCTTTTTCGAAGTATTCTCCGTCTGAATACGGTCATAGACAACTGGCAGCGCGGCAATAATGGCCACAATGACAATCCACCATAACCATGAGCGAATACGTGTATTCCAAGGATGCAAACGTTGAAGCACAGAAAAACCTCCTAAATGATGTACATAAAATTTCAATACCTCTCCAGAAATTTTGAAGATTTCCGGAGAGGTCGTCAAGTTGGATACGTGTTTGGACGGTACTTATACTATAAACGTTCTACTACGGCCGCGACAAGTCGATCTAGAGCCGCTTCAGACTCGGCGTATGACTCCCCTTGAACCGCAAAATAGATTTTAATCTTAGGTTCCGTGCCAGAAGGGCGCAAGCAGAACCAGGATCCGTCCTCAAGGATGAACTTCAATACATTCTCTGGCGGCAAGCCGTCGACACCCGCAGAGTAATCGATGCATTCTTTAATGTTCACTTCCGCAATCGACTTCGGCGCTTGCTCACGCCATGCGGTCATGATCGCCTGAATCTGAGCTACACCGTCAATTCCCTTCAGCGTACGTGACTCTAGCTTCTCCATAAAATATCCAAAGGATTCGTACAATTCATGCAGTACATCGTATAATGTCTTCCCTTGGCTCTTATAATAGGCAGCCGCTTCACAGATCAGCATCGCAGCAATAACCGCGTCCTTATCTCGGGCATAGTTCCCTGCAAGATAGCCATAGCTTTCTTCATAACCAAATAAATATGTATAATTGCCTGACTCTTCAAATTGAGTCATTTTCTCGCCGATATATTTGAAGCCTGTCAATGTATTCATCACAGTCGCGCCATAGTGCTGCGCAATCGTGGCACCCATCTCACTTGTTACGATCGTCTTCACCACAGCGCCATTCGTCGGCAATTGCCCTGCTGCTTGAAGCTGGCTAAGCAAATAATTAACCATGATCGCCCCGGACTGATTACCTGAAAGGACAACATATTCACCCGCAGCGTTCTTCACCACAGCGCCCATCCGGTCTGCGTCAGGATCCGTTCCGATAATGATATCCGCATCCACTTCAGCCGCAAGCTTCATCGCAAGCGTGAATGCTTCGCGTTCTTCCGGATTCGGCGATTTCACCGTTGAGAAATTCCCGTCTGGCTGCTCCTGCTCTGCAACGATATGGATGTTCTGGAACCCAATCTCCTCTAAAACGCGGCGAACTGGAAGGTTTCCAGACCCGTGAAGCGGCGTAAATACGATACGGAAGTTCTCGCCTAATCCACTTTCGCCAGCAATACGCGCACGATTACGACTCTCAGCTGCAACCGTCTGAATGTACTTTTGATCTTCTGCTTCCCCTAACCATACGAGCAAGCCTTTCGCCTCTGCTTCTTCTCTTGAGATGCTGCGAATGGCCGCAAACGAAGGGACACGGCCGATTTCAGTAATGACTTGTTCCGCTTCATGAGGAACAAGCTGGCCGCCTTCACGGTTATAAACCTTATATCCGTTATATTCCGGCGGATTATGACTTGCCGTAATTACAATACCACCCGTTGCGTTCAATGCACGAACCGTATAGGATAGCTGCGGGGTTGGGCGAAGCGACTTGAACACTTTAGCCACAATCCCATTCCCTGCGAGCACCAATGCAGTCTCCAGCGCGAACTCTGGTGACTGATTCCGTGAATCATAAGCAATAACAACCGAAGGCTGTTCAGAAGCCCCTGCCTGCGCCAAGATAAATGTCGCAAAACCCTGCGTCGCACGACCAATGGTATATTTATTCATTCGGTTGGTTCCAGCGCCCATAATGCCGCGCAAGCCGCCGGTACCAAACTCCAATTCTTTATAGAACCGCTCCTCAATCTCACCCGGTTGATCCGCGATCGTACGCAGTTCTTGCTTCGTCGCATCGTCAATAAGTGCATCTTGAAGCCAGTTTTCATACATTTCTTGCGCAGTACGTGTTTCAGTTGTCATTAGAAATAAGCTCCTTCCGAATTTTAGGTTTTATCTCTATTGAAAGTTCATGCCCCGCAGTCATTATTGAAGGGCGAACATGATTTCCCCTTCACACACGACTTTACCGTCCACCGATGCGACAGCTTTGCCTTTACCAATGGAACCCTTCAAGCGAATAATCTCGACTTCAAGACGAAGCGAATCGCCCGGCGTCACTTGACCACGGAAGCGGAAGCCGTCTAGGCCAGCCAGAAAACCGATTTTACCTTTATTCTCTTCTTTCATTAAAATCGATGCTGCACCTACTTGTGCAAGCGCCTCAACGATAAGCACACCCGGCATCACAGGATATCCTGGAAAGTGGCCTGCAAAATGCGGCTCGTTCATCGTTACATTTTTAATCCCAACGGCACGTTTGCCTTCTTCCACCTCGATAATGCGATCTACGAGTAGAAATGGGTAGCGGTGTGGAATAATTTCTTGAATTTGCTGCGTATTTAACACGATTTTTGCCCCTTTCGAAATTCACGCTCAATCAGCGTATGAATAAAAATCTCTTGCCATGTAAAAGCTACCATCGTCCTTCATGTGCTGCAGAATGTGAAGGTTAAGATAAGGAGCTTATTTCGAGTGCCTAATCCGCCTCTGAATAAGCTCTTTTTGAACGATACGAATTGTTCATGATGCGGAAGGAATCCCTTAAAGACGTTCACCCTTATTGACGGATGATATTGGCGATTCCACTTGATTTAACCCTCTAAATTGTATGATATACATGATGGAAGTTACAAATGAGAAGACAATGACACCCCAGAGCAGTATTTCTGCATAGGGGAACTGGAAGAAAATCCACATGATCGCGACGTATAACAATACCGTAGTGAGCTTGCCCATCCAATTCGCTGGAACGGTCTGAAGTCCCCTAAAATGAAAAAAGGCAGACCCAATAATCATCCCCAAATCACGAACGGCCATCGCCGTCGCTGCACTCCAAGGGAGGTCTCCTGACCATAGCAAGGAAACCATCACGGCGAGCATCATGGACTTATCTGCGAGGGGATCTAACATGGCGCCTACTTTGGTAATCTGATTCGTTCTGCGCGCAATATAGCCATCCACAATATCCGTTAGTCCCGCTACCAAAATGATGAGAAACGCAAAGTATCTAGACCCATAAGCGAAGACCAAGATATAAATGGGGATTAGCGCAAAACGGGCCAACGTCATTAAATTGGGCACATTCAAACTAGGGTCCCCCTCAGTGTCTCAGTTCTCCCAATCATTATACAACTCTGGTAATAAAAATAAAACTCCCCGTAGGAGGAGTTTCATACTGGCCAAAATGGCCTATGTTCTATTTGGCAAAGATGAGGTCGAATACATGCTGCCACGTCGCCCATTGAAATACATCACCGAGCGGACGTTTACCAATAATCACGTAACCGATGGATAAACCCGCATAAATCGCAATAACCCATATGGCAATAAAGATCAGAACGCGTGCTATACGCCACGCTGGCTTACGCTTCCGTCTCTTGACTGCAGTTTGTTTTGGTTTATCGGTACGAGCATCCTGTCTCATTTCATTCTGAACTTCATTCATTGGACTATCCCCACTTCAACTGCTACTTACGCGCGCAGATTATTCGCGAGTCCCATCATCGTATCACTGGATGTTAAAGCTCTTGCTGTCAATTGATACGCGCGTTGTACTTGCATAAGATCAACCATTTCATTCGCAAGATTAACGTTCGATTGTTCTAAGGCTCCTTGGCGAATCGCAATGTCTTTCCGTGAAAACGGGTCCGCAGGATCCATATTCGCAAGGTCCACGCCTTGCATCACATTCTGCGGCGCACCGTACGGCAAAATGTAGAAATTCTCATCCGTCTTCTGCAGCAGTCCCGGCTGCATCGGTTCGGCGACTTTCACGTACCCGATATCCAGAATCTCTGGCGAGCCCGGTTTCTGCGCTGTAATATGGCCTTTCGCATCTACTTGCATCGCGTAGCCGTTCGGAATTTTAATCGGTTCACCATTAATATCTAGAACTTTATATCCTTGGCTTGTCGTTAAATAGACATTGTCTGTATCTTGTTTATCCAGCACGAGATTGAAGGACCCATCGCGCGTCCATCCTACTGTACCTTGGTCGTCGAGCGCAATCTCGAACATCGCATTGCCTTCCACGGCCAAGTCCGTCGGAACGTCGGTCACTTTCAAGGAACCTTGCGTCGTATCCTCGGACAACGAAGACATTCGCGTCCCCCAGGACTGCGTGAACCCGAGGGGTGTCGCACGTCCCGGCTGCTTCATCTTCGCATCATGCGTCGCAAGATTCGTCAGCACGTCTTCGAACGAAGCCTGCTTTGCTTTATAGCCTGTTGTATTGGAATTCGCCATATTATCGGAAATGATATCCAGCTTCTGCTGAATGCCGGACATCGATACCATCGCGGAAATCATCGAATTATTCATGGATTAGATTACCCCTCTCACGTGACGCGGATCAAATCCGCGAATCTGAAGAATGAACTGCTCTCTAGACGCGTCCCACTTCATTGACGGCTTTGTCCAAGCTGCGATCATAATATTGAATGATCTTCTGGTTCGCTTCATAAGCTCGTGCAGCTGCCATCATGTCGACCATGGACTGCGCGGAGTCCACGTTCGATCGTTCCACCGAACCTTGACGCAACTCCACATTATCGCCCTGTCCAAGGGGACTTGCATTATTCGCAGCGTCTTCTTCCGTCGTGAATTTATAATTGCCGTCGCCTTCGCGAACCAGCAAATTCGGGTTCTCAATCCGGGTAATGCCAATCGGGTTCAATCCCGCTGCGGGCTGACCCGACGTCGTGTCGATCCACTGGCCCTTCGCATTGACATGCAGACTTGTGATCGGAACATTCAGCGTGATCGGCTGGCCATTGCTGTCCAGCACTTTACCGCCTGTACTGCTTAACAACTCGCCGCTCTCATTTACTTTAAATCGGCCGTCTCGCGTATAACGTGTATCACCATTGGCATTCTGCACTGCGAAGAATGCTTGGGGCTTGTACATCACGTCGCCATTATCGAGTACTTTGCGCCCGTTCGCGTCGAATGCAATCGGCAAGTTCGTGCTCGGATCCACGGCGGACAAATTCGCCACTAGAGCAAAATCCGTCAGGTTCCCCGTCTCTGTCACATCGCCCGGCGTATATTGCGGCAGGCTCTCCTCCGCGAACACGCCAGTATTCAGCTTCCCTAAGGAGCCGCGCGGATTATGATCGCCTCCCATTAACGAGACGAGCATCTCTGGAAAAGACCGTTCCACCGCGTTCACTTGCTTGTATCCCGGTGTATTAATATTAGCAATATTATTGGTTACCGTATCATGTCTACGCTGCTGCGTTATCATTCCTGCGGCAGCCGTATATAGGCCTCGAAGCATCGTGGATCCCCCTCATCTAAATCGATTGATGCCATGTACGCATCACATTTACGTATATAGCCTATATCGGTTTATTTGAAGTTTTTCTTTACGACCTTGTCCAAATTATCAAGCATAATTCCCGTACCCTTTACCACGCAATGCATTGGGTCCTCAGCAATGAGCACCGGCACCTTCAACTCCTCGGCGAGCAGCTCGTCCAATCCGTCCAATAATGCGCCGCCACCTGTAAGGATAACCCCGCGATCAATAATATCAGCGGACAATTCCGGCGGTGTCCGTTCCAATACCGACTTAGCCGCTACGACAATGCTCGTCACCGATTCCCACAGCGCTTCTCGTATTTCACTCGAATTAATCGTCACCGTAAACGGAAGCCCAGATACCATATCGCGTCCACGGATGTCCATCTCTGCTTGACGTCCATGTGGATAGACAGTTCCGATATTAATCTTAATATCTTCCGAAGTCCGTTCTCCAATTAACAATTTATATTTATTCTTAATATATTTCATGATCGCAGCATCGAACTTGTCCCCTGCGACTTTAATAGAAGAGGCGGTAACGACGTCGCCCATAGAGAGCACAGCTACGTCCGTTGTACCGCCGCCGATATCAACAACCATGTTACCACTAGGCTGGAATATATCCATTCCAGCCCCGATTGCTGCTGCCTTCGGTTCTTCTTCCATAAACACTTCTTTCGCACCGCACCGTTCTGCCGCCTGACGAATCGCCTTCTGTTCAACCGACGTAATATTCGTCGGCGCACAGATCAGAATACGAGGGTGACTGTACCATTTGCGACCACCAACGCGATCGATGAAATATTTAAGCATCGCTTCCGTAACTTCAAAATCGGCAATAACTCCATCCTTCAGAGGGCGTATCGGAATGATATTACCCGGTGTACGACCGACCATGCGTCTTGCTTCTTCACCAACCGCGAGTACTTTTTTTGTTTCACTTTCGATTGCTACAACGGAAGGTTCGTCTAGTACGACACCTCTACCCTTCACGTGAATCAGCACGTTCGCTGTGCCGAGATCGATTCCGATATCCTTGCTAAGCATAATTGACCATGTCCTCCAAAGTACAAATTTAATAAAGGTAGTTCAAAAATCCCCTTTTTGAACCCACGATAATATTAAAGGATTCGACATTACCCGGGAAATTCCTTCAAAAAATGGCATACCTCTATAAATTACCACACTTTAGATTGCAGGAGCAATTACGACTTCACCCCTCACGGTTCTACGACTTGCCTGCGACGATCACTTCGCGCTTTTTGTTGCTCGTTTTCTTGTACTTGATCTTGGTTGCCTCTCCTCCCCGCAGATGTCTGATCGATTTGTGGTATTCAAGAATGTGCTTCACTTGGTCGGCAAGCTCCGAATTGATCTCCGGCAGTCGTTCGGTTAAATCTTTGTGCACCGTGCTTTTTGACACTCCAAATTCCTTCGCAATGGTACGAACCGTGTTCTTCGTTTCCACGATACAACGGCCTATTTTAATGGTGCGTTCTTTGATGTAGTCGTGCACGCTCCCGCCTCCCTACTCGAGATAGTTTGGTACATTATATGAGGGGCGTGCCTATATATTCTTTGTTTCCAAGACAGACAAGCTGAAATCTGTACAATTATTTTCTGAAAACCATGAAGCAAGTCGTGTAAAATGGCGGAAAGTTCTTGATCTGACTGACTTTGTACGCCGAAAAAGGCGAGTTCATCCCCAGATACTTGAAGGACGCTCTCACCTTAGATCGCTTGGCTCAATTACTTACTTTAGGTCAACAAGCTGAACACGCTCAGCTGAAAAATTCGTTAGCTCATGCTTTGGGTTCTTCTTATCGAAGGCCAGAACCCCCATCATTTTGTCCGTACCAACGAACTTCTCCCATTCTGAATCATCGACGATCAGGAACTTTTCCCCATAAACCCGGCCGTGCCCGATCACAACATTCCCTTCATACTTCGCATTAACTTCTTTTCCACCGATCTTAAGCGGACTGCCATTTTCCTTGGCGAATAAAATACCTGTTTCTTTCGTGACTGTCGGCAAGGATGTAAGCACTTCGGTTTTCGAGTCCTGAACCACCTTACGCAGCATCTCTTGCTCGAACAATGATTGCGCTGTACTGCTCTTCAAGACCAAGATATTATCCGCAAGTTTGACAGGGTACGTGTTGGAAGATTTCAGATCCTCTTGATACCGTGCGATATCCACCTTTATTACAGATTCATCACCATACGCGATGACACCCATCGCTTGTGGCGCAACCAAATTCTTAATAGAGTCGATCGGCGAACAACCTACCAGAACGATCATCGTAAAAACAAATGCAATGGATACGGTCATAAATCTTTTCATAGGATATCAACCTTTCTCTAATGTCTTTCTTATATCCATAACATTACGGGAAAGGCCGGCATGCAGCTATTGAATTGACTTACAACTCCATAACAAATTTGTAAGCTTCCTGAATAAACCTGAAAGACTCTACGAAAACTCGCATGAAAAAAGAAAGCCTTCATCCGGCAAATTCCGAATAAAGGCTGCGTTTAAACTGTATAGATTATTGTTTACCTAACAACGTCTGCGGATTCACTGGTTTGTTGTCTTTGTGGACTTCAAAGTGAACGTGAACGCCAAGATCTTTCTCAAGTTCGTTGCGGCTGGCTGTACCAATCACATCGCCTTGTTTGATCTCCATATCTTTCTTCACTTTCAAATCTGTCAAGCTCTGATAGATCGTTTTTGTACCATCGGCACTTTGAATCTCAACAACTTGACCCGCGACAGGGTTCTTATCTGCTCTTGTTACTTTACCGCTGAGTGCAGCTAGAACTTCGAAAGGCTTGTCGTCTTTACGCGCTAGGTCGATCCCCACATTCGGAATGAATGTATCGTTGTATTCGACCATAGCCTCCTTATGAACTTCAGAGGAATCGTTCGTATCATAGAACGGCATAACGACTTTTACATCTTTCTCATTCTCGACTGGCCAAGCGATAGGTTCGCTATTCGCTGCGACTTCCGATGCATCCGGTGTTTTTCCATCCGTGCCCGCATCTGTTGCCGTCGTACCGTCTACATTCTCGGTGATGGTGCTCGTGCTGAGGTCTGGACTAGTTTTGGATCTAGCCCCTTGGTAGACGACCAATACGGTCAATAAGATTGCGATTGCTGCCATGTACACTGCTGGAAATACCCATTTCTTCGACATTGCTCTTTTCCATGAAGACGGCTTCGCGCCCGTTGCCCCTAGTGAATTTTTAGGAGATTCTTCATGACCTGCTTTGTTTTTGTTCTGTTCATTATTCATTCTCTATCACCTCAATAACCATTGTTACCAAGGCTTTTTCTTTTATACGTGATGTGAAAAGTAATTTTTAAGATTCATAGTGGGGAGGGATTGCCAACATGATTGTGCATTATTGATTGATATGAAAAGGTAGTGGGAGAAGGTATCTCTTTCCGGTCGCTTCTTGTCCGCCCATTCCTTGATTGGATGTTATGGATGGAATGGGCTACCAAAGAGCGAACGCAGGCTCCTCCAAGAGTTACCTCCTCTCCTTTTTTATTTCATATAAGGGAAGAGAGAACCACATGCTGCAAATCGGGGGAGCCGGGGGGCTGCGAGGCTATGAATGACCAGCCTCGACAAGCTAGTAAAGTTCGGACTCGCTTCGCTAGTTATTCCTGAGGAAGGAACTCGGATGATTTCTCCAAATCGATCCCCGTATAATAATGTTTCAGAATCTCTTCCACGGACGCGCCCTCTTTGGCCATACCATTCGCTCCCCATTGGCTCATCCCAACCCCATGACCATATCCATAGGTCGTGATCTCGATATTGCCATTAATGATCTTCCACGTGAATTCGCTCGAACGCAGGCCCAGCTTCTCGCGCACTTCCTTACCCGTATAATTCTTGCCGCCAATTCGGATCAGCTTAATGCGATGGCCTTCGGTTTTCGATAATACACGCGGTTCGGCGGCGCTCGCATAAGCCTGCTGCTTCCGTGTAAGTGTTGCCGATGCAGGCAAGGAAGGTGGGGATACCTTCAACCGTCGCATGAATTGATCGAGTGTCATACGTATCGTATCGGTATAATGCGGTGCTATCGTCTTATCCCAAGGACTCGCTACACTTCGTAAATAGGGGATTTTGTTCGGCCACACATCCTCCGAGTTCTCTGTAAATCCATTGCTTGTCGAGAAAAAGGAAGCTTCGATCGGCGAGCCTTTATACGTCATAACGATTCCGCGTGTCTCACTAACGGCTCGACTCACACGAGCTAGCTTATTGCGGTTCGCGTTCTGCTTCAGTGTCTTCAGCGGCATGTAGGCTTGATGGGTAACGGTATCCGTTACATCGGCGCCCTTCACAGGAACGCCTGTTGTATCCTGCGCGGCCATGCGGCGGACAATGAAGGTACGCGCTGCAATGGCCTGCGCCTTGAGCGCCTCCATCTCGAATTCGCTCGGCATCTCTGCTGCGACGACGCCGCGGACATATTGCTCGAGCGTCACCTTCTCGATCGCTTGGTCGCCCGCGAGGTAGACGCGGACGAGCGGTTCACGCGGCACAGCCTCTTGCAGAGGCGGGCTCGGCGCGGGTTTGGGTTCACGGACGGCGATCGTCTCGTCCGTCACAGGGCTTGCCTGCCGCTGCACGAGCAGCGCGGGAATGATCATGCACAGCAGGAGCATGCCCGCCGCCCACGCGAGCGGCCCCCGCCGCGTCAGCCTGCTGCGCGGCGGCTTGCGTCCCGCGCGGGCGACGACTTCGCCGCGCGGGACGCGGGGTTCGCGGGCGGGGGCTTGCACGCCCGCGGGGGTGGCGCCGATGCGAACGGTGCGGTCTTCCGCACGTGCGTTGGCGCTGCTCTTGCGCCCGTCCTCCACAGGACGGGTATGATCCTCTGAAAGCTTCACCGTCATTCGTGTCATTGCTAGGTTCCTCCGTCTGCTTGTCTTTCTACTCTACTTAATCTTATGAAGCGAGAAGACATGCTAGAACTCCGAATAGATCCGAATAGAATCAATTGCACCTTGCCGTGCTTAGATTCACGTTCTATGATCTAGTACTAACATGAGATGTAGAGTCCATCCCAATCTAGTATTCCCTAAAACAAATATCCCTAGTATTTCACGACTTTCTCGACATGGTTCAGTCATCATTTCTTATTCGGCCGCAACGCAAAAAGACCGAAACGACAAGTCGTCTCGGTCTCTCACGTCCAAAGCTTATTTAGGCCCAAGTAGGCTGTACTTGGAACAACGGTTTCTTCTCTTCTTTCTTCTCCGCTTCAAGTGGATTCAGCTTCGACTCATCATAGGACACGCGGTAAATATCCGCACCTAATTTCGAGAGCTTCTCCGCCAAATTCACATAGCCGCGATCAATGTGATGTACGCCACTCACTTCCGTCGTGCCTTCAGCCACCAATCCCGCACAGATTAAAGCCGCACCTGCGCGTAAATCGGTTGCCATCACTTTGGCACCGACGAGCTTCGAGCCGCCGCTAACCATAGCCGTACGGCCATCCACTTTAATGGATGCGCGCATGCTCATGAACTCCTCCACGTGCATGAAGCGATTCTCGAACACCGTCTCCGTGACAACGGAAGTCCCTTCAGAGATTAATAACAACGCCATCATCTGGGATTGCATATCCGTAGGGAATCCTGGGTAAGGCAACGTCTTCACATCAACCGAACGAAGTGGGCGGTCCGCGATTACACGAATGCCATTCTCATCTGGCTCCACCGTAACGCCCATCTCTTGCATTTTCGAGATGACTGGACCCAAATGATCAGCAATCGCGCCCTCAACGTAGACATCGCCGCCTGTCATTGCTGCTGCAATCATATACGTACCCGCTTCAACACGATCCGGGATAACCGTATGCTCCGCACCTTGCAGCTTCTCGACACCTTCAATCCGAATGATGCCAGTACCCGCTCCGCGTACCTTCGCACCCATCGCATTCAGATAGTTTGCGAGATCCACAATCTCAGGTTCTTTGGCTGCATTCTCAATGATTGTCATGCCTTCAGCTAGCGTCGCTGCCATCATAATATTTTCAGTTGCCCCTACGCTCGCGACATCAAGATAGATCTTCGCACCGCGTAAACGACCATTAATTTTCGCTTCGATATACCCTTGACCAAGGCTAATTTCCGCACCCATTGCTTCAAAGCCTTTCAAATGCTGATCAATCGGTCTTGTGCCGATCGCGCAGCCGCCTGGCAATGAAATACGAGTGTGGCCCAATCGTGCTAATAAAGGTCCCATAACAAGGAACGATGCACGCATTTTACGAACATATTCATAAGGTGCTTCGCATGACTCAATGTTCTGTGC
Organism: Paenibacillus guangzhouensis; assembly: GCF_009363075.1. Classification (NCBI taxonomy): domain Bacteria; kingdom Bacillati; phylum Bacillota; class Bacilli; order Caryophanales; family Paenibacillaceae; genus Paenibacillus; species Paenibacillus guangzhouensis. Next base: position 6,038,229 of record NZ_CP045293.1, on the reverse strand, counting down.
ATTGACACGGATCGTTTCATTGAGATATGTAACCTCTGCCCCTAATACCCCTAGTACTTTATTGATCGTCATAACATCGTCAAGAGGAGGTGCGTCATAGATCACGCTTACTCCATCTTCCCCCAGTAGAGAGGCAGCGATTATCGGAAGAACAGAGTTCTTTGCACCATTGACGCGAACACTTCCGGTTAACCGTTTGCCGCCGCGGACGATAAATTTGCTCATTCTGGTTCCCTCCGCGATAAATTTTTACCATTTTCTCCAAAATAACAAAGATAATGACACGCCTGTTTTAACTCAGATTTCATATTAACATTCAACCCTAAAGACTTACAAGGGTTATTTTCGTAAGTGATTCAAGATCTTCGTGAAAAAGTTACAAAATCTTAACATTTCTAATCGTTTTCTTATTTACCAGTCTTCACACAATTGTTCGATGTTATTCGACACGACTTGCACTCGCCCAATCTCGAATTAGAAGAGCCCCTTTAACCGCTGTGTCCATTCCCAATATTGGAGCACAAATTCAGATACCCAATGACCGATAATCACCGATAGGAACACGTGCAGCAGCTTCCCTTGGGGCCCCTTGGCATTCCTCAAGAACATATCAAACTTCACAACTTGAAGCGCCCACCAAGCGAGTCCAATACAACCTAACGTTACGATAATACCGACCAACCCACTTAAGCCAACCAGCGATGTCATCGAATCATCCATACCATACGCTCCTCCTCCCAATTTCAACCCAACATTTAACAATTATTTCACTAGTATTTCATACAGCATCGTCGAGAATTCAGCCCGGCTCGCCGCTACATCCGGCTTAAAAGAACCATTACTGTACCCCTTCAGAAATCCGCGTGATTTCATTTGACTCAGCATGGGAGCAGCCCAATGATTCACACTCACGTCTGTAAAGGGACTCTTCGAATTTGCTCTCGGCTTCTCTTTCATCGCATTTCCGATCATGACGGCCATCTCCGCGCGCGTCACAAATCGATTCGGTGCAAAGCTGCCATCTTGATATCCATGAACAATCCCTGCACCTGCGGCTTTGGCAATATCAGCGTAAGCCCAGTGCTTCACATTCACATCGCGGTATTGAACAGGGTTCGCTGCTTTGAATTTATAGGCCTTGCTTAAGATGGACACAGCCTCTGCTCGTGTAATACCACGATCGGGCTCAAAGCGATAGCCTTCATACCCGCCGATCCAGCGCCGCTCCGTTAAGGCAGTAATCGCTGGAACCGCCCAGTGGCCTTCGATATCACGAAAACCGGCGACGAGCGTCTCTGCGTGCATTTTAAACTGATAATATTGACTATTGAACATTTGATTGGTGGACAATCGTACGAGATACGTACCCGGCTCCATGATCCTCGCTGATTTGAGCGACGTATTGCCTGAGCTATTCGACATCTTAAATAATGCCTTCTGCTTGCGATCATAGACACTCATGGTCACCACCCGGTTCGAGGGAATACCTCGAACACTTAGCTCCACATAACTCTTCTGGTCCACACGATATTCGAACCAATCCACGTCCGCATCTGATCCGAATACCCCCATATAATCCGTATCCGATACTGCTGTGACCGCTTGATAACTCTTGTCATTCGGCTCATTCGGATCCGTATACTGTGTTACGTATTGAATAGATAGCTTATATTCTGCCGCAACAGCGCTTGCTTTGGGCGAAATCGCATTATAGACCCGGATATAGTATTGACCTGGTTTACTATCCATCATCGTAATACTCTCACTGTCCGAGCTATCCTCACTGAAGGAATCTATCGTTAACTTCTCCATGCCCGGTCCGATGATATCCATCGCAGGATCTATCCGGGCTGAATCGCTATCGAGCTTAAATCTTAACGTCCCTTGAGCGTTCACACGGAACACGAACCAATCTTCATCGCTATCTTGATGGAAAGTCCCAACGACCTCCTGACTTCGCGATGGCAGTGTAAAAGCTTGGTACTGCTTATTGTTATGCTCGTATGGATCGCTGTAGATCGTAAATCTTGATGTCAATTTATACGTGACAGGTGTTTTGGATTTCATATTCGTTAACTTGAACTGCAATACATTTTTGCCTTTCTTCACGGGGATCTGTGTCTTTGTGTTCGTCAGGCTTGCAACTTTGGTCCCTCCGGCTTTAGTCGCAGTATAATAGGTTAATTGCAGCGGTGTTCCACCTTGAATGAGCTGCGTCTGGATTGTTAATGTCCCATCATAAGGAGCATTCACATAGAACCAGTCTTCGTCCTCCCCCTGCAATACAGCAGACATGGAAGTATCAATCGGAAACGCCTTCGCGATCTCACGACTTCCGTTATCCTCGTAAATATCCTCCTTTGGCTTCATCGTCAATGCTCGATCTGCTCGGAGCAATCCATACCCCGTTTTCGCATCCCATCCCATCGTTCCAAGGTCCTGTGCCGACTGGCGTATTAAATTTCGTATCTGGTACGGCTTCATGTCCGGATATTTAGACCAGATCATCGCAGCGACAGCTGCTACCTGCGGCGCGGCCATCGAGGTACCCTCATCATAGGTGTAGCCCCCGCCAAGCGCTGTCGTATAGACCTTCCAAGGTGCAACAATATCCACTTCTGGACCATAGTTCGAACGAGGCTCTGCCGTCTTCAAATCCGCTGTCCCACCGACAGCAATCACCTCAGGGTAGGCCGCAGGATATTTCACGGCGACTTTACCAGCTAACTCTGCAGCGTCGTTGCCCGTTGCGGCGATCAGGAGCACCCCTTTGCTCTCGGCATATTGCACGATTTGCTGCATATACGTCGAATAGCGATACAAGCCTACGGATAGCACAACGATTTTCACATCATGCTCAACCGCATAGACAATCCCTTCCCCGAGCTTATCTTCATCACCCGAACCTGAGGAATCCAGCGCCTTAATCGGCATGACTCTTGCATTCCATAATATGCCACTAACGCCCAATCGGTTATTCCCGACAGCGCCAATCACACCGGCAACGCTTGTCCCATGCCCATTATCATCCTGAGGGAGCTGACTGGGCTTAATCAGGTTCACACCATCCACAAGATTGTCCTGCAAATCGGGATGCTTCAAATCAACCCCTGTATCCACGACCCCAATGGTTAGCTTGGTATTGCCCGTCACTTGCTCCCAGGCCGAGTCCGCATGAATCTGGCGCAAAAATTTCTGTGTCTCATAGCTGCTATCATTCGGCGCTCTAAGCACGGATACTGGATTGTTCGGTTGAACATATTCAACTTCCGCTGATTCCCTCGCCCGCGCGAGCCAAGCCATCGGCTCAACATCCTGCTTCAATCGCAGCACATAGACATTTAGAGCTTCCTGCTTGCTTAGTATTTCTGTATCTTGTAATAGACCCTGATCTTGGACTTGCCCCTTCCATTTCACGATCCAGGACTTTGGTTGCTCCTCTTTTTGCTGCTCTTCATGTTGTTCTTCATGCTGTTCTTTATGTTGTTCTGCAGTCGTATTCTCCATACGATCCACGGTATGGATCTGCATCGGTTCTGCCTTCGCCGCCATCATTCCTACGGGCACGATCATGTACTGCAGCAGCAGAATACACATCCCGATGACGACATAGCGATATCTTAATCGTTTCATTGCTTCTCCTATTCTTCCTTCCATTTACCTATGCCATCTTCACTCTTAGATAGGTACCTCTATTTCTTCGATACGTGCCGCCTGATCCCCTTTAACTTTGTCAAAGAATGTATCTGGTAAAATAACCCCACCCGAAAACGAATTAATTCTTTACAAGTATAAAAAGCCTTCCGCGAAGGAAGGCTCTTTCTCTTCAATATGATATCGGCTAACTTCCTGCTCGAATGAATAAATCAAACGATAGGGCAAAAAATTTGTTGATCACATCCAGCACCGTATTCGGCATAACCCCGAGGTAGGCCGTTGCAGCAACACAGATCCAGACCGTAATCCCGAGTGGTGCAGGGAAGCGGATAGACGGCATTTCACCCACGGAACGCATATACATTTGGCGAATAATACCGAAGTAATAGTAGAGTGAAATGACACTGGTGATGATCATGATTGCAGCAATCCAATACGCTTTCATTTGCGCCGCACCAAGAACAATGAACAACTTCCCGATAAATCCGCCTGTGAGCGGAATTCCCGCAAAGGATAAGAGCAGAATCGTCATAGCCACGGCTGTAAAAGGAGCACGGTAATACAAGCCCGCGAACCCGCTAACCTCATCATGTCCCGCATCCCGACTCACGATCATCACCACCGCGAAGGCACCGATATTCATGAACAGGTATGCAATCAGATAGAAAGCGAACTCAGAGAAATTCGAGACGTGCAGCGGTGTCATCGATAGCCCGATAGGTACGAGCAAATACCCTGCGTTAGCAACGCCGGACAGAGCAAGCAACCGTTTGACATTCCGCTGACGAAGTGCTGCCGTATTCCCGATGACCATAGCAATGGCCGCCACGATCAGGAGTGTCAGCATCACATCGCCGCTAATATACATGTACTCTTGGCTCGCAAGCGGGAAAAATACGTTATAGACGATCCGGAACAAGATCGCAAACCCTGCCGCCTTTGATACAACCGCGAGGAACGCAGTAACCGGCGTCGGCGCACCCTGATACACATCCGGCGCCCATACGTGGAACGGAGCAACTGCAATTTTGAACCCGAAACCTCCGAGCATCAAGAAGAAGCTAACATAGATTAAGACCTTGAAATCAGCTAAATGCTGCGACAACATCTGTGCAATTGTGGCAAGATCCGTTGATCCTGACATCCCGTAGAGGAAAGACATCCCGTACAAGATAAAGGCCGAAGAGATACTGCCAAGCACGACATATTTGAAAGCACTCTCATTGGATTTAAGATCGTTCTTCTTCAGCGCGACAAGCACATAGGAAGTGATACTGAGCAATTCAAGTCCAACGTAGAGCGTAATAAGGTCTCCAGAGGATGCCATCATCATCGCACCGAGAACCGCAGGCAATAATAAGTAGTAATATTCACCCTTATGCGGAATCTCTTCCTCACGAATCGATCCTAGACTCATAAAGATAATAAGTGCCGTACCGCTTAAGAAAATGATTTTCAGCAGATTCGCAAAATCATCCACCCGGTAGCTCTGACCCAGAAGATGCAGTGCCTGAGCTGCCGAAGCCGACTCTGCCCCGCTGCTCATATCGATCATCCGCCAGACAACAAACCCAAGGGAGATGAGTACTGCTATTAAGGAGAATGCGCCTAGCCCATCACGATTGATTCTTTTCGGCAAGAATAAATCTATCAGAGATAGGAGTATTGCCGCGATGACCAATGTTAATTCCGGTGCTAAGGTGGCAAGATCGGCCCATTGCAGCGGCGTAATTGTTTCAGTTGGATTCATGGGACTAACCTCCTACCTTGATGAATTGTAGAAATTGGTCAAAGCTGTGCTGCAGCGGATCAACGAGTACCGTAGGGTAGACGCCGAGCAATACGATCAAGGCAGTCAATGCGATCATCGGAATGGCCTCAATTAGACGAGCATCGCGGATCCCGATATAACGATCTTCCATCGGACCATAGGTGATGCCTAGCACCCCTCGCAGAACGTAGACAGCGCCGAGAATAATCCCCAGTGCCCCGACTACCGCAACGACTTTCATCGTACTGAACAATCCGAGGAAGGAGAGGAATTCGCCGACGAATCCCGATAGTCCCGGCAATCCTAAAGACGCAAGACCGGCAATAAGCAGGATGCCGCTCATGAAAGGCACACTTCGTGCAAGTCCGCCCAGCTCATCCAGCTGCGTCGTACGTGTCCGTTCATACAGACTACCGACGATCAAGAAGAACAGGGCCGAGATAAATCCGTGCGAGATCATCTGATACATCGCGCCTTGCAGACCAACTTCATTCAGTGCCGAAAGTCCTAGAAGCACAACGCCCATATGGCTGATACTCGAATATGCTAGTACAAGCTTGAACTCTCGTTGGACGAGTGCGAGCACGGCACCATATAGAATATTGACAACCCCGAGAATCGCTAGCGTCGTTGACCACGATTCCGCTTGGTGCGGGAATAAGAATAGTCCGAACCGAATGAGACCGTACGCACCCATCTTGAGCAGAATACCCGAGTGAATCATAACGACAGCTGGAGGCGCTTCATTATGGACCTTGAGCATCCACGTATGGAATGGGAAGAATGGAAGCTTAATACCGAATGCGACGAGCAGCAAGACGAATATCGTCGTCTGCATGCCTTCCGACATATAGAAAGCATTGGTCATTTGTTCCGGCTTCATATTGACATAGGAGTTCGGGTCCAGCAGGTTCTGCATAATCGTCGATAAGCTGCCGGAATACATATAATGCCCTTGCGCATTCGCAGCTGTATCGGCCGTGAATCCCGCGGTTGCAATTAATAATGTAAATGCAATCAGCATAAGTGCCGAGCCGAATCCGTTATAGATCAAGAACTTGTTCGCCGCGCGTTCGCGGCCGCCGTAACCCCAAATCCCGATTAAGAAGTACGTCGCGACCAAGGTGACTTCGAAGAACAAGAAGAACAAGAACAAGTCTCTTGCCATGAATACGCCGAACATGCCCACTTCAAGAAGCAAGAATAAAATAAAGTACATTTTCGTCCGCTTCTTAATATGGAACGACGCAAGCGCAGCCATGACGCTCACGATCGCCGTCAGAAGGACGAGCAGAAGCGAGATGCCGTCAACGGCTAGATGATAATTAAATTGAATGCTGTACGATGCAAATTGATCGGCCATGAACTCTTTGTTCAGCGCGATATGGATCCATCGTACATTCTCTTCATAGGCCGTGCCCTTCGTACTATAATCGTAAGCTGCGTACAGCCATATGGTGAGACCTAGTGTGAGCACCGTCGAAGCGATGGCAATCACTTTCATCGCTCTGCTCTTCTCTTGCGGCATGAATAATAAAATGAGTACCCCGAGCAGCGGAGACAAGGCGATGAGCGTAAGAATCGGAAAATTCGCAATCATCTACCATAACCTCCTTCCGACAATCGCCAAGATCAGAATGACGCAACCGAGCAGCGTAATCAATCCATAAGTCTGTACCTGGCCGTTCTGCATCCGCGTCGAAGTCCGTCCTGTCAGGACGGTTAATCCCGCAACGCCGCGAACGACGCCATCCACGATCCATTGATCGAAGGCAGTGAGCGCGACGCCAATCGCACGCAGTGGAGTTACAATAATAACTTGATAGAGCTCATCGATATAATATTTATTCGCGAGCAATTTGGTAAGCCATGGTGCACTGGCTGTAATAGCATCGCGCGAGATCGATTTTTTGCGATAAATGAGCCATCCGAGCCCGATCCCCAGCAAGCCGACGATCGTCGATAGGATCATCACGATCACATTGGCATGTTCTTCTGTCTCCGTACCTTCGAGCCAAGTTCCGAACCAGCTATTGAACGGTGTAAAGACGAACCCTGCTACGACAGCCAGAATCGCGAGCAGCACGAGCGGAATCGTCATCGTCGCTGGTGATTCATGCGCATCCTTGGCAGCTTCTGATTTACCTGTGAAGACCAAGAAGAACAGTCTCGACATATAGAATGCGGTGAAGAATGCAGCAATGATTCCAACAACGAATAACCCTTTGTGGCCTTCCCACGCTGCGGTCAGAATCGCATCCTTCGACCAGAACCCGGAGAATGGCGGAACACCGGATAAGGCTAATGCGCCAATGCCGAATGTCCAAGCCGTGATCTTCATTTTGGAGCCTAGGCCTCCCATTTCGTTCACATCCTGTTTGTTCACCGCATGGATCACACTGCCTGCGCCAAGGAACAAGAGTGCTTTGAAGAACGCGTGCGTGAACAAGTGGAACATCCCTGCCGTAACGGACCCAATACCAAGCGCCATCATCATATACCCGAGCTGACTGACTGTCGAGTAGGCAAGAATCCGTTTGATATCGTTCTGTGCAATCCCGATCGTCGCAGCGAAGATCGCTGTGAACCCGCCGACATAGGCGACGACCTCCATCGCTGCCGGTGAAGCATGGAATACCTCGAAGGTTCTTGCAACCAAGTACACGCCCGCTGCAACCATCGTTGCGGCATGGATCAATGCACTGATCGGGGTAGGACCTTCCATGGCGTCCGGCAGCCACGTATGTAATGGGAATTGTCCGGATTTACCCATCGCGCCGACGAAGATCAGAATGGCAATCAGCGTTGAGATCCCTGCACTAATACCCGCCGCAGCCATCACATCGGGTTGCGTGAACACATTATGAATGGAGGCGAAATCCAGTGCGTGATCCGGCATGTAGACGTACAGCAGCAGGATCGCGATGAAAAGCCCGACATCCCCAATCCGTGTGACGATAAAAGCTTTCTTCGCGGCTGCTTTGGCTGCAGGTTTCTGATACCAGAACCCGACCAAGAGGAAGGAACAGACCCCTACAAGCTCCCAGAAGATATACAATTCTAATACATTCGATGAAATAACCAACCCCAACATGGAGAAGGTAAACAGAGAGACGTAGGCGAAGAAAATATTAATCCGGTCATCGCCCTTCATATATCCTCTCGAATAGATATTCACGAGTAAGCTGACGAACGTCACGATCATAAGCATCAGCGCATTCAGATTCGTGACTTCGAACCCGACCGTTAAGTGTACGTCGCCGAACCTTATCCAATCCATATTTTTCGTATAGTCCTCTGCCTGACCGCCGATCCGCTCGATTCCTATGAGCAAGGCATAGATGAAAGATGCGAGCGTAAATAGAATACTGATCCATCCACCGACCTCTTTCATCTGCCGTCCCAGTGCCGTTAGAATTAGGAAGGCGATCAGCGGGAGGATCGGAACGACAAAGGCATATTGCGAGTAGACAAATTCCATTGCATTTCCTCCTATTGGTTATCGCTTCATCTCATTGAATTCATCCACATTCGCTGTTCCCTTATTCCGGTATAACGCGATGAGGATCGCGATACCGATCGCAGCTTCCGCAGCGGCAATCGAGATGTTAAAGAGCGAGAAGATCTGGCCCTTCAGTCCTGGAACAACCCCATATTTCGAAAATGCGACGAGATTCAAGTTCACCGCATTCAGCATCAATTCAATGGATAATAGGACGACAACAGCGCTCCGTTTCGTTAATGCACCGTACAGACCAAGGCAGAACAAAATGGCAGCGAGCATCAGATACGACCCTAACATTCCGCTCATCTTAGTCCTCCTCCCTTTTGGCGATCACGATTGCCCCGATAAACGCAACCGTGAGCAGCACCGACATCAGCTCAAATGGGATAACATGCTCCGTATAGAGCAGCTTCCCGATCTCTAGCGTATTATTCTGCGGAGGATCCCAAGTTGCTGCAGGCAGCTCCGTTACGCGAATGGCGTAGAACAATAATCCGAACAACGCTAGACATCCTACCGCTGTTATAGCCTCGTGCCACGGTCTGCGGAGCTCCTCATCCTTCTGATCATGGCGCGTCATCATAATGCCGAAGATCATGAGGATGGAGATGGCTCCTGCATAGATGAGCACTTGGACGAAGGCAACAAATTCCGCGTTTAGTAGCACGTACATCCCTGCCAGCCCGATAAAAGCAAATGCGAGCGAGACCACCATATGAATGACTTTATTGAAGCTAAGCATTAAGACCGCGCCGGCGATAATGCATACGGCGAGGATGAAGAAGGCGACATATTCGCCTGTCAGCTGGAAGCTCAAATTAAACATCTTTCTTGACGCCCCCCCTCGTCGTCATCGCCGAGTTATTCTCCTTACGAATATTGTTGTTGTTCTCGTACAACCACTCTTTATTCTTGAATAGATCATCACGGCTATAGGCTGCAAGCTCGAAATTATTCGTCATGACGACAGCTTCCGTCGGACAGACTTCGGTACATAGATCACAGAGAATGCAGAGCTCGAAGTTGATGTCGAACGTGTCGATCACTTTCCCTTTCTTCTCGGGATCCGGATTCGGTTTACCCGTCAGCGTCAGACATTCTGTCGGACAGATTCTCGCACACTGATTGCACACGATGCATTTCTCCGGATCAAAATACTGAATTCCACGAAAGCGATCCGGCATTTCGAGCGGTACATCCGGGTATTTATATGTTACTTTTTTGGCGGTCATCGTCTTGAACGTGACACCCAGCCCTTTAAGTAATCCCTTCATCGGTACTCTCCCCTTCTATTTGATGAATAGTTCCATGTAGATGGCCGTCACGAACACATTCAGGAGCGATAGCGGGAGCAGTACTTTCCAGCCGAAGCTCATAAGCTGATCCACACGAATCCGCGGCATCGTCGCACGCAGCCAGAACAAGAAGAACACGCAAAATGCGAATTTCAAAATGAACCAGATGATGCCCGGAATGAATGTAAGGAACGGAAGCGGCGCATGCCATCCACCGAGGAATAGAACCGTCGTTAATGCTGCAATTGCAAACATATAGACATACTCTGCCAGCATGAAGAATGCGAATCGGAAACCACTATATTCGACGTGATACCCTGCAACGAGCTCAGACTCTGCTTCAGGTAAATCGAATGGCGTCCGGTTTAGCTCGGAGACCGCTGCGATAATGAAGACAACGAATCCAATGATTTGCGGCAGGAAGTTCCACTGCCAGAAGGCATCCCCTTGGCCATTCACGATCGTGCGGAGGCTTAAGCTGCCACTGGTCATAATGACACCGACAATGGAAATGACGAGCGGGATCTCGTAACTAATCATCTGCGCAGCGGAACGCATCCCACCGAGCAAGGAGTATTTGTTATTGGAAGCCCAGCCGCCGAGAATAATCCCAATCGTCGAAATACAAGATAATGCACCGTAGTATAACAATCCGACATTCAAGTCGGTAAAATATAACGAATCCGTATAAGGAATGACGACCAATACCGCAAAAGCAGGTACATACGTAATCACCGGAGCGAGGATGAATAGCCAACGGTCCGCCGCGCGAGGAATGGTATCCTCTTTCATCAGCAACTTCATAATATCAGCAACCGTCTGGAACAATCCGAAAGGGCCTACGCGGTTCGGACCGATCCGACCTTGCATCCATCCAATGACTTTGCGTTCGTAGTAGATGGCATAGGTTACGAACCCTAATACAATGAATAGAAAAACTACACTCCAGGCTAGAAATATAGCAAAATTCGTCCAAGTTAACGACTCTTGCAACCAAGCGCCCATTAACAGTCAACCTCCCCAACGACGATATCGACGCCGCCCAGAATCGTAATGAGGTTCGTCATGGTCTCCCCGACGAGCAGCTTCGGTAAAATCTGCAGATTCACGAAGGAAGGGCGTCTGAACTTCAAGCGATACGGTTCTGCTTTCCCTTTCGAGACGATATAAGCACCGATCTCACCACGTGGCGATTCGATGCGCGCATAGATCTCGCCTGCCGGCGGACGAATGACACGTGGAACTTTGCCCATAATCTCGCCGTCCTTCGGGAATTGTTCAATCGCTTGCTCTAGGATACGCAGTGTTTGTCTCATCTCTTCCATCCGAATGACATAGCGGTCATAGCAATCGCCATTGGTACCGAGCGGGACATCGAAATCGAACCGATCGTAGATGCTGTACGGCTCATTTTTCCGCAGATCCCAATTCACTCCGGTACACCGTAAGTTCGCTCCGCTTAATCCATAATCAATCGCCGTCTGAGCATCATACTTGCCGACCCCGATAATTCGCTGTAGGAAGATCTCGTTCCCACTGACCAGGTTGTCATACTCGACGAGCTTCTTCTTCATGTAAGGAATGAACTCGCGCACCTTATCGATCCAGCTATCCGATGCATCCCACTTCACACCGCCTACACGCATATAGTTATAAGTTAGACGAGCCCCGCACAGTTCATTGAACAAATCGATGATAATCTCGCGATCCCGGAAAGCATATAGGAAAGGGCTCATTGCGCCAATATCCAGCAAGTAGGTTCCCCACCATACCATGTGGCTCGCGAGACGCTGCAGCTCCATCACGATCAGTCTTAGATATTCCGCACGCTCAGGGATTTCGAGCTGCATCATTTTCTCTACCGCATGCACCAGCACATAGTTATTCGTCATGGCAGACACGTAATCCATACGGTCGGTATAAGGGATAATCTGCGTATAGTTCAAATCCTCAGCCAGCTTCTCTGTCCCCCGGTGGAGATAGCCCATAACAGGTGTGGCTTCCTTAATCACTTCGCCATCCAATTTCACGACGATCCGAAATACGCCATGGGTACTGGGATGCTGCGGTCCTACGTTCAATAGAAGTTCTTCTGTCCGAATCACGCGTGATTACACCTCCGAATCTAGCGGTACATAGTCTTTGCGCAGTGGATGCCCCACCCAATCGTCGGACATCATAATGCGGCGCAAATCGGGATGACCCGGAAAAGCGATACCAAGTAAGTCATAGATTTCACGCTCATTCCAATTGGCCGTTTGCCAAATCGGTGTCACCGAATCGACGGACGGCTGATCACGATCCGTCTTCACACGAATGCAATATTCGTGCTGCGTCGCGATGGATACCATATGATAGACCACTTCCATATGCGTCTCATGGTCGGTACCCGACACATTCCGAAGGTAGTCGCATTGAAATTCCGGGTCATGCTTGAGCAGCTCTGCACTCTTGTACCAATGCTCATTCTTAAGCGTCAGCGTCGGAAGATGGTTGTTGTTCTCGTTAATCGAGGACTCTTCCACCACGTCTTCTGCTATTTTCTCTTTGAGAATCGCAATGGCACGGTCTAAGCGAGGCTGGTTATAGGAAGGCTCCTTCGGCGCAGCTTCAGCGGCCTCCGCTTCTTCCTTCGCTTTGGCTCTGGCTGCTCTTGCTTCTGCTGCTGCCTTGGCTTTCGCTTCCTTCTCTTCGTCCGTCAGCACCTTACGCTCAGGCTTCGCTTCAGCAGCACCTTCCGCTGCCGGTGCATCTCCGCCACCTGCGTCGGCTTTTGCGCGTTCGCGTGCCGCACGTGCCTCCGCTGCCGCTTGAATCTTCGCCTCGCGCTCCTCCGGCGTCATGATCTTACGTTCCGGTTTCGCAGCTGCAGTGCCATCCGTAGATGCTTCCGCCGCAGGCGCCTCCGTCGTATCTGTTTCCGCCTTTGCCGGTGCTTCACCGGCTGCTTCTGCCTTCGCACGTTCTCGCGCTTCTCTTGCTTCTGCTGCAGCCTTGATCTTCGCTTCGCGTTCCTCCGGCGTCATGATCTTGCGTTCCGGTTTATCAGGCTTTACGTCCTGCTCGTCGCTCATCGGTTCGTCACCTGCTTCCCGGTCTTCGCTTCATATCGAATCTTCTCTTGTAATTTATTAATCCCGTAGATTAATGCAGCCGGGTTCGGCGGGCAGCCCGGGATGTAGACATCGACTGGTACGATCTGATCCACACCTTTCATGACGGCATAAGATTTCACATAAGGACCGCCTGCGGTTGCGCAAGACCCCATCGCAATAACCCATTTCGGTTCAGGCATTTGATCGTATAGACGACGCAATAAAGGACCCATTTTCTTCGTTACTGTCCCTGCCACGATCATCACGTCAGATTGACGAGGCGATGTGCGGAATATAACGCCAAATCGGTCCAAATCATAGTGGGAGGCTCCCGTTCCCATCATTTCAATCGCACAACATGCAAGCCCGAAGGTAAGCGGCCAGAGCGAGTTGCTTCGCGCCCACGCCTTCAATTGTTCCAGTGTTCCCATGAATACATTTCGTTCTAGCTCCTGACGTTCCTCAGGACTGATTGATTCTAAATTGAGTTCCATTTGAGCACCTTCTTCTTCCAAGCGTATATGAGCCCCACAAGCAACAATGCGACAAAAATCAGCATCTCAACAAGTACGAAGAGTCCAAGCTGATTATACGCAACGGCCCACGGGTAAAGAAACACGGTCTCCACATCGAAAATAACAAACATCAGAGCAAACAGGTAATAACGGATATTAAATCGTACCTGCCCTACCCCTACCGGCTCATTCCCACTTTCATAGGTTGTTTGCTTGATTTCGGTAGGTTTGCTAGGTCTTAGAAATCTTCCCACTGTAAGCGCTACCACTGGTAACAAAATCCCCAGCACAATGAAGATCGCTACAATGACATAGTTATTCGAGTACTCCATGTCCTCCCTCGCCTCCGTTCACCACTATATAATTTTGTTATACAAAATGAAAAAAACTGTAATAAACCCGTAACAATTATAACAAAACCTACCAATGTCGTCTATCCAAAACCTGGGTTTTCATTTGTAGTTTTCGACGTATTTTTTAGCGTGTCTAACAACCCATGTACTTGCTATATATGACGGAGAAGACATGTAAATTCGTGAAGAGTTTGTGACGGAAATGTATTGTGGCAAGTGGATGGAGATGAACATGTAGTGGGGGAACGCAGGTGTATCGGTTTCCATCGCTGTTGAAATCAGGAAATGTGATTGGATGAGTTATGGTGTTTTCCCGATTTCAAAGGCGAACGCTCCGCTCTCCAACCGATACACCAGCTTTTCCTTGTGCATTTTCATCTCCATCGCCTGCCTCACCCCTTTCATCACAAAGGGGTAGGACAGCAAGAGCCCCGTTATAGCCATAGGCCTAAACGGGGCTCCCTTCGGAAATGCAGCATGCCAGTCCCTTGAGAACTCGAATTCATTCTTTTCTCGGTTAACACTTGCTCTATGTTGCCCGCAAAGTGTCGTAACGAACCGTATTGAGCTTATTCGCCTTCAAAGCGAACTTTTTTCGCTCTTACGGTTCCAGTTAGAAAATCAAAACGCAAATTTTAGCACGAATAAGCGCTCATGGATTCGTTAGCCGTCGGCTATACACAGTTAACGAGCCGTTAGCTCCCAACGAAGCTCCACACCTATTTTGGGTTTTTGTAAACAGCCCATTTCCTCTAGGTCAAGTGTCACTAATCCTGTATAGACATAAGATGAATTATTCAAATAGTGAAAGGAGATATACAATGAATCAAGAAAAGTATAGTGTTCAAGGGTCTCAACAAAGGGATCCCGATCCACAACCCTATTCACATCAAGGTCATGAACACATGCATCATCCCCATTTTCATACTCAAAGTCACCCACAGGGTCATCACTTCGTCCATCATCACCATCATTACCATTATCATCATATAATGAGAGACCAAAATACTTCTCAAAGATAGTATTTGAAAATATGATAACTGGCGAGAAGAATGCTTCTGGTTCAACACGCTCGCAAATCATGACGTAAAGTAGGGACGCTGGATTAGTCATAGGCCAAGACGGTCGTACCGGGACGCTCCTTGCACACATTAGCTCCACTCCCGCCATACGCCGATCTTTCCACCCATCCGCTTTGACGAAACTAAACCCCGACGCATGCAAGCAGAAAAAGCCTGATCCAACGTGCCAACCAGCACGTTGAATCAGGCTTTTTCATAGCGCTCCACCCACCACCCCAACCTAAACCCGCGCAACCGCAGCTCAATCAGCCCAGTTTACGGGGTTCAGGGGCGTCAGCGCCCTGGGGTCCCCCTTCAATGGTGAAGGGGGATTTAGGGGGATGTTAGATCTTGTGTTCACTCACTTCGATACGAGCAAGCGCTCTTTGGAGAGCCAGCTCTGCACGGCGGTGATCAATGTTATCCTTCTTGTTGGCAAGACGACGCTCAGCGCGCTCTCTTGCTGCCTTTGCCCGGTTATAATCGATATCGCCAGGAAGTTCAGCCGTCTCAGCGAGGATGACCACTTTGTCTTTGCCAATTTGAACGAATCCACCATGAACTGCAAGTTCTTCCACTTTGCCGTTCGTCTTGATGACCACGGGAGCAACCTTCAAAGGTGTTACGAGCGGAATGTGGTGCGCTAGAATACCTAGCTCACCCTCGACTCCCTTTACGCTAACCATATTGACTTCCTTTGCGTACACTTTACGCTCTGGAGTTACGATTTCCAATAAAAAGGTACTCACATCGAACCCTCCTAACGCTCACGTTTATTACAACGTTTTCGCTTTCTCTACAGCTTGTTCAATTGTACCAACGTACATGAATGCTGCTTCTGGAAGCTCGTCATGTTTACCATCCAAGATTTCTTTGAATGAGCGAACCGTTTCTTTAATTGGTACATAGATACCTTTGTTGCCTGTGAAAGGCTCTGCCACGTGGAATGGCTGGGACAAGAAACGTTGAATTTTACGCGCACGAGCAACGGTCAATTTATCATCTTCGCTAAGCTCATCCATACCAAGGATCGCGATGATGTCTTGCAATTCTTTATAACGTTGAAGAATACGTTTAACGCCTTGTGCTACGTTATAGTGCTCTTCCCCTACGATTTCCGGCGCCAAGATACGGGAGCTGGAAGCGAGCGGATCTACCGCTGGGAAGATACCCATCTCAGAGATTTTACGCTCCAAGTTCGTCGTTGCATCCAAGTGAGCAAACGTTGTTGCTGGAGCTGGATCCGTATAGTCATCGGCAGGTACGTAAATCGCTTGAATCGATGTTACAGAACCTTTCTTCGTCGATGTAATACGCTCTTGCAATTGACCCATCTCTGTCGCAAGCGTTGGTTGGTAACCTACCGCGGACGGCATACGTCCGAGTAGTGCGGATACCTCAGAACCTGCTTGAGTAAAGCGGAAGATGTTATCGATGAACAAGAGAACGTCTTTTCCTTCTTCATCACGGAAATATTCAGCCATTGTAAGACCTGTCAGAGCGACACGAAGACGTGCACCTGGAGGCTCGTTCATCTGACCGAAGATCATCGCAGTTTTGCCGATAACGCCGGAATCTGTCATCTCATGGTACAAGTCGTTACCTTCACGCGTACGCTCACCAACACCCGCGAATACGGAGATACCGCCGTGCTCTTGTGCGATGTTGTTGATCAACTCTTGGATTGTAACGGTTTTACCTACACCTGCACCACCGAAAAGACCGATTTTACCGCCTTTTGTATATGGAGCAAGCAAGTCGATAACTTTGATCCCTGTCTCGAGGATTTCTGCTTGTACAGAAAGCTCATCGAAAGAAGGAGCCGGACGGTGAATTGGGTTGCGAACTGCTGCAGTCACTTCACCTTTTTTATCGATAGCTTCGCCAAGTACGTTAAATACGCGGCCAAGTGTTGCTTCACCAACAGGAACGGAGATCGGAGCACCCAAGTCTACTGCTTCAGTGCCGCGAACGAGACCATCTGTTGAGGACATCGCGATACAACGAACCAAGTTATCACCTAGGTGAGTCGCCGTTTCTACGATTAAGTTCACAGAAACTTCTTTCTCGGATTTCGCTGGTTGTTCAATTTTGATCGCGTTCAGAATTTCCGGCAATTGACCACGTTCGAATTCAATGTCAACAACCGGACCCGTAACGGAAATAACGCGTCCCTTTTTCATGCTTTACCCTCCTAAACCCATCTATTAAGACTGAGCGTTCGCTCCAGCCACAATCTCGGAAATTTCTTGCGTAATCGCAGCCTGACGCGCACGGTTGAACGTCAATGTCAATTCGTTGATCATCTTCGTCGCATTCTTCGTTGCGCTGCCCATTGCTGTCATCTTCGCGCCCAGCTCACTTGCTTTCGCATCGAGTACCGCACTATAAATTAAAGTCTCTGCATATTTCGGAAGCAATACATCAAGCACTTCTTCCGCAGAAGGTTCATATTCATAGCTAGATGCGGCACCCTCGACCTTCATATCATCTAGTGGAAGCAGCTGCTTCTTCATAGGGATTTGGGTCAGGGCATTTACGAATTCGTTGTAGAAAATGTAAAGTACGTCGTACTTGCCATCTTCAAAGAATTGCACGGCCTTCGAAGCGACTGACTTAACATCCGAAAAAGACGGGGAATCAGACAATTCCGTCACTTCCTGTACAATCGGAAGCTCTCTACGTCGGAAATAGTCCCGTCCTTTACGCCCGATGACGAATAGTGAATATTCATCACTCGATTTATGATTTTCGCGAATCGTATTCATTACAGTACGAATAACGTTAGTGTTGGAGCCACCACATAGTCCGCGGTCCGACGTAATTACGAGATATCCCGTCTTCTTTACGTCGCGGCTCTGCAGCATCGGATGTTTTATCCCTTTCGTACCCGCTGCAATTCCACCGACCACTTCTTTCAGCTTGTCTGCGTAGGGGCGAGCGGCCTCAGCCTTCTCCTGCGCTCTTCTAAGCTTCGCTGCTGCGACCATTTCCATCGCTTTCGTAATCTGCTTTGTATTCTGAACGCTCTTAATCTGGCGTTTTATATCGCGCATTCCTTTTGCCATGATTTCACCTCTTTCAAACTTGGCAGACAAGGCTCAAATGCAAACTTGCGAGCGCCTTGTCTTCACCCAAGTTAATACAGGATACCGATCCGCTGAAGGCTCGGTTATATGACGCTCGTTATGCCGAGACGTTAAAGCCTTTTTTGAATTTATTGATCGCATCGATCAATGCCTTCTCGTTATCCGCTGTAATGTCTTTCGTGTCGACGATCGATTGAAGGATTGCTGGCTCGTTGGATTCGAGGTGGAATAGGAATTCTTTCTCGAAACGAAGTACGTCTACAACCGGAATATCATCCAAGTGACCTTTCGTCGCCGTGAACAAACTTACAACTTGTTTTTGAACAGGCATTGGCTCGTTAATTCCTTGTTTAAGGATCTCCATCATGCGAGCACCGCGGTTCAGACGAGCAAGCGTCGATTTGTCCAGATCGGAACCGAACTGAGCAAAAGCTTGCAACTCGCGATATGCAGCAAGGTCAAGACGGAGTGTACCGGCAACCTTCTTCATCGCTTTAATCTGAGCGTTACCACCTACACGGGATACGGAGATACCAACGTTAACCGCTGGACGTTGACCCGAGTAGAAGAGGTCGGACTCTAGGAAGATCTGTCCGTCTGTGATTGAGATAACGTTCGTCGGAATGTAAGCCGATACGTCGGAAGCTTGCGTCTCGATAAATGGCAATGCCGTAATCGAACCGCCGCCGAGCTCGTCGCTTAATTTCGCCGCACGCTCGAGTAGACGGGAGTGCAAATAAAATACGTCCCCTGGATAGGCTTCGCGGCCTGGAGGGCGTTTGAGTAGCAAGGAAAGCTCACGATAAGCTGCCGCTTGTTTGGACAAGTCATCGTAGATAATAAGAACATGCTCGCCTTTGTACATGAAGTACTCAGCCATTGCAACACCTGCATATGGAGCCAAGAACAAGAGCGGTGATGGCTCAGATGCGGAAGCTGTTACAACGATCGTGTAATCCATTGCACCGTTGCGGCGAAGTGTTTCTACTACGTTCGCAACCGTAGATTGTTTCTGTCCAATTGCAACATAGATACATTTCACGCCATTGCCTTTTTGGTTAATGATCGTGTCGATTGCAATCGCTGTTTTACCTGTCTGACGGTCACCGATGATAAGCTCACGTTGTCCGCGGCCGATCGGTACCATCGAGTCAATCGCTTTAATCCCTGTTTGCATTGGCTCATGTACCGATTTACGGTCGATAACGCCTGGTGCGTTGTTCTCAACCGGACGGAATTCCGTCGTTGCTACCGGTCCTTTGCCGTCTACAGGCAAACCGAGCGAGTTAACAACGCGGCCAAGCAATGCTTCGCCAACAGGAACTTCCATGATGCGGCCTGTGCGCTTCACTTGGTCACCTTCACGAATGTCTGTGTAAGGTCCAAGGATAACGACCCCAACGTTGTTCTCTTCAAGGTTCAATGCCATACCTACAACGCCGTTAGCGAACTCAAGGAGTTCCCCGGACATCGCATTCTCAAGCCCGTGGACGCGAGCGATCCCGTCACCAACTTGGATAACCGTACCTACATCGACAACTTGAATCTCGGATTTATATTGATCAATTTGATTCTTAATCAGCGTGCTGATTTCTTCAGGTCTGATACTCAATTCGCTTCACCCCTATCTACAGTGCTTGAGATTACTTAAACGATTTTTCAAGTCGCGTTAATTTGCCAGATATGCTTCCGTCATATAGACGGTCACCGATGCGCACTTGAATGCCACCGATGATGCTCTTATCTACAACATTTTGTACGCGAATTTTTTTATTCACGATTTTGCCGAAATGATCGGCAACCAATTCGATTTCAGGCGCACTAAGGGCATAAGCGGATACAACCGTTGCATCCTCTTGGCCTAGGGCTTGCCCAGCAACTTTAACATAAGCTTGCGACACAGCAGCAAGAATATCTTGTCTACCATTCTTTAATAGAACTTGCACAAGATTAATCACAG
This sequence comes from Paenibacillus guangzhouensis, assembly GCF_009363075.1. Classification (NCBI taxonomy): domain Bacteria; kingdom Bacillati; phylum Bacillota; class Bacilli; order Caryophanales; family Paenibacillaceae; genus Paenibacillus; species Paenibacillus guangzhouensis. Next base: position 6,017,928 of record NZ_CP045293.1, on the reverse strand, counting down.
CTTCAGCCAGCTTGCCTTCTACCGCTTTATGAATGACGTCAACTTTGACCGAAAGATCAATGTTCGGAGCATTCAAGAATCGAGTGATATCAACATTGCCATCAATCGCAGCCACAACGGCTTTCAAATCTTCTTCGACTTGAGCGACGTTGTTGTTCTGCTGAGCAACTTCGAACAATGCTTTGGCATATCTTTTCGCTACAACAAGGTCTTGGCTCATGCTTTGTCCCCTACCTCTTTAAGGTACTCTGCAACCAATTGCTCTTGCGATTTCTCATCGATTTGCTTCTCGATGATTTTGGATGCGATCATGACGGACATGCCGCTAACTTGGCTGCGAAGCGCAGCAACGGCTTTGTTCTTCTCGCTCTCGATATCGCGAAGCGCCTCTTCTTTGAGACGAGTCGATTCCGATTTCGCTGTAGCGATAAGCTCATCCGCTTGCTTCGATCCTGTTGTTTTGGCTTGCTCAATAATATCGTAAGCGTCTTTACGCGCAGCTTGAAGCGCAGCTTTCTGATCTTCAAGCAATTGCGACGCCTGTTTGCGGTTTTCCTCAGCGTCCTGCATTTGACCCATGACGAGCTCTTTGCGCTTCTCCATAATACTAAATAATGGTTTGAATGCGTATTTACTCAACAGGAAATACAAAATGAGGAACGCGATTAAAGTGAACACTGTCGATTCCCAATTTAAACTCAATCTAAGTCACTCCTTTCTGAAGCGGTTAATGAATCAAAAGGAAGGCGCGGATAGCCAAAGCCTCCCCGCCATACCCTATATCCTGTTATTAAGCTGCGCCGTAGAACAAGAACGCCAATACGACCGCGATGATCGGCATCGCCTCGACCAAACCTACCCCGATAAACATTGTTGTTTGCAATTTACTTGCGGATTCTGGTTGACGCGCAATACCTTCAACCGTTTTACTTACGATCAAACCGTTACCAATACCTGCTCCAAGTGCTGCCAAACCGATTGCAATTGCTGCTGCAATAAATGCTGTAACTCCCATAATAATATATCCTCCTCAGATAAATGTTTTTTGTTTTGTATCTACAACCAAGCTGAAATAGCTTGAATGGAGTCCTAATGCTCTGCACTATGATCTTCGATCGAGTGCGAAATGTATACCATCGTTAGCATCGTGAAGACGAATGCCTGGATACACCCAACGAAGACACTGAATCCTTGCCAGATGACTAACCCTGGAATACCGAATGCGCCAGCTCCGATCAATACGGAGATGAGTACCTCACCGGCATAAATGTTCCCGAATAGACGCATTCCGTGTGTCAATAAGTTCGAGAAGACCTCAATGAACTTTATTGGGAAGAAGACCGGGAAAGGTTCAATGTAGCTCTTGAAGTATGCCTTCGTGTTTCTCGTCATACCTAGGAAGTGCACGATGAAGAAGATCATCAATGCGAGTCCCATCGTAACGGAAGCATCTGCTGTCGGGGATTTCCACCAAGCAAGTCCAATATGAGGGTGTTCCTCATTTGGTTTCTTCGCGTGAAGTTCCTCAAAGTGTTGGGCATCAACGGTAACAATTGCTTGACCAAAGACTTTCGCCCCCGGCTCAGAGTGTTCCGTGACAATCCCGAAAGGCAGTCCTAGCAAGTTCCCTACTAGAATAAACATCATCAACGTCATACCTAGTGATACGAAAGCTTTACCTTTCTTCATATCCATGGTGCTCGAGATCATTCCTTGAACGAACTCAACTGCCCACTCCATAAAGTTCTGCAGTTTCCCTGGATTTTCAACCGATAAATTACGTACCGCTAGTCGCGCTAGAATAAATACAACCACACAAGTAACAATTAACATGGTCACGATCGAAATATCGATGTTAAAACCGCCAAGTTTAATTATTGGTGCTTCATGCATGTTTCTCACCCCTTTCTCAGCCAGAACGTCTACTTGTTTTTGCGCGTTTGCGTAAACCCAATGAACAATATAATGAATTGCGCGAATAGCAAACCTGCTACCGTTGCATAAACATTAACGCTGCCGGATTTCACGGCGACCATGACAGCCAATACGGCCATCGCCACCCGAGTTAGCAGACCGAGATTTACACGTTTCTGTCCTTCCTCGAGCACTTTCTTGGTTACGCTTCTGATTTTATAAGCTAGAAAGTAGGAGTTCACCAAGCTCACCACTCCGCCAAGCACAAGCCCAGCTGCAATACTGCGGACGGATGGAATTAAAGCCCAGCCCATCAGACAAATTGCTAAATAAATGAAAGTCACTCGTTGGAGTGCTTTAAGGTGGATCGACAAGTCATCCATTTGAATCCTCCAACACCTTTTTGATCAGTACAATGACATTACTCACACCGATCAGAACACCAAGCAAAACTCCAGCTGCTGTACATAATGGAACGCTTCCAACTTTTTCCCCTATCCATTTTCCAGCGAAATATCCTACTAGTGTACATACGGCGAGATCCAGTCCCAGTAAGGTTACAAGCCCCATTGCTCGCCATGGCGTTCCGCCATTTTTCGACGTTGTCATCTACCAATCAATCCTTAGAATCCCAGTTTATTTTACTTAAAAAAAATGGGAATTGTCAATTCATTTAAATGTTAAAACTCCTTGAACTGAACACTAAAAACGTTGATATTATAAGGTTTTCGAGCGTTCAAAACCGTACAGTATCACTGTATGCTGTATTTGTAGGCAATTTGTTTGCAAATATTACAACTTTATGAACTTTTATTGGAACTGTTCTGGCCGCTCTGTTGTTCTGCCAAAATGATACAAAATCGCCTGAACGATGCGTTCCGACGCCTTGCCGTCACCGTACGGATTGACCGCTCCGGACATTCGGTCATATGTAGCCGCGTCCGTCAGTAGCGTGCGTGTGCGTTGATAAACATGTTCCTCATCTGTACCTACTAGCTCTAATGTACCTGCATCGATCCCTTCCGGACGCTCCGTCGTGTCACGCAGTACAAGGACTGGAACCCCAAAGGACGGCGCTTCTTCCTGTAAGCCCCCAGAATCGGTCAGAATCAAATGCGTATGCGGATAGAAGTTATGCAAATCCACGACATCAAGCGGTTCAATTAATTGAATGCGCGGATGATTGCCCAAGATTTCATAAGCCGGCTCTTTGACCGCTGGACTCAGATGGACCGGATAGACAATAGCCACATCCTCGAACTCATCCGCAATGCGCTTGACAGCACGGAAGATATTGCGATGCGGTTCCCCTTGCGATTCGCGGCGATGCGCCGTCATTAAGATAAGTTTTTTCCCTTTTGCCCACTCGAGTACGGGATGGGTGTAATCTTGCTTTACAGTATATTGAAACACGTCCGTAACCGTATTGCCTGTGACAAATACCATGGACTCTGATTTATTTTCATTATACAAGTTATTGGCGGAGACCTTCGTTGGCGAAAAATGTAAATCAGCAATCACACCCGTCAACTGGCGATTCATCTCTTCCGGGTATGGCGATAGCTTGTTCCACGTGCGAAGTCCCGCTTCCACATGACCTACCTGGATCTTCTGCATAAATGCCGCATAACTTGCGAGGAACGTTGTCAACGTATCGCCATGCACTAGAATAATGTCTGGCTTCGCCTCCTCCAGTACTGGTTCGAGCCCATGCAATACGCGAATCGTAATCTCGTTCAGCGTCTGCCGATCTTTCATGACATCCAAGTCATAGTCCGGCTTAATATTGAATACTTCCAATACTTGGTCAAGCATCTGACGATGCTGCGCCGTTACGCACACGATCGATTCAATGTGATCAGGATGCTTCTCCAGCTCAAGAATGAGCGGAGCCATTTTGATCGCTTCCGGCCGTACGCCAAATACCGTCATGACTTTAATTTTCTCCATGTGTTACACCTCGCCTCATAGTCTTACCTTATAGTACGTGTTCAAAAAGTCGACTTTTCAGCACCGAGAAGGTTGCGCGAATCCGAAGAAGGAGGAACGGAGTTTAGGCAAAACCTAAATGAGTACCGAACTTCGAGGATGAGCGCAAGATTCGATGCCGAATCTGCTACTTGATACACTTCGTGATCAAAGGGTGACTTTTTGAACTACCTCTACTCTACCTCTAACTCTACTTCGTTCCGAACAGGCGGTCTCCTGCATCCCCAAGTCCAGGCACGATATACCCATGATCATTCAGATGATCGTCAAGTGCTGCAAGATAGATATCCACGTCCGGATGCGCATCTTGAACTGCCTTCACACCTTCTGGCGCTGCAATGAGACACATCAATTTGATCTGTGTGCAGTTCCGTTTCTTCAATACATCAATCGCTGCAATCGCGGATCCACCTGTTGCGAGCATCGGATCGATCACGATCAGCTCACGCTCTTCCGCATCGGTTGGCAGCTTCACGTAGTACTCGACAGGCATTAATGTGTCCGGGTCGCGGAATAATCCGACATGCCCTACTTTTGCTTTCGGTACAAGCTTCAATACGCCGTCTACCATGCCTAGTCCTGCACGTAGAATTGGAATGAGCCCTAGCGGACGTCCAGCAATCACTTTCGTCTCTGTGGATGTCACAGGTGTCTCCACCGTAATCGTCTCGAGCGGAAGGTCGCGTGTAATTTCATACGCCATTAACATCGCAACTTCGTCCACAAGCTCGCGGAAGTCTTTCGTTGTCGTCTTCACATCTCGAATAAAAGTCAGTTTGTGTTGAATTAAAGGGTGATCGCAAATTACTAATTTAGCCATTTTTCTTCCTCCTGATTGTCAATTGCTCTCGTCTGCAGATTCGTCGATGATTGCAGCAACATAACCTTCGATATTATACCATTCTAGGCTTTACACTGCACGCAATACCTGCTGAGCTTTGTCATGTTATGTATATTTTCAGAGAAATTTTGACAACTCTCCAATAAGCATAATACTATTTGTTCGCATTGCAAGGAAACCTTATTCATCATACAGCTATCCTTTACCTGCACCAGCTCTAAATTGACACCTCTTCTCCGTTGGTGATATAAGTGGAAGCATAGCGATTTTCATTCAAGCATGGAAGAAAGGATTGAACACAGCGCAATGTCTCGAATCAAACGTATTTTCATAACCATGGCATTATCTCTATCCCTACTCACGACAGCTGCTATGCTACCTGAGCGAACGTATGCCTCTGAATCGACCTCGAATTCGACGGCGATTCTGAACGAAGTCTTACAATATATTGATGCCTACAATATTACTAACGCAGAGAAGGAAGAGCTTGTCCAAAAAGCGCTAAAGGGCATGGTCTCCGGACTTAACGATCCGTATTCGCAATACTTCACCCCGGATGAGAGTAAGGCGTTCCAGAATCAACTCAACCTTCAATATGAGGGCATTGGTATTGAGACGCATTTTGAAGATGGTAAAGCCACCATTATGCGTGTATTCAAGGGCTCTCCCGCTGAGAAAGCCGGCATTCAAAAAGGCGATATCCTCTCCCAAGTCGACGGCAAGCCCATTACAGACAGCTCTCATGTTCAAAAATATATCCTAGGGAAAGCCGGCACCACCGTTACCGTTACAATAAAACGAAATGGCAAGCTCATGGATTTCAATTTGAAGCGTGAAGCAATTCACATTCCAGCCGTCGCAAGCGCCCTGCTGCCTGGCAACACCGGTTATATTCAGATTTCGAGCTTCACCAGTGAAGCGGATGAGGAGTTCGCCGAACACCTCGCCAAGCTCCAGCAGCGCGGCATGAAATCCCTGATCGTCGATTTACGCAACAACCCCGGCGGCTATGTGGAGTCTGCCCAGCATATTGCAGCACATTTCATTGAGAAGGGCATCTTGATGTATACGAAAGACAACACCGACAAGTTGCAGCCTACGGAAATTCAGGGCGGTTCAAGCCTCCCCATGCCAATCGCTGTCCTAGTGAATAAGAACTCGGCTAGCGCTTCTGAGATTCTGTCCGGTGCCTTGCATGATCACGGCATTGCCACCTTAGTCGGCACAACGACGTTCGGTAAAGGAAGGATCCAGTCCGTCATTCCCTTGTCCGACGGAGGACTGCTCAAGCTGACGACACAGCAGTATGTAACGCCGAACTTGACCGACTTCAACGGTAAAGGATTAAAGCCGGACATCGAGCGAACAGGTGACACCGCGCAGCTATTAACGGCATTAAATCTCGTGAATGATGGCAAGCTCACGTTTACGATCAAAAACAATCAACTGATGGGATTCGGAGATCTTACGCTTGAACAAATTCCTGTGACTGCAAAAGGAAACAAAATATATCTCCCGTCCCGAATGATCGCTTCCCTCCTCGATGTAGATCCGAAATGGGATAAGAACAAACAGACCTTGACGCTCCAGCTAGCGAATTCGAAATCATTCACATTCACCGCTGCTTCCCAGTCGGTATGGATCAACAACAATGAAACGTATCTTGAACTCGGCGCCGTCCATGCGAAGTTCCCTTCCTTCCAATGGAGCTACAAAGACGGTACATTAACGTTTCAGACAGCTAAATAGAGCTTCATAACAACAATAAATCGAAGAGGATAGGCCGATAATGGTGCCTATCCTTTTTGCTTTGCCTACATTCATATGTTTTGAAATATTTACAGCCATTTCCTTTCCGTCCATCGCATCTTCCGCTATCATTAGATTGCACTTGCATTGAATTACCATTTGTTATTTATTCATCCATCTATCAGATCGAGGGGTCCACGACATGACGAAGAAAACTCTACATATCCAACAATTAAGCAAAATGTCCGGCAACAACACCATCATTCCAACGATGGAACTGACACTGGCATCCGGACAGTGTGCTGCGATACAATGCAATCCCGATATCGGGTATCAACTCATCGAGTTATTACTAGGACTAACACCTGCCTCTAATGGCAGCGTGCAATGGGATGGCATCGAACTCTCCCAGGTTCATCGGAAGACACCGGAACAGATTGGCGTATGCCTCCGCCATGACGGCGTCTATGAACGACTGAAGGTGCGTCAATATTTACATTACTTCTGCCAGTTGTATGGTGTGAGTACAAGCCCGATCGATGAGATCATCCGTCGAGTTGGCTTATGGGACAAGAAGGAACTGCCTTGCAGCAAGCTCACGTTCTCTGAGCAACGCCGTCTCCATCTGGGCCGCAGTATCATCCATCGCCCTGAACTGCTGATTCTGGAAGAAATGGAGCAGAATATCGACCTCGAGAGCTGCATTATTGTCCGTCAAGTCATCGCTCATCTGCAAGAACAGGGAACCGCCATCTTCATGACGACTTCTTCGATGGAAGATGCCGTATCGATCACGAGCGACGTCTATTCCCTGAGAGGCCAGCAATTCAAGAAAATCGAGTTAGAGAGCGCAAGCGAATCCGTACAGCAGAGCACAGCGGCTATGGCCCAGACAGATGATATCCCGGCGGATCCGCCCGCATCAACCATTCCTGTAGATACAGATACAACTCCCGCCATACCGACGAACGATGAGGCATCAGCTCCTGTACAAGAGTCCATTATTGAGTCTGATGATGTTCCCCCATCTTCAAGCGAGTCACCTATTCAGACCTATCCGATGCGCATCGAGAAAATACCTGCCAAGGTCAATGACAAGATCATCTTGTTCGATCCGACAGAAATCCTGTTCATCGAGAGCAATGAGGGTGTCTCGCAGCTCCATGTGAACGAAGGCGTATTTCCCTGCGCCATCAAACTTGGTGACCTGGAAGAGAAACTCAAGCTATTCGGCTTCTTCCGTTGCCATCGTTCCTACATCGTGAACCTCCAACATGTGCGTGAAGTCATCACATGGACACGGAATAGCTACAGTCTTATTTTGGACGACAAATCGAAGTCCTCCATTCCGTTATCGAAGGGGAAATTCGATGAATTAAGAGCGATCATTGGCATTTAGTCCTGACTCATTCAGGTCCAAAAATGCAGGTTTCAACCCTTCGCATACTCTTTTCATCCCATATATAATGCGGGTTCTCGGGTTTTTCTCTACTATTGGGGATGTAAGCAAGAGACCGAAACGAAAAGAGGAATAAGCGATGGAACATATCATTGAAGTCAATCAATTAATGAAATCATTCGGCAGCAAAACAGCACTCAAACATATTGAATTTAACGTACGCAAGGGTGAGATTTTCGGATTCCTCGGACCTAGCGGATCCGGTAAAACAACTACCATTAAAATACTTACTTCGCAACTCACGCTCTCGGCTGGCGAAGTGCATGTCTTCGGGAAAGACATTACCCGGACCAAAGACTTCTCTCATCTCAATCGCATCGGCATCTTAACCGATAATAGCGGATTATATGAACGACTCAGCGTGTACGACAATTTAGAGCTGTTCTGCAAATTATACGATGTGCCCCTGAAGCGCATAGATGAAGTGTTGAGCGAGGTGAACCTCCTTCAAGATAAGAAAGCAATGGTCAAACAGTTATCCAAAGGGATGCGTCAGCGGGTCACGTTAGCGAGAGCGCTCCTGCACAAGCCGGATCTATTATTCTTAGATGAACCGACATCTGCACTCGATCCGAAAAATACGATGCATATTCATGAGAGTCTGCGCAAGCTGAATGCAGCAGGCACGACGATTTTCTTAACGACGCACGATATGTCCGAAGCCGAGCAGCTCTGCGACCGGATTGCCTTTATCCATGAAGGGGAGATTCGCGCACTCGATACGCCTCAAAATCTACGGCTCATGTATAGCGACCGCAGCATCACCGTCGTCACAGCACACAAAGGAAAAGAAATCATCGTTCAAGATGCCGCTGGCATCGAGAAAATTCAATCCTATATGCAGCTCGGCCAATTACTGTCCATACATTCGAACGAACCGACACTAGGAGATATTTTCGTCAAACTTACGGGAGGGAACTTACAATGACATTTTCAATGAGAAGATTTCAAGCAATTGTTCAAAAAGAATGGAAAGACGCGGTTAAAAACCCACAAGTCCTGTTGATGGCTGCAATGCCAATCATGTTCACCTTCCTATTCCAACGGATGGGGATGGAAGCTGGCATCCTATTAAGCATGCCCCTGTTGTTCGTCTTGTCTATGACGGCAGCCTTCGTCCAGGCAAGCATGGTATCCGAAGAGAAAGAGAAGCATACCCTTCGCGTTCTCATGCTGTCCCCAGCTTCCGCTGTTGAAGTGCTATTCGGCAAGAGCTTCATCACGATGCTCATCTCGATTGCGGTTGTTGCGATTAGCGTTGCTGTTGTCGGCCCTACATTTACGCTAGATTATTTATGGCTCGTTCTCATGTTCCTTCTATCGCTTATTATGTTCATCGCAATCGGTACGATCATCGGCCTGATATCCCGTACAGTTCAAGAGACATCGATCTCCGGCTTGCCGGTCCTCTTAATCTTCATGGTCGGGCCGATGTTCGCACCGATGCTGAAAAATGAATTTCTCATCAACATCGTGTCTTATTTGCCAACGGATCGTCTAACCCATGCATTAATGGAAGTATCAAAAGGAAATGGATTCAGCGCCATTCAAGGCGACTTCCTCAATATTTTGATCTGGACAGTCCTATCGATCCCCGTCTGTCTTTTCATCTACCGTAAACGTAGATTCGACTAATGCTAGCTAAATAACGAAGGGCTCTTAATCCGTAATGGATTCAGAGCCCTTGTTGTATTCGTGGCGATTCGATGCCGTAGAGAACGGGATCACCCATCGAATGCTAATCGCGAGAACAATCACAGCAGCACACCAATAGATGGAAGCTGTCCCCGTGGCTGCGTCCAGCGTGTACGCAAGCGTAGGGCCAATGGATGCGCCTAGATCCGTCGTAACGGTGTAGGCGGTCATAATGGCTACTTTCGAAGGTTGCGATGCAGACACTTCCGTAGCGAATGAGTCGACAACGGTCGTCACGGCACTAATAACCAACTGTAAGCCAAGCAATAAGACGATCCAGATGCCAAGCGGCATCTGCAGCGGGATGATCGCCAGCAGACAAGCTGCAGCGATCAGTACGGCAGCTACAACGCGATGCGGACGTGCAGCGCGGTCGAAACCTCGGCCAATGAGAGGGGCTAGCCATGGCTGCCAGCTCGCGCGGATCGCCTGTAAGATGCCCGTAAGGGAAGCTGCCCCAATGGTCAAGGCGCCAATCGTCACGAACGTGGATTCATGCACCTGAATGAGACGGCTTAAGGTCGCGTTGAACATCCCTTGGAACACGAGCGCCATCGCTAGACCCGTGACAAGCATCCATAATACCGTCGGCACTCTCCAAAAGCTTACGCGATGTTCATGTTTCGTCCCGTCAGCATGGATCTCAATCCTTGAGTCAGAGATATAGCGTATCACATAAGGAATGCTGAGCAAGGCTATTGCCCCGAAGACGAGCGACACCGTCCGCATACCGAACAGATCGACCGCAAAGGAGCCTACGAGCATTCCGACAAGACCGCCAATACCCGATATGCCATTGTACGTACCGATGTATCGGCCCCGATTCCCCGAATCCGAGAGCTGCATAACTGTCAAATACCCACCAAGACGCAAGAAACTCCAAGCAATCCCCCATAGTATCCGCATCACGAGCAGCACCCAGAAGCTGCCGACAATACCGCAAGAGGCTGTCGTGATCGCTGCGAGACTGACTGCAAGTAATACCCCTGTACGCGTCGAAATAGAGCGATACAACCAGCCAATCAGCGGATTGAGCGGTAACCGAATTAATCGATTGGCAGAGAGGAGAATACCGACTTCCCACAAGGAGGATAGCCCAATCTCCTTCCAATGGATTGGCAGCACAACATAAAGCATGGAGTCCCCTAATAAGCAAATCGCCGTAATCCATGCAAGCGCTTGTATTTTTTGTTTGTTCTCCAATCGCCTCACCCGTATTCCTGTTTTTGACAGCATACCGAACGGGGAAGCGTGTGTCAATGAATTTATCCCACACAAATACACACAAAAACAAGCGACTTCTTCGATAATGCCAAAAAAACCGACCCCTTAGTAAGGAGTCGGTTGTCGATCTGCTTTTTAAGATTAATATTTCAAGGTCGGGTAAAGCGGGAATTGCGCAGTCAGATCACGCACCATGCCGCGCGCTTTCTCAAGTACTGCCTCATCCTTCGGATTTTTGAGTGTCATGGCGATGACTTTCGCGATCGTCTTCATCGCTGCTTCATCCATACCACGGGATGTTGCCGCAGGTGTACCGATCCGGATGCCGCTTGTTACAAATGGGCTCGTTGGATCGAATGGAATCGCATTTTTATTCACCGTAATGTTGACGGAATCGAGCACGTGCTCAGCATCTTTCCCTGTGATGTTCAAGTTACGTGTATCGATCAGCATTAAGTGGTTATCGGTTCCGCCGGATACCAAGTTCAAGCCTTCTTCGATCAACCCTGCAGCAAGAGCTTGCGCATTGTTGATGACGTTTTGTGCATAGGTCTTGAAGGATGGCTGTAAGGCTTCACCAAGCGCAACGGCTTTCGAAGCGATGACGTGCATGAGTGGTCCACCTTGTGTACCTGGGAATACTGCTTTATCGATCGCTTGTGCCCAAGCTTTGCGGCATAAAATCATACCGCCGCGAGGTCCGCGCAATGTTTTGTGCGTTGTTGTCGTAACGAAGTGTGCATGCGGCACTGGGCTTGGGTGCAAACCAGCTGCAACAAGACCTGCGATGTGCGCCATATCGACGAAGAACAACGCGCCTACATCATTTGCGATCGCTGCGATTTTCTCGAAATCAATGATGCGCGGGTAAGCACTAGCACCTGCAACGATCATGCGAGGTTTATGCTTGAACGCTGCTTTGCGCAGATCTTCATAATCGATGCGGAAGTCTTCTTCCGATACACCGTAAGCAACGAAATTGTAGAGCAATCCAGATGCATTCACTGGGCTGCCATGCGTTAAGTGACCGCCATGTGCCAGGTTCATACCAAGAACCGTATCGCCAGGTTGCAATGCTGCAAGGTATACCGCCATGTTCGCTTGTGCACCGGAGTGAGGTTGTACGTTGGCATGCTCGGCACCGAACAATTCTTTGGCACGGTTTCTAGCAATATCTTCTACGATATCAACATGCTCGCAGCCGCCATAGTAGCGCTTGCCTGGGTAGCCTTCTGCATACTTATTCGTAAGAACTGTACCCATGGCTTCCATAACCGCTTCGCTTACAATGTTCTCCGACGCGATCAACTCAATGTTGTTGCGTTGGCGTTGAAGCTCAAGGTCCATTGCTTTCAATACTTCGGGGTCTGCTTGTCTCAATTGATCTACCATTTCCAATTCCTCCTCATGATTAGGCGGAGCTAGGCTCCAATATATTGAGTGCTAGTTGCACGTATAAACTGCTCGTTCGCCGCCGATAAGCTTCGGTCTCGTACGCGCCATCGTGACGCGCGCTTGCCCCACCTGCTTGATCGATGGACGTACAGGGACAGCGACGCGGCGTAAATGCATGCCGATCAACGTCTCCCCGATATCGATCCCCGCATGGGCTTCGATCGTCTCCACCAGGCATGGTTCCTTCAGCTGCCGATACGCATAAGCTGCCATCGAACCGCCGGCTTTGGCGATTGGCACCGCAGACACTTCGTCTAGCCGATACGCATCTGCCGCCGCACGTTCAACAACCAGCGCGCGATTCAAATGCTCACAGCATTGAAAGGCGAGATAGAAGCCGACTTCGCTGCGCACCTTCTCAAACCCTGCGTACAACTCGGCCGCTATCGCTTCTGCACCGCCCGTCCCGATCCGTTGACCAACGACTTCACTGGTGCTCGTGCCGATCACGACAATCTGCCCAGCTCGAATCGATGCGACCTCGACAAGCTCGCGTATAATCTGCTCGACCTGCTGCTGAATGGATTCTTGTTCTTGTTGATTCATCGTAACCGTCTCCTTCCACTTCTTCATGCTGAAAAAGATCGACTAGGAACGATACTGCTGCTCGATTTGATTAACTTTGTTCACGCGGTTCACGTGACGAGGCCCTTCGCTAAACGGTGTATCGAGCCATACTTTAACAATTTCCTCCGCGATGCCTGGACCGATGACGCGTTCCCCCATCGCAAGAACGTTCGTATTGTTATGTTCCCGCGTTGCTTTTGCCGAGAAAAGATCGTGCACAAGCGCACAACGGATGCCTGGAACCTTATTCGCTGCGATGCTCATGCCAATGCCTGTTCCGCAGACAAGAATGCCACGATCCGCTTGCCCCTTCACCACTTGCTCGCATACCGCAATCGCATAATCCGGATAATCAACCGAATCTGTGCAATTGCAGCCAAGATCCTCTACATCATGTCCTAATGAACGAATAACTTGAATTAACCCGTCTTTGAGAAGCGTTCCTGCGTGGTCTGCGCCAATAGCGATTTTCATAGTCGTTCCTCCTGCTACCCCATCGTAATCATATTCCATACTCGGATGTGTTCAGAAAGTCGGCTGACTTTATAAACAACCTACTATAGTATACCTAATTTCTGGGGAAAAAACGAAAAAAAGAGCAGGACGCGTCGAATTCACGTCATTGCTCTTTTGCCCAGGCGACCGGCCGTATGTTCCGATGCTCCACCGTGGTAATGTCCACTTCGTCGCCAGTTACATCGGATCTGTCTCGATAGGTTCATCATATCGTATACGAACTTGAAAATCAATGGTGTATTTTCAGCCTTGCGTACGCTTCAGCAGCTTCAACAACGCGCTATGAATCTCCGTCAGACAATGACGGTACTCCGTAAGGGAACCGCCATAAGGATCACGAATATCAAAGTTCGGAATGCGCTGCTGAAGGGCGATAATCGCTGCGCGGTCGGAATCTGGAATCGGTTCTCCTAAGGCATGTTTCATCTGCCAGTCAGCAATACGCTCTTCCAGCGTAATCATATCTCGAATGACTTGCTCGTCCATTTCCACATATTCTTTGAGGGTATAGATCTGATCGATTGAACCAGGAAACTGCTGCACAACGTGCTGCTTATGTCCGCTTGTCATCGTCAAGATCAGGTCTGCCCAATCGACCTCACGGCCCGTAAGCGGCGTAGAGGAGGCACCTGCCGCATCGATCTGATGATCCTGCAGCGCAGCGACGGCATTCCTCGAGATCGACGCCCCGTGCGATGCAGCAACACCTGCTGAACGAACTTCAATATCTAAGTTTGCATCCTTCGCAAGCTTGCGCAGCAATGCTTCTGCCATCGGACTCCGGCATGTGTTCCCGGTGCATACGAATAAGATGTTCATCACACGCTCAACTCCTTTTCGCTTGCTAGATTAAATTCGGTTCTGTAGTGGTTCAATATAATCGCTGTTCAAAAGTCGGCTTTTCAGCACCGAGAAGGTTGTGTGAATCCGAAGAAGGAGGAATGGAGTTTAGGCCAAACCTAAATGAATACCGGACTTCAAGGATGAACGCAAGATTCGATGTCGAATCCGCTACTTCAAACACTTCGTGATCAAAAGATGACTTTTGAATTACCTCTTACAGGATAAATAGTACACCAAATGTAAACAAAATGACACCGCCAAACGCCTCGCCATATTCGCTAAGCCGGTGGCTGACTCGACTGCCAAGCAACAATCCCAAGATCGACATCATTCCGCCGAACAGTCCAAAGGTTAAAATCGTCAGCCATAAATTAATCTGGAACATGCCTAAGGATACCCCAACTGAAAAGGAATCGATACTAACGGAGAGCGAAAATAAAATAATCGCCCAGCCGCTTCGGTAATCAATCGATTGCGCAGCATCTCCCCGCAAGGAGCTATATATCATATGTCCGCCCAGCAATAGCAATAGTCCGCCTGCAGCTAACGTGGCAACACTCCCAAGCAGCGATCCCACATATTGCCCCATGAACAATCCCGCTAATGGCATCATGATGTGGAAGAGGGCAACCACGACCCCGATCTTCAGAATCTCACGTACGCGAATTCCTTTCATACCAATGCCGAGTCCTAGCGAAAACGCATCAAATCCTAACGCGACAGCCATGACTAGTATGGTAATCAGCTCGCCCCAAATCGCTAAGCCTGTATCCATCCGTGTTCCTCCATTGTCCAAATGATCTTGTACAACCATATGCGGACAGGGCCAGAAAGATACATGAAAATGTGGGACGAGAGGGAAACAACGCCATCGTACCTAAGAAAAATAATCTCCTTTACAACTGGATGATCTGGTGACCTGCAGCTTTCACGAGACGGTTCATGACCGCAAGGCCAATGCCGTCTTCTGGACAAGCTTCGGCGAGGATGAATGTGACGCCCTGCTCATCGAATTCACGCAATGCGGCATAGAGCCGTTGTGCAGCATGCTCCAGCGCATGCAGGCTGCCACAGGAGACGACGACATCCGCGCGATAAGACGCGATATGTTCGTCGAAGGCGAGCACGCCGCTGCGCTCCCCGCGCTGCGACGCCGCATCCAGCTCGGCTTGGATCCAAGCCGAGACCTGCTCTGGCGCATCGCCCTTGACGATGCGCATCGTGCCGCGCGGCGCATAGTGCGCGTACTTCATGCCCGGCGAACGCGGGGCATGGCCCTCGGCGTCCGCGGGAGCGGCATGCTCTGCTGCGCCTACAGCAAGGGCGCTGCCGCCTTCGCAGCGGCTCACGTCCACGGCCGGTTCTGCTGCTGCTGCGATCGCCTCGCTTGGCGCGATGTCGGACGTGCGCGTAAGCGCCGGGTCGATCGTGACCTCGGCAGCGACCTCGCGCAGCGCCTCCACCGTGATGCCGCCTGGGCGCAGCACGTTGACACGGTCGCCGACGAGCTCGACGACGGTCGACTCGACGCCGACGCCTGTCGGCCCGCCATCGACAATGCCGTCGATGCGGCCCGCGAGATCTTCGCGCACATGCGCAGCAAGCGTCGGGCTTGGACGTCCCGAGCGGTTCGCGCTAGGCGCCGCAACTGGGCAGCCCGAGCGCGCGATTAGCGCGAGCGCCACATCATGCGCCGGCATGCGCACACCAACGGTCGATAACCCCGCCGTAACACGGGGGGAGATTACGCCGGAACGGACGGGTAAGACGATCGTAAGCGGCCCTGGCCAGAAGCGATCCATCAATCGACGCGCCGTCTCGTTGTAAGGCAAAACAAGCGAATCCAGATCGGCCGGATCCGCGATGTGTACGATGAGCGGGTTGTCCGAAGGTCTTCCTTTGGCCGCGAAAATCTGTTCGACAGCGCTGGTGCTTCGCGCGTCTGCGCCAAGCCCATACACCGTCTCCGTCGGAAAAGCGACCGTCCCGCCCAATGCGAGAATACGTGCCGCTTCCGTCAGCGCCTCACCGGAGGCTTCGATATTTTGAACTTCCCAATAGGTTGTATTACGTATCATTTCATTAGCTTGCATGAGCGCTCAGTTCCTTACCAATAAGTTAACCTATATTATATCACAATTTGACAATCCGCCGTTCTAGCTGAACAGCCCTACGATGAAATCGAATAGTTGGACGATCCAATCCCATAAGAAGAATCGCACCTCGGTCTCGCCGCCTGCATCCGCTCCAGCCGTCGATGCCGATCCGCCATCCGACACTAGCGGCGCTCCCTCCGTATCCGCAGCTTGCGCTACCGCCTCGCCCGTTCCTGCATCGATGAAGCACAGAGGCGGGAACAAGACGCACCACCAGTTCTGACCTTCGCCTTTACCCAGCGTAATGCGCAGCGCCTCATAATTCCCGGCTGGATAGACCTTGTCCCCGTACATCTTCGTTGGGAACGGTACGACGCCGAGTTCTACCTTGTACCCGTAATCCTGCTCACGTGCTGCAAGCTCTTTGCCAACCAATTCTTCGAGATCGGACAGATGCTCCTTTATCTTCGCACGCGCCTGCTTCAAACTCTGTGGATCCTCTAACGTCGCTACCCACGTGTTCACTTGCTCGACCACTTTATCGCGAATCTCACGTTTCACCTTTTGATCGAATGCCGAATCCGAATTCGCCAGAATGCGCAGACGGATCGATTCCTTCGGAATTTCTTGCGCTCCTTCAGTTTCCGTTGAAGCCGCAGATACGACCGCCGCCGAACCTACCATTTGTAAGAACCAACCAAATAGAATCAATATGATCATCATGAAATAAGTGCTTTTTTTCTTAAGAATTTCAATAAGATTTGCCATGGAATGATTGCCTCCCCGCTCTATCCTTTGGTATTTCTCAGTATGTCCAGAACGAAGAGGCTTAAACCTATCAACCTAGCATTCTATGAAAAAAAGAAAAGACTCTTTATCTCATCCTTCCCAAATAGAAATGATGGATATAGAGTCTTCTGTCATGCTCGCTCGAACATGTCATTCCAAGTTTGCATGCCGCCCGAACATGGCTGTATTATCAATTTCTTCGATGTTCATCAATTGGAGAATCATCGCGTCGAACAAGATCAGCAACGACTGCTCGAACAACGCTCCCATCGGTTGAATCGTCGCACGCGTCTGTGAAGTATTCTCCTTGGACGCCGCCGGCACTTGAACGATCGTATCCGCTAGCTCCCCAATGGTGGATCCCAGATGTATCGTGATCGCCGCGACGGAAGCGCCGATGCCTCTCGCCTTCTCTGCCATCGCGACGAGACTCTTCGTCTCCCCCGATCCTGATCCGATGATGAGCAGCCCATTCTCCCCAAGGCCCGGCGTCACCGTCTCGCCAACGACATAGGCGTTGAACCCAAGATGCATAAGCCGCATCGCGAAGGCGCGCATCATCAGACCCGACCGGCCTGCCCCTGCGACCATAATCCGATCCGCACGAATGATCTGCGCGATTAAGGCGTTTACGGATGCCTCATCCACCGCTTGTACCGTCCGAGTGAGCTCCTCCAGAATACCTGCCGCTTGATCACGCATGGTCGTCTGCATCGGCCTTACGCTTGTTGAATCAGTTGGCGCATTTCAGCAGCCACCGATTTCTTATCTGCATGACTTGTAATCCCGCCGCCAACGATCACGAGGTCTGGTTTCGCTTGGATCACTTCTGGAAGTGTGTCCAGCTTGATGCCGCCTGCAATCGCTGTTTTTGCTTGCTTGACAACGCGTTTGATCGCATTCAATTCTTCGAAGGAGTTCTTTCCTTCCGCTTGGTGATCGTAGCCGGAATGTACGCAGATATAATCAACGCCCATCGCGTCGATTTCTTGCGCACGCGCCTCCATCTCTTTAACATTGATCATGTCGACCATCACTTTGCGGTTCTGTTTCTTCGCTTCCGCGACAGCGCCTTTAATTGTCGAGTCATCGGATACGCCAAGCACCGTAATAATGTCCGCTCCAGCTTCAGATGCCTTCATCACTTCGTAGCCGCCTGCATCCATGACCTTGAGGTCCGCGAGGACTTTCAGATTCGGGAACTGCTCCTTCATCGCTTTGACCGCATGAAGTCCTTCGTTAATGACGACGGGTGTACCAATTTCTACGATATCAATAAATGCTTCAACCTCACGTACCACTTCGATGGCTTCCGGAATGTTCACGAGATCCAGCGCTAATTGTAATTCCATAACATCAATTCCCTCCATAGGCATGATTGTTTCTTTTTGAAACTAGGTTTATTCTAGATTCAGACCATACAAAATGGAAGTACGCACTTTGAAGTGGTGTAGTTACTTATAGGATACTATTGGAGGAGGGATCACCCTTGGCAACGGAACTCAAAGAACGAATTAACCTCAAAGAAATCAACTGTGAAAAGGAACTCACCCTCGCCGTCATCGGTGGCAAATGGAAGCTCATTATTCTCTGGCATATGGGACTGGATGGCACTTTGCGCTTCAGCGAGCTTAAGAAACGCATCCCCTCGATTACGCAAAAAATGCTAACCAATCAGCTGCGTGAACTGGAGGAAGATCAACTCGTCACGCGTAAAGTGTACGCGGAGGTTCCGCCGCGCGTAGAATACTCGCTAACGGCCTACGGCGAGAGCTTGATGCCGATTCTGCAAATGATGTACAAATGGGGCAAAGAGTACGGTGAAGAGGTTGTGTGGAAATAGTTGCTCGTGCAATAAATAGCGGCTGGGCTTACGCAGAGCTTCCTGAGCTCTATGTCGTACGGCTACAAGCACGCAGTGCCCCAAAACGGTACGCCCCCATAGCTATGTTGGATTGTTGCATGATAGAGTCCATAAATAGTGACTGGGTATCTCCTATGTTGGATTTTGGGCGGGATAGGAGGCCCTTTTTAGCCCTTTTCGTCCGAAAAGCTCTTTCTACGTTGCAACTATCCAACATAGGCTGAGGTTTGGCCGAAGATACGCAAAAGTTCGTGCGAAAATCCAATATAGCCAATCTATGCACGTCATTGGCTCGTATGCCGGAAGGCATTCGTACGGCTAGCCTTGATAAAACGCGAAAAAGCCGATGATCCTGAACAAGGACCATCGGCTTCTTCTATTCCTGCACGCGCACGGCGATGACATGCCGCTCGATGCCTGCGTAATCGGACACGATGTACACCGTGTCCCAGTGCCCCGCCGCCTCCATCCAGGCGGCGACCTCACGAGCTTGGCCTTGCCCAAGCTCGAAGCCCACAACGCGCGGCACCGCTGCCAACAGCGGCAGCTGCGCGAGCATACGGCGGTACGGATCGAGTCCGTCCGTACCGCCGTCCAGTGCGGTGCGCGGCTCGTAGTCGCGCACCTCGGGCTGCAGCCCCGCGATCGTCTCCGCGGGGATATAGGGCGGATTGGACACCAGGATGTCCAATCTCATGCCCGCCAGCGGCGCCAGCAAGTCGCCGCTGTACCACGCGATGCGCGCCGCTGCGCCGTGGCGCGCTGCATTACGCTGCGCGACAGCCAGCGCAGCGCCAGAGATGTCCGATGCGTTCACTTGCCACATCGGACACTGCACAGCCATCGTCACCGCGATCGCTCCGCTCCCGGTGCCGATGTCGCACACCGTCGGTGCGCCGTCAGGCCAGAGCCGGCGCCCCTCCTTCACGATCGCCTCGACGAGCAGTTCTGTCTCCGGCCGCGGAATCAATACATCAGGGGTCACTTCAAAAGGAAGCCCATAGAACTCCTGCTCCTGGGTAATATATTGGGCCGGTTCGCCAGCCGCTTTGCGCGCCAGTACCGCCTGCCATGCCTCCGCATACTCCGCAGGGAATGGCTCCGGCAGCCGCATGAAGAACTCCGCGCGTCTTAGCCCCAGGACATGGCAGAGCAAGAGCTCGGCATTATGGGCTGGCTCCATCACCTGATGCTGCGCTAAAAAAGAAGAAGCCTCTGCCAAGGCTTCACGAAGGGTATGACTCATCTATCATCACGCTCTTTTCTCTACTCTAAATCTGCATACGAGCTGTTACGCGTTAACTTTCTCCATCATTTCCGCCTGCTCAGCCAGCGTTAGCGATGAAATAATCTCGCCCATATCCCCGTTCATCACGGCATCCAGCTTATGGAGCGTCAGACCAATGCGATGATCCGTCACACGGCTTTGCGGATAGTTATACGTACGAATACGCTCACTACGGTCACCCGTACCTACTTTGCTCTTCCGCTCGCCTGCATATTTCGCCTCTTCCTCTTGACGCATCACATCGAAGATCCGAGCGCGCAATACTTGCAATGCTTTCTCCTTATTGGAGTTCTGCGATTTCCCATCCTGACACGTCGCGACGATCCCTGTCGGGATATGCGTAACACGAACAGCGGATTTCGTCGTATTAACGGACTGTCCGCCCGCACCACTCGAACAGAACGTATCGACACGGATATCTTTGTCATGAATTTCAATATCAATATCTTCAACCTCAGGCAACACCGCTACTGTCGATGTCGACGTATGAATACGGCCGCCAGACTCTGTCGCTGGAATGCGCTGCACGCGATGTGCGCCGCTCTCATATTTCAGACGGCTGTAAGCGCCTTTACCATTGATCATGAAAATAACCTCTTTGTAGCCGCCAAGGTCGTTCATGTTCACATCCATCAGTTCAACACGCCAGCCTTGTGTATCTGCATAACGCGTGTACATCCGGTACAAATCCGCAGCAAATAACGCAGCTTCATCCCCGCCTGCCGCGCCCCGAATCTCGACGATCACGTTCTTATCATCATTTGGATCTTTAGGCAGCAAGAGAATGTGGATACGTTCCTCTAATACTTTTTGACGGCTGCTAAGCTCCTCGATCTCCATTTTGACCATTTCTTTCATCTCGTCGTCAAGCTTCTCGCCTTGCATCATTTTCGCCGCTTCGAGCTCTTCCATAACGGTCTTATATTCTGTGTACGCTTCATATGTTTCTTGTAGATCAGACTGCTCTTTGGAGTATTCGCGCAATTTCTTCGGATCGTTCGTCACGTCGGGGTCACACAATAACTCACTTAATTTATCATAACGATCTGCTAACGATTGCAATTTATCGATCATGATGGAATCACCTCAATTATTGATTATTTTCTTCATATGCTATTTATTTGAACGGCCTCCAGCATATGGCGTCGCTACACCGGAATCACCTGACTCTCTTACAATTTACAATTCGGACCCAAAGTCCTTAACCATTATAACCAGAAACCATCGAAAAACCTAGTCATCTCTTGCAAAATTCGTCAATTATCCAAGCCGGCATAAATTCAAGGGGCAAATTGCCATACTACGTGATATGATATTCACCAGATATAAAAGGAGGGCATACGTTCAATGAAACCATCGAAGAGCGGTCCGCTCCGTATTGCACTCGCCCTAACCATCTTGATTCTTCTAACATGCTGTCAACCTGGAACTGTGAAGGAAGAGACCAAAGGAACCGAAAAACCGAGTGAACAGGACCACCTCATGTACGACCAACCCCCAAAGCCGATTAAGTATACCGGCAACGTGTTCTATAGCGAACAAGGCCAGTTCAAATTTAATTTGCCTGCCAAATGGAAAAATAACTACATAGCGCTCGAGCGTAGAGGAAAAGCGATTCCAACAGCGGAGTGGGAGACGGTGTTCATCTTTACACCAGGCGGTAAGTTCGTCCATGAAGAAGTACCTTTATTGACCGTTACACGTCTTTCCCGCAAAGCATACCAGAAGCTGCGTGCCGAAGAAGGCCCCTTCCCTGGGACGGTGCTGAAGAGTAACGAGTCCAATGTCTGGCTGGGGATCCTGCCGCAGTCTAATCCTTATGATCCGAGTAGCCCCGAAGGACAGAAGTTCCAATCCCTCTCGATAGACTACCTCATCTTAAGAAGCTACTTCGTCCCATAATATTGAGGAGGCTGAGGACATCTGCCCCCAGCCTTAATTCATCATCTATACGTTGAAACGGAAATGCATGACATCGCCGTCTTTAACGACATATTCTTTACCTTCTAGACGAAGCTGACCGCGCTCCTTGGCTACGTTCATCGAGCCTGCTGCAACGAGATCATCATACGACACAACCTCTGCGCGAATGAATCCACGCTCGAAGTCGCTGTGGATGACGCCTGCCGCTTGCGGTGCTTTCATCCCTTTACGAATCGTCCAAGCACGAACTTCCTGTACGCCTGCTGTGAAGTACGTGTAGAGTCCTAGCAGACGGTAAGCTGCTTTGATAAGACGATTCAAACCAGACTCCTCAAGACCTAATTCTTCGAGGAACATCGCTTTATCTTCGCCTTCTAGCTCCGCAATCTCTGCTTCAACTTTGGCGCTGATCGGCACGACTTCTGCATTCTCGGCAGCAGCGAATTCTTTTACTTTAATAACATATTCATTGTCATCTGCACTTGCGACTCCATCTTCACTGACATTTGCCGCATAGAGCACAGGCTTCATTGTAAGCAAGTGCAAGTCACGAATTACTAATTTCTCATCATCCGTTAATTCCACGCTGCGGGCAGGCATGTCTGCATACAGTGCTTCTTTTACTTTCTCCAGCACTTCGACTTCAGCTGCATACTGCTTGTTGCCGCCCTTCATATTCTTCTTCGAACGCTCTATACGCTTCTCAACGCTCTCGAGATCCGCAAGCACAAGCTCCAAGTTGATCGTCTGGATATCGCTGATCGGGTCAACTTTGCCGTCGACATGCGTAATGTTCTCATCTACGAAGCAGCGCACCACATGTACAATCGCGTCGACTTCACGAATATGTGCAAGGAACTTGTTCCCAAGTCCTTCCCCTTTGCTCGCACCGCGCACAATACCAGCAATATCGATAAATTCAAATGCTGTAGGTACCGTCTTGTTCGGTGTAACCAACTCTGTCAATTTATCTAGGCGCTCATCCGGTACTTCAACGACACCCACGTTCGGATCAATCGTACAGAACGGATAGTTCGCTGATTCCGCACCTGCTTGTGTAATTGCATTAAACAAAGTCGATTTACCAACGTTCGGTAAACCAACGATTCCTGCTTTCAATGCCATGTCTATTCGCAACTCCTTCAAGGTTCATCTATTCATTATAACATATTCGTCCAAAAAATCCTTCTCATTATAACCACAAACACATAAAAAGCCTAGTCATTGGCTAGACTTTAACTGTATCGCCTTAACTATCTCATAACCGGGGTGAAGCACGCAATGGAAAATAAAACACACAAGGGCAATTATACCGGTACCACGAACATGAAAGCGAAAAATCAAGATATGGCCTTCGTGAACGATACGATCGAAGGAGCCAAATCCGTCACACCTTTTAACACCGGTAAAAAGAAGAAAACGGATTAAACCACTCGTCTCCTTCCCTAATACAAAAGTGCCAGCGTCATAGGTGACCTGGCACTTTGTATGTTTAGCTGATTCACATTATAAATCATCCCACTCGATTTGCTCCGGTTGCGGCTTTTGTTGAACAGGATCGGTTTTCTTAGGCGGAGGGTTCCATCTCGAATTGATGTAGGAGATGAAGAAACAGATTCCCCCAAGAACAAGGAACACCACCACTTTGTAGATCGTCGCTTGCTCCGCCAGATCGATAATCATCGTCTTGGCTGCAACCAATAAGAGCACGGCCGTACCGAAGATCCGGTAGAACCATTGATTGCTGAACATACCCCACAGAAACAGTAACAACGAGTAGAGCGCCCATGAGATTGATAAAGTCAACCCCACACCGCGGATATCATAGACGCTGAACAAGCTCTGCACTTGGACGGTTAATAACCCCCCAACAATGAGATGGCTTGCTAAGGATAACACCGTTGATATCATCATTCTTCCATATGGGCCCATTCCCTTCACATCCAAATGAAGCGACATGTAGAAGCCCAAGGCGGCGAGTACGATCCATGCGACCGCCCCCCAGTTCAGGAATGGAATGAACATTCCGAACCATTCCCCACGCGGCGTACTCCACGTCACAACATACCAATAGAGTCCAATGGAAGCCCAGATAATTACGCTGATATATTTAAGCCCCTCTACCGCGCACCATTTCGCTGTAATGAGGACGGCTGCAGCAATGAAGACCCAGAGATAGACGCTGATCAGCGGCTTATAATCCCACCCTTTGCCGAACTGCGTTGTAGCAATAATGACAAGCAGGAGTCCGCCGAACAATTTCGTCATGACTGGAAGACTCCACTTCTTCACGAGCCGTTGCACGATAACCGCTGCAATGATGTATAACATCCCCATAAAGAACAACGGTACAGCAAAAGAGACAAATGGCGTTAACAGTCCGAGCGACCACAACCCGAAGATTACCGCATTCGCAATCCCAAGGTAGACATGCAAGCCGTCGAATTTCATCTCTTGCTTATACGATGCAAGGAACATTGCGAGGATATAGAAGCTGTACGCAGCCAGCGCATATAGGAATGGTCTGCTCCAGAACAGATCGACATGCGGGTGGAACAAGATAAAATACACCGTGTAGAGCAGCCACGTGCCAATAAAACTGATTAGGCGCAGCTCGAACCACTTCTTCATGACGCTGATATACCAAAATGCCGTATTAATGACGAGCAGATACAGGAACAGCGAGAATACTTGATCCGTCTCCGGCTGCATCACAATGGGCGATAGAATCGCACCAATGAGCCCAATCGACATCAATAATCTGGAGTTGAACCGCACCGCATAGATACAAGTCCCTACGGTAATGGCGAGCATCGACAGCAAGACAACCATCGAGTCCCACATATTGTAGTAGACGCCCGCGAAAGCGCAGGTCATGTAGAGCAAGGCGACCCCGAGTCCCGTAAAGACCTCGCTGACGACGGTGCTCGACCGCAAGGCCCCACGTAATCCTACCACGACCAGACCGCACCCGAGCAGAATACCCGTGCCAATCTTAATCGAATCCGAAATGTAATCTAGATCAACGGAATACTTGAGCAATGTGATCAAAGCAATGAATATGAAAATTGCGCCGAGCAATGTCGGCCAGTTCCGATCTATACGATGAATCATTCGTTACCCTCTCCTCATCCTAGAACTTTATGACCTGGTCATAATTCCATTGTAGCTAGGATTCCGATAACGAATAGTACCATCTTCACGTAGTACCTTTCTCCCGAAAAATAAACAATTGTACCAAGGCAAATGAACAAGCAGGGCGAAGGTGCATGGCGTATTGTATAGTAATTCGGCTAAAGGAGATGAATTTAAAAAATGAAACGTCATTGTGGAAGCAATATGAAACCAATGGGATATAGTCCTTCGAATGTCAGCCCTTCTAACGTAAGTCCATCGAATGTGAGTCCTGCTAACATCGGTCCTTCCAACGTGGGTCCTTCCAACATGGGTCCTTCGAATGTCAGCCCATATGCAATGCAACCAATGCAAATGCCATCGACATTACCAGCTATCGTAGCTCCAACTCAAACGGTTGTGAAAAATTCGTATCACCCAGCAACACAGCCAATCGTCCATCCGGTCAATGTCATCAATCAACATCACACGATTCCGATTCCTCAGCATTTCTGCCACGTCACTGAATCCGACGTAAACTGCGGCATGCGCGCTCGTACAAAAGGCGTTCGCAAAAACAGAACTGCAAGCCGTACTGCAAGCAGCCGTACTCGCACTCGTAAATCCCGTTAATTAACCACCACCCGTACCTGCACTGATGTCAGCGCAGGTACGGGCATGACTCAAATACAGTTGTTCAAGTGAATATCACTAAGGAGGAGGGTGTCTCTTGGAAGAGCCTGCGTTCGATCTTTGGGAGCCCTTTGCCACCGACTATTCAAATCATAGCAAAGGGCGGACAAGAATCGACTGGAAAGAGATACCTTCCCCGATGCATCCTATTCACTTGAACAACTTTCTCGTCATGCAAAAGAGTACCTGCTCTTCAATCAAGCAGGTACTCCTTTTCCCTAGAACAAGCCCATGTCCTTCGCCTTCTTAGCCGCTTCCTTGCTGCTATTGCCTGGCAGCTTCTTCAGAATATGGCTTACGTGATTCTTGACCGTTCGAATGGAGATCACGAATTTATCGGCAATCTGAGTCTGTGTATAGCCTTGATCAATCATCGACAAGACTTGAATTTCAGCCGGCGTGATCAGATCCTTCAGCTTCTTCGCCTCGTATTCTTGTTCCAGCTGCTTCAAGCGGCGGAACTCCTCTCGGATTTGCTCGGCAACCCGCGCATCAATCGGCGAACGCTCACGATAAGCCTCCCGAATTGCCCCCGGCAACGCCCCAAAGTCTGACTTTACCAAATAATTGACCGCCCCGGCTTTGAACGCTTCGAAGATCACCTGCTTCTCCGTCAGCGACGAGAGCATAATAATTCGCGCTCGGCACAACGCACTGATCTCAGCAGTTAATGCGATCCCCTCCATCGAATCGACCAGCATAATATCCATGAGGATGACATCCGGGTTCAGGGCTGGCGCAAGCGTACTTGCTTCTGTCGCGTTAGCGGCCGCACCAATGACCTCTATGTCCGATTCTTTCGTAAGATAAGCAGACAACCCCCTTCTCCAATCCTCGTCATCCTCCACGAGGAACACTCGAATCGTTGTCATGATCCAGCCTCCCGACTTGCACGTTTATTTTTGGCAAAATGTAAATAGACCGTTGTGCCGCTCGAAGGAGGGCTCTCAATTCGCATCGTCCCGCCATGCTTCTTCATCACTTGATAGCAGTACGCCAACCCCAGACCAAAGTTGTTCGAGCTGCTCGCCTTCGTTGTAAAGAACGGGGTCATCACCTTCGCGAGTTGATCCTTCGGAATGCCGATTCCTGTATCTTCAATGGCTACGATCCACATCCGTTTGGTCTCATTCCGTTGAAACATCAGTCTGCCCCCTCGCGGCATCGCTTCAATTGCATTCATCATAATATTATGTAGTGCCTCATGAACTTGAGCTCGATCCACGACAAGCTCCATCATCATGTGATCCTCGTCCCAAGACGTACGAACTTCAATCCCCGATTGCACCAGCTTCGGACGCAACATCTCAATATTCTCCGAGATCAAAGTCTCGAGTAGTACCGGCTCCGGTCGAAGAACTAAATCCTGCGTATTATGCTGCACACGATTCACCATCTCTTGGATATGCGTCGCAGCGCGCTCGATCACCTTCACGTCTTGAATTTGCTCACCAAGAGCCCCTTCAGCCCCTTCATCAGACGTAGACTTGAGCTTATCGCAATATAATTGGATTTTGCCAATATCATTCTTAATCGCATGATTCAGAATCGCCGTCCCGGAAGTAATCGCGCGGAGGGTCCTGTCCATCTGACGGCGTTCAATATAGAGCTGGACCCCGAGGAAGCCCGATTTGAATAATGCGGTCACGAAAATGAGAAAGGCAAGCGTAATCGTCCAGACGTTATACCGCCACATCTCATAGATGCCAAGCGCCGGCATCACATAGTTCATCACCATCGCGAATAAGACGGCAGGGACGACTGCAATCATCGTCACCTGATGGGAGCGCTGTTCCCATGGCAGAATGCCTCGTTTACCCACAATAAGCAGCGTCCCGATGATGATATACGGTACCGCCCAATAGACAAGCACATCGTAATTCGGCGGATAATAGGGATACAAGAGGGACATACCTAGGACAGGCAAGAGCAACAGCCAGTGAAGCCATCGCCATGTCGGCGGGATTTGCGGCAGTCCATGGTATGTTCCAGCGAACCTTACATAGCAATAAGGCAATCCGTAATAGCTAATTAACGAGAAGATTGTCATCGCCGTATAAAGACTTTCATCCGTCGTTGCTGTTCCCCCTAGCACGGAGACGACTGGCCGAATCACTTCTTGCAGTACGGATGCCAAGGCACCTGATCCACCGCAGAATGCGACACTGCTCAGCCAGCGAGCCGAGCGATTGCGCCAGCCGGATAGAAGTAATAATAAAGCGGCAATCCACAATACAATGAATACAAAAATCAAATGAAAATCCCCGTCCTCATCAACCGTACATTTTTCATCATTATAACATAAACCCTAAACATTCCCTGCACGATCTGTCGCGTCGTGATCCATCAAATCAAAAGTTCGAGCGTCGTGTGGTTCGCCGATGTATCTGATTGACAAAGCCCCCTCTTCCAGAGAAGAGAGGGGGCTTTGATTTCACGGATAGGTTGTTATTTACCGGGAATACGTACTTCATTCGATATAGCTACAATGGCGTCAGCATCCTGGCTGGATGCTGGTCCAAGCGCAAATTCCCCTTCCGCCGTGAAGGTCCCCTTGGCATCTGCTCTTCCATAGGTCGCATCGCCTCCAACTGCATAGGAGCGGTTAAACACGATCAGCGCATTCGGCCGATCGGGATGCGTGCCTTGCTCCTCCACATATTTTCCTTGCTTCGCGTCGAATCGCCCTTGCCATTTCACCACCGCAACGCCGCCCTCATTCACTTCCACATAGGTCTCCAGATCATGATCCCTCACCCAATATCGAAGGGCTTCACCTTCCGGGAAAGTCATCACCTTAAAGGCTCCGTCTTTCGATTGTGGATGCAGATCCCGGTACGGATAATACCAAGGCAGGTTAAGCACTTCCTTACGCGCTTCAGCTAGCGCTCCCGTGCGCATCGCCCCATCCCGCTTCACGCGCACAGGCGTACGCACATAAGTCGCATGCGACTCAGGATCCCACCTCACCTCGCCGCCCAGCGCTTCGCTTACGAATCGAAGCGGCACGAATGTCCGCCCGTCAATGATGCGCACAGGCACATCCAGCTTCACCTTATCCCCGTTCACATCCGCCTCAAGCTGATCCGCTTGGAGCTTCACGATTCGTTTCTTATCGCTTGTATAGACGGTGACACGCTTCGCAGCGCTATCCCACACGGGCACGATTTCATTCCCTTTGCCCGGCGGCGTATTCAACGCGATCAATGGGACCAAGACACGATCCTTCTCATATCGCCATGCCTTCACATAGTTCGCATTCACGAAAATTTTGGTCTCATTCGGTGAAGTCTCAAAAGCCTGTACGCTGTCGATCGGAATGATCATTGCACCAACCAGAGCCATACTTAGAATCGATGTCATCCACTTGCCTTTCTTCTTCATCTCATCTTCTCCTTCTCCGTCTTCTAGATCCATAGACTGAGACGCTCGCACGAAAGTTGCAACTTATTCCCAGTTCGTTGCGATTCGCATAATTAAAACAGCCGCCCCATTCCTGAGGGCGGCTGTTTCAATTCATTTCGTATTATTCAGAGACAACGACGATCAATTCTGCATTCGTGATGCCTGGAAGAGATTTCGTCATGATCGGCGAATGATAAGCGACGATTTTCGTTCCTGGCGTCAGTTTTGCTTCGCCGCCATGGATGTTTACGATTTTCGTATCTTTCGTGATGTTCAGGATCACGTCATTCGACGTTTCATTATCCGATTTCACATTTACGTAAAGCTGCTTATCGTTCGTACGATCTTTCATGATCGTCCCTTCGATTTTTACAGTCTCATGGCCTTTTACAACAATTTTGTTCGCATGCGACATCGCTGGGAAGCTCATCGTCATGATCGGGCCATACGTTGCTTCAACACTTACATTCGGTTTGATTGCATCCTTGCTAAGCGTTTCGCCTTTTTCATTCACAATGACGGTATCTTTATCGACCGTAAGAATGATTTGTTGTTGGCCGCCTTGCTCAAGCGGATTGCCGACAACTGTCACACGATCGCCGTTCACATCCGTTACGATGCCGTCCGTGCCTGGCAATGTCTCTTGTTGTGCATCCTTAACGATAATCAACTCCGCATTCGTGATGCCTGGCAGCGACATCGTCATGATTGGCGAGTGGTAGGCCACGATTTTAGTGCCTGGCGTCAATTTTGCTTCGCCGCCGTTGATATTCACGACTTTTGTATCTTTCGTGATGTTCAAGATCACATCGTTCGTTGTTTCGTTATCCGATTTTACGTTCACATAGACCTGCTTATCATTCGTACGATCTTTCATGATTGTACCTTCGATTTTTACAGTCTCCTGGCTTTTCACAACAACTTTTTTCGCATGCGACATTGCTGGGAAGCTTGCCGTCATCATTGGACCGTACATTGCCTCTACACTCACATTCGATTTAATCGCATCTTTACTCAGCATTTCGCCTTTTTCATTCACGATCACGGTATCTTGATCAACGGTTAGAATAATTTGTTGTTGACCACCTTGCTTGAGCGCTTTACCAACGACCGTCACACGATCACCGTTCACATCCGTCACAATGCCATCTGTTCCTGGCAATTGCTCTTGTTGTTGCTCTTCTTCAATAACGATCATATGTGCACTTGTGATTCCAGGAATCGACATCGTCATGATTGGAGAATGGAAAGCAACAATTTTCATACCTGGTTTCAATTCCACTTTGTCCCCACGAACGTTCACGATCTTCGTATCTCCAGTGATGTTCAAGACAATATCATTGTTTTTGTTATCATCCGAGTTTACATTCAGATAGATTTGCTTATCCTTAGCAAAATCGGATTTCTCGATTGTACCCTCGACTTTAACCGATTCTTGTGCTTTCACAACGATTTTCGTTGCATTCCCCATTGGAGGCAAGCTGAATGTCATCGCAGGCCCATAGAATACGTCCACGTTTTGGTTCGCTTTTAGCGCATCCTTCGCCAGCTTCTCGCCTTTTTCATTCACGATGACTGTATTCTCATTCACATTCAATTTAATTTCTTTCTGTCCGCCTTGTGCAGCAGGTGTACCGACGACTGTGATTTGATTGTCATTCTTTTCGGTGATCACACCGCTTGTGCCAAGCTCTTGCACTTGTTGTTGTTCCTTGTTCACGATAATATAAGTCGCGTGCGCTTGCGCAGGCACGTTCTTCGTCATATGCGGGCCGTAGAACGCTTCAATGCTCATGCCTTTCTCTAGAGCTTTACGGTCGATTTTCTTGCCATTTTGATCCACGATTGGCGTGTGGCCTGTAAGCTGAAGCACAATCGTCTCTTCTTTACCGCTATAAATGTTCTTGCCTGTCACAGTAAGTTTATTATTTTTGGCTTCCGTTACTTTGCCCAATACGCCGTTCATCGCCTGGTCTTGCTCGATGACCGTAAGCGCCGTTCCTTGTGGCGGCAAGCTCTTCGTCATGACTGGACCATAGAATACTTTTACCGCTTTTCCACCCTTGACGATCGAATCGATGCTAACCTTTTTCCCCTTGGAATTAATCACTTTCGTATCTTTCGTAATCGCGAGAATCATATCGCTGCGGTCTTGCGGCGTTACACCTCTTCCAACAACCGTAATGTATTTGCCGCTACCATTGTTGGTAAAGTTCGTGATCTGACCTACAGTGCCGAGGACTTGGCGCTGCTCGTTATGGCCTTTGTTGTCTTTATCTTCTTTTTTATTGTCATGATTTTTATTATCGTTTTGATTTTTATCTTTATTGTCGTTCTTCGCATGCAGGATGGATACTTCTTTGGATTGTGCCTGTTGATCAACTGGACCCGGAGGGCAGATGGCCAAGTACGGATGATTTTCCGCCGAATTCGCGCTAACTACAGGTACCGCTGCGAGTGCTAGAATCGTTGCCGTTGCGAGTGCTTTGTAAAATTTGTTCATGTTGTCATCCTCCTAATGTGGGTATGTATAATAGATTCCATATTTCTCTTACTTGTTGCCTTGCTTACATACTCCTAAACGGGAGGGTTCCACAAAATGTTGCATGAAAATACACAAAAAATTTTTCCCCACCGCAAGCCGTATTTATTTCACCCGACTTTTTTCATATTAAAAAAGCGCCTACCTGCCCATTAAGAGCGGTAGACGCTGTCTCGATCACTAGCCTAGTTTCAATAAGCCGATCGATGATAATAAGATCAATATAATAAGTACCGGCGCGATATAACGCATCGTGAAAATCCATGCTCTGAACCAGCCCGAGCTGAGTCCTGCTTCTTCCACCGACTTCGTCCATACGTAACCGACAAAAATCGTTATCATCAATCCGCCGAGCGGGAGCATAATGTTCGACGTGATGTAATTCATCCAATCAAAGATCGTCTTGCCGCCTAATAAGAATGTGCTAAGCACACCACCTGCGGAGAGCACACATGGCAGAGCAAAAGCATAACACACAATCATGACGAGCGTCGTCGCTTTCTTCCGGCTCCAATGCCAGCGATTCATACAATAGGCGACGGGAACCTCAACCATGCCGATGGCTGAAGTCAGCGCCGCAATCGCGAGCAGAACGAAGAAGAAGGCACCGAACATATGCCCAAATGGCATCGATGCAAAAGCCGCCGGCAGAGCGATAAAGACTAGCCCCGGCCCCGAAGTCGGTGCAATCCCGTAGGAGAACGTGGTCGGGAAAATAATAAGCCCCGCGATGAGCGCATAGACGACACTGCCTCCCGTTATTGCCAAGGTAGCCTGGCTAAGCGATTGATTTTTCTCCACATATGCGCCGTAAGTCATCATGGCCCCTACCCCTAGCGAGAGCGAGAAAAATGCTTGCCCCAGCGCTTGCAATAGTGAATCGACCGTCAGCTGCGAGAAGTCCGGCTTCAGGAAGAAGGAAATCCCTTCGCCCGCCCCAGACAAGAATAACGCACGGACCATAAGAACGATAAGAATGATTAGAAGTGCAGGGAGTACAATTTTGTTGAATTTCTCAATGCCGCCGGAAATCCCTCTAGCAACGATCCAACCTGTAATCACGAAAATAATAAGCTGCCAAAATACCGGCATCCAGCCGCTTGTATATTGTACGAAAGTCTCCGCATAGTTCGGATTCGAATAGAGGTCGCCAACGAAGGATTGCAGCGTGTACTGCAGCGTCCAGCCCGCAACGACACTATAGAACGTAAATAACATAAATGCGCCGATAACCAGAAAAATACCGCTATTATGCCACATTCTGCGTGTAGTCAGGTTTCGGAAGGAAGATGCCGCATCGCCGCGTCCGCCTCGGCCAATCGCGAGTTCAGCCAGAAGGACGGGCATCCCTACGATAAGTAGACATAGGAAGAAGAGGAGAACGAACGCCCCGCCTCCGTTCTGTCCGGTGATATAAGGAAACATCCACATATTCCCGAGGCCGACGGAGCTGCCGATCGCAGCTAGGATGAAGCCGGTATTACTGAATTGATCTGTTACTTGATTCGTCTCAAGTTCTGTTCTGTTATTCGCCATAATAAATGCAATTTCTCCTGTCTGCGCGAGTTGTCATGAGGTATTACGCAATAAGCCCTGTGGAATACAGGAAAATAAGGATTACGAAGACAGGAACCACATAGCGCAGCAACGTGAGCCACACCTTGTTCATGCCCGGATGCAGATCCGCTTCCTTCGCAGCTGTCTTACTCATGTAACCTACGAATAACGTAACCCCTAATCCAGCAATCGGAAGGAAAATATTCGATGCAATATAATCGAACAAATCAAACAGATTGAACCCGAATAGCTTCCATTCCGCAATTGGTCCTCCTACGGATAGGGAAATCGGAACCGCAATAACCGCTGCTAAGCAGGATAGTACGGTAACTGCACGCCGACGTGTCCAACGAAGATGCTTGATGACGAACGCAATAATAACCTCCAGTACAGATACGCAAGATGTCAACGCCGCGAATGCGATCAGCAAGAAGAAAAAACCACCAAGTACATGACCAAATGGCATATTAGCAAAAGCTGCTGGCAGTGCTACGAAGATGAGCCCTGGACCTGCTGCTGGCTCAAGCCCGTACGAGAAAGTCATCGGGAAAATAATTAGTCCTGCGATTACCGCATAGATAATATTCCCGACACTTACAGCCAGAGTAGCTCTACCTAACGATTGCTCCTTCTCCACATAAGCGCCGTACGTGACCATTGCCCCCATCCCGAGCGATAGTGAGAAGAATGCCTGTCCAAGTGCGACGAGTGTTGATTGAATGGATAGCTCCGAGAAGTCCGGTTTAAGGAAAAACTCGACGCCTTGCTTCGCGCCTGGCAAGGTTAGTGAAACCACCATAAGGACGACCAGCAATACCCCTAGTACGGGAATCAATATTTTATTGAACAGCTCAATGCCCTTAGATACGCCTTTCATGAGCACCCCAGCTGCAATCACAACTGTCACGATCATATAGAAGAGAGGCCAGCCCCCTCCTGAAAATTCATTAAAATATGCAGCAAAATCCGGCTTCTGATATAACGCCCCAGAGAAGGATTCTACCGCATAGTTAAACGTCCAGCCCGTAACAACAATATAGAACGA
Source organism: Paenibacillus guangzhouensis (assembly GCF_009363075.1). NCBI lineage: Bacteria > Bacillati > Bacillota > Bacilli > Caryophanales > Paenibacillaceae > Paenibacillus > Paenibacillus guangzhouensis. The sequence continues at coordinate 5,983,360 of NZ_CP045293.1, read as the reverse complement.
GTAAATCATAAATGCGGCGATAATGGATAACAGGCCAAAGCTAGCCCATAGTTTACGTTGTTTGACCGCTAAGACTTGAAAGCATGACATCGCATCGCCGCGGCCTGCACGACCAAGAGACAATTCTGCGAGCAGGATCGGAATACCGACCAAAACTAAGCAAATGATAAATACAAATAGGAAGGCTCCTCCTCCGTTGCTTCCGGTGAGATAAGGAAACTTCCACATGTTCCCGATACCGACGGCGCTGCCAATTGCAGCCATAATGAAGCCAAATGATGAGAATTGATCCGAGTTGCTGCGCTGCTGTGACTTCTTTGACATAAATAACCCCTTACCTGTGTATGATCTACGTTGTGAAATGGCACGTGCTCTTCCCATATTTTTTCTATGAGAATGTTTTCACAGTATGCCCCGATTCAATGAGAATAGTCAATAGATAATTGCATACAATCCATGCCAATTCCACCCAACCGCAGTAACGAACATATGCTGTAACGCGTTATTGAACAGACGGACACCCGGATGCGGCTTGCTTAAGACGCCACGCATGTTACAATAGCAACAGGAATTTATGATAAGGGAGATAAAAGATCTCATGACAAAACCATTTAGCAAATTAGGCATCCGAACGGAACTCGCCTTGAAACTGCAGGAGCTCGGGATTACATCCCCGACTCCGATTCAAGAAGAGTCCATTCCTTTTATACACAATGAACACGATGTGATCGCCGAAGCACAGACAGGAACGGGAAAGACGCTCGCATTCGTACTGCCGATGCTCGAGCGGATCAATGTGAACAACGATGGCGTGCAAGGTCTGATCTTGACCCCAACACGCGAGCTTGCCATTCAGATCACGACCGAACTCAAGAAGCTGGCCCCCGTCGTGGGTGCACGCGTGCTCGCGGCTTACGGCGGACAAGATGTTGAACGCCAGCTGCGGAAGCTAGAAGGCGCGGTTCATATCGTCGTAGCGACCCCTGGCCGACTGCTCGACCATTTGCGCCGCGGATCGATTACGCTCGGCAAGCTGAAAATGCTCGTGCTCGACGAAGCCGACCAAATGCTGCACATGGGCTTCTTGACGGAAGTACAGGATATTATTGTCCAGACGCCGACACGCCGTCAGACGCTCCTCTTCTCGGCAACAATGCCGCTGCAAGTGCGTCAATTGGCGCAAGCGTATATGAAGCAGCCGCACCACGTGAAGGTTGAAGCGAAGCAAGTGACGGTCGAGGAGATTACTCAAATCGCCATGCAGGTCACAGACCGCTCGAAGTTCAACGACCTGTGCACCCTCATTGATCAGCAGCGTCCGTATCTCGCGGTCGTGTTCTGCCGGACCAAGCGCCGTGCAAGCAAGCTGAATCAAGAGCTGCAGGAGCAAGGCTATGCATCAGACGAGCTGCATGGCGATCTTACGCAAGCGAAGCGTGAGCAAGTCATGAAGAAATTCCGCGAGGCGAGGCTGCAAATTCTCGTCGCGACTGATATGGCGGCGCGTGGACTGGATGTAGAAGGCGTCACACATGTCTTCAACTATGACATTCCTGCGGATGCAGAGCTCTACATCCATCGGATTGGACGGACGGGCCGCGCCGGCAATACCGGAACAGCGATTACGTTCGTGACATCGCATGATCGCGGGGCGCTCGAAGCCATCGAGCGCGGCATTCGCATGACGCTGCCGAAGCGCCAGCTTGGCGCCTCAGGGCTTGAGCGCACGGGCGATGCGAAGGCGTCCCAAGCGAAGGCGGGCCGCCAGAGCCGCTCGGACGCGCCGAAGGCGGGTCGCGGCGGCGGTGAGCGCCGTGGCGCTGGACGCGGCAACGCAGGCCGCGGGACGCAGCGCGAGGAGCGCAGCGGCGGGCGCGCAGCGGCGGGCGCTGGTCGCGGCGAACGCGACTCCGGGCGCGCGGCGCAAAGCGTGGGTCGCGGGGAGCGTGACTTCGGGCGCGCAGCGCAAAGCGCGGGTCGCGGGGAGCGCGACTTCGGGCGCGCAGCGCAAGGCGCGGGTCGCGGCGAACGCGACTTCGGGCGCGCAGCGCAAGGCGCGGGTCGCGGGGAGCGCGACTTCGGGCGCGCAGCGCAAAGCGCGGGTCGCGGCGAACGCGACTTCGGGCGCGCAGCGCAAAGCGCGGGTCGCGGCGAACGCGACTTCGGGCGCGCGACGCAAAGCGCGGGTCGCGGCGAACGCGACTTCGGGCGCGCAGCGCAAAGCGCGGGTCGCGGCGAACGCAGCAGCAACCGCGGAGCGCAGCCAGCTGGCCGTGGCGGGCGCGATAACAGCCGCGGGCGCCAAGAGACTGGCCGCGGTGGCCGTGGCAGCAGCGGCGGACGTGGGCGTAGATAAGCACATCGCCTAGCACAGGATAGTTAGCCCTCTATCATGGATAATTTACATTAAATTATGGCAGATAGCTCGCCGACAGCGTGTTATCCTGTATTTTTGCACGAACTTCGGCCATATAAGCGGAGAATGAAGCGATATATGTCTTCTATCCTGCACAAATACAATATAGAGGTGCAATAACCTCCATTCAGCGTCTTATCCTGGATAGAATCCAACATAAACGCCGATACATGCTCCATCTTGACTCACCACAACAAAAAAAATACCCTCCGCATCCTACCCGCTCATTCGCGGAAGTATGATGCTAGAGGGTGTTTTTTCACATGCGCTCCTTATTCCGGCATATTCCCGACGCTTGGATCAGTCACATACGATCGTAGCCTTCCTTCATAGCATTCGCCAGTTTCTTGTGATTCTATGTGCCATCGGCCTGGTGGTCGGTTAAGGTTCCATTACGGATTCCATTTAGCCCGGTCCGAAGCAATGTTCAAGATACGGGCATCGGCATTCCGGAAGCCGATCTGCCCTATCTATTCGACCGCTTGTACCGCGTCGAGAAATCCAGATCTCGTCAGTATGGCGGCAGCGGGTTGGCCTATCCATCGTGTCCAAGCTCGTCGAGCTGCATCATGACCAGATCGAAGTGCAGAGCCGATATGGAGAAGGCGCGTGCTTTATCCTCATCTTGCCCTGCCATCCGGTCTCGGCCGCATGAGCGGACCCCCGTTTACTGTTTCTCTCCAAAAATCTGCTCGGCCAGCTTCTTACCTGTCGGTGTCGCGGCCAATCCGCCGCGAGCCGTCTCGCGCAGCGCGCTCGGCATACCTTGTCCGATGCGGTACATCGCTTCGATGACTTCATCCGCCGGAATTCGGCTCTTAATACCTGCGAGCGACATATCTGCTGCGACCATGGCGACCGCCGCTCCCATCGCATTCCGCTTCACACAAGGGACTTCCACGAGTCCTGCTACGGGATCACAGACGAGACCGAGCAGATTCTTCAGTGCAATCGCCATCCCGTGAGCCGACTGCTCCGGCGTACCACCTGCCAATTCGACGAGCGCTGCCGCAGCCATTCCTGTCGCAGAACCAACTTCCGCCTGACAACCGCCTGCCGCACCAGATACGGACGCATTGTTCGCAATGACGAACCCGAACGCCCCGGCAGTGAACAGGAAATTCACCATTTGCTCTCGTGTCGGCTTAAGTGTCTCCCGAACCGCGAACAGTGTCCCAGGTACGACCCCTGCCGACCCTGCCGTTGGCGTCGCGCAGATCATCCCCATCGCAGCATTCACTTCATTCGTCGCAACAGCCTTCGACACCGCATCGAGAATGAACGGCCCGGACAATGTATTGCCTTTAGCTATATACTGCTGCATCAGGACCGCATCTCCGCCCGTCAATCCCGACAAGGAATGTACGCCTGCGAGCCCTTTATCCACCGCCTGTTCCATCACGTCCAAGTTCCGCTCCATTCGAGCGACGACAGCTTCACGGCTGAGCTCCCCAAATTCCATCTCCTGCCGAATCATTACTTCTGCAATCGAAATGCCCTGACTTTCTGCTTTTTCTACGAGTTCTGCTACATTTCGGAACATGTCACTTCGACTCCCCTCATTCGAATGTTGCATTGCATGACTAGCCTCTAATTTGTTAAGGACTCATCCGCGTCACTTGTGTTACATGATCGAGCTTCCGAATCTCATCCAGAATTGCATCCTCTAGATTCTGATCTACCTCAATGACCATCAGTGCCATCTGTCCTTTTTCCTTCCGCGACACTTCCATATGCCCAATGTTCACATGATGGTGTGTCAGGATGTTCGTTACCCCGGAAATAACCCCATATCGATCATTATGAAGCACCAGAATCGCTGGATACATCCCGTTCAACCGCAGCTTGAAGCCATTCAGTTCCGTAATTTCTACTTTGCCGCCCCCGATCGAAACCCCAATTACTTCGAGGGATCCCCGCTCATCTTCGAGACGAATCTTCGTCGTGTTCGGATGCTCCGGCACCGCTTCTTCTTTATGGAACTCCACAATAAGTCCCGCTTCCTTCGCCAATTGCAGTGAATTAGGAATCCGCTCATCATTGGTATCAAAATCAAGCAATCCCCCAACAATCGCCACATCTGTCGCATGTCCGCGGTACGTCTCTGCAAAAGAACCATACAAATGAATATCCGCCCGCTTCGGTTCCCGCCCGAACACACTCCGAGCCAGCCGGCCAATGATTGCAGCACCTGCGGTATGGGAACTCGACGGACCCACCATGATCGGCCCAATAATGTCAAATACACTGTTATACTTCATCCCCGCTCACTCCTTCTTCCGTTCGGAAATTCAAAAAATCAACTTTTTGAATTCTTACTTATAGTTAAAATAAACTCAATCTGCCCGCGATACCCCTGTTAACTTATAGCAACGGAGAGAACAGCCTTGCTGCCGATTCCAAGAACCGAACAACCACCTTCTTACTCGCGAACTTCTCCGAATCAATCCGGCTGGCAAACGTCATGTCCCGTTCGAAATCCTGCACCATTCTCTGCACACTTGCGGTACGCACCAATAGCGCATTCACCTCGAAATTCAAATGGAAGCTGCGCATATCCATGTTCGCCGTACCAATCGATGCCGTCTCGCCATCAATAATCATCAGCTTGGAATGCAAGAAACCGCGTTCATATTCGTAAATCTCAACGCCCGCATCGATCAATCCGCTGAAATACGAATGGGATGCGAGGAACGGCAACCATTTATCTGGTTTGGCTGGGAAAAGAATACGAACTTCGATGCCGGACAGCGCAGCGATCCGAAGAGCGCTTAATATATCTTCATCCGGTATAAAATAAGGTGTCGCAATCCAAATCGACTCCTTCGCCGATGTGATCATGGAGAAGAACAGACTTTTCATCGTCGTCCATTCATTATCTGGTCCGCTCGGAATAATTTGCACCGCACCCGGCGTGCTCTCCACGCTAGCAGGAGTGAAATATTCCGGCAGCAGGAACGATTTCCCGGTCATATACTGCCAGTCCTGCATGAAGATAATCTGAAGAGTTCGAACCGCTTCCCCCTTAATTATCATATGCGTATCCCGCCAGAATCCGTACGTCTTGCTGCGGCTCAAATACTCGTCTCCGACGTTCAATCCGCCCATAAATCCGACATTGCCGTCAATCACAACAATTTTACGATGATTACGATAGTTCAGCTTATTCGAGAACGTAGGGAACTTGACCGGCATGAAGGACATCACTTCAATCCCTGCATTTCGCATCTCTTGGAGGAACGAAGACGGCAGCTGATAACTCCCAACCGCATCGTAGAGGAAGCGCACCTCGACGCCAGCTCTCGCCTTCTGCACAAGGATGTCTTTAATCTGCGTACCGATGTGGTCATTTCGATAAATGTAATACTCCATATGGATGTGATGCTGAGCGAGCTCTAGTTCCCGAATTAACGCATCAAATGTTTTCTTCCCATTGGTCAGTACCTCCGTACTGCTGCCTGAGAATGAAATTGTGCTTTTGGCGAGCTTCAAGGATAGGCGGAACATCTTCTGCTGATCCTCGCAATAATCCTTAATTTCCTCTTCATTGCGAAGAATTTGCTGCTTGTAATGCTGATAGGCCTCCTGATCACGCATCCCTTTCTCCAAGTATTTGCGCCGTTTGCTCCGGTACGTCTGACCAAAGATCAGGAAAAAAACAAACCCAACCACCGGCAATAATGCTAGCAGCAAAATCCATGCCATCGTGCTCGAAGGATGCCGATTCTCCATAAAAATAATAAGTCCAATAAATATCACCGTAAGCGAGGTGGAAATACTGACTACAGCAGGTACGGTATAGCCGAATAGACCAATGCTCGAATATACGAACATCACGCATACGAGGATGAAAATGAGCAATTTCAATATGCGATTCATCTCAATTCCTCTTTCCATGAGGTTGTTCCATTGCAATAATACTATACCCCATGCTGTAGGCCGAGGAAAGAGAACACTACTTCCGTTTTCGCCTCATCCCATGAATCGCATGTCGAATGAAATCCGCGGGGTGATGCAGCAGCATACGCGGACCTGCATATCGCATCACGACACGAATCTCCTCGCGCATGGCCGGCTTGTAACAATGAATGGGACATGCGCCGCAGGTGCTCTTCTGCTCACCGAAGCGGCAGTAGTCAAGCCGTGTATGCGCGTATTGAAGCAGCTGCTGGCATGAATCGCACAGCATTTCCTTCTGATGATGTCTACCTCGACATGCGATTCGAATCATTTGTTCTACCGTCGTTTTCTCTTGTTGAATGCGCGGGCCTGTATTCGCCAAGCTCATTCACGCTCCTTCCGTGTTCTATCGTTCTCAATCTACCTTGAGACCCCTAAGCTCGGCAGTGATTTCTGTCAATCAGGCCGTTGACATTCGAACATTTCGTGTGATATATTGCATAGTGCCTAACGAACGGTAGGTAGACAAAATAAGGAGGTACGTCGTTCATGTCCACAGCAGCTCGTATTCAACAGGTCGCGCTAGAACATTTCGCTATCCATGGATACAGCGGAGCGTCACTCTCGCAGATCGCAGAAGATGTCGGCATTAAGAAGCCTTCGATATATGCGCATTTTAAAGGAAAAGAAGACTTGTTCCTGCATGTCTTGGATGAGGTGCTTCATGAAGAATATCAAGCACTGATCCAATACATGCATGATCATCAGCAAGACTCATTAGAAGAGCGGCTGTATGGCGTCTTAGCTTATCAGCTTAAGCGGTATGAACAGAGCGAAGCCGCGAAATTCCTGCTGCGCGTCTCATTCATTCCGCCGAAAAATCTGTGCGATCAGGTTTCGAAGAAGATCTATGCCCATCTCGATCAATGGGAACAGGCACTTGTCCAGACAATCCAATCATCCTGTGATCTGGGGGAGCTGCGCGGCATTGGAGCGGACCATGCAGCATCCGCCTTCTTATGCCTGTCGGATGGGCTGCAAATCGAATTGCTGTACAGCGGACAAGAGCGATACAACCGCCGCCTTAAAGCGTCGTGGAAGGTTTTCTGGAGAGGAATATCTTCAACTTAGAACAACAGATGGGGGAATCAATCATGAATAAGCATTGGCTCATGGTGCTGATCGCATCCATGCTTGAAGTGGTCTGGGTATCCGGACTGAAGCATGCATCGACCTGGTACGAGTGGCTTGGCACCATTATTGTAATTGCAATTTGTTTTACGGTCTTCATGCGGGCATCCAAAGCGCTGCCACTGGGGACGGTCTACGCCGTATTTACGGGGCTGGGGACGGCCGGAGCGGTTATCGCGGAAATGTTATTTTTCGGAGAACCTTTCAACTTGGTCAAGATCCTGCTGATTGCCTTGCTCGTTGCAGGCGTCGTCGGTCTCAAATCCATTACCAAACCAAAGGAGGCTGAGGCGTAATGGCTTGGTTATCTCTAATTGTTGCGGGATTCTGTGAGGTGGCCGGCGTCATGGCGATCAATAAGATCAATCGCGACGGCAAACTCGTCTCGTACTTGCTCTTGGCGATCACCTTCGCGTGCAGCTTCGGCTTCTTGTCCTTCTCGATGCGTACGATCTCCATGGGGACGGCATATGCGGTATGGACCGGCATCGGCACAGCAGGCGGCGCACTGCTCGGAATGTTCTTCTACGGTGAGTCCAAAGAGTGGCGCCGAATTCTATTCATCTCGATGGTCCTCTGCTCCGCGGTCGGCCTGAAGTTGTTAACCTAATCGTTTGCAAACCTGGCTGGCATCCTCTATGCTATAAGCGATAGATTCCGTAATCTGTAAATGAGGTGTGCGAGCCAAATGGGTAAATGGGGAACAACAATCATCTTCATCGTCATCGCTGCGATCTTAACGTATATCATTCCTTTTAATTCGTATTTCCGTAATGTAGACACGATGATCCATGAATTTGGGCACGCGCTCGTCACCTTGGTGTTGTCGGGCAAAGTGCTCTATATTCATTTATTCAATGATCACAGCGGCGTTACCTATTCCGAAGTGTGGGACTCGTGGAGATTCATTCCGATCTCACTCGCTGGGTACATCACGGCATCGTTGTTCACGGCGCTCCTGTTCGCCCTGTATGCGCGCGACAAAGCACGTGCAGGATTAATTCTGCTAAGCGTCATCACATTGATCAATTTAATTTTCTTCATTCGCAACGGCTTCGGTGTCTTCTGGGCGATCGGATTCCTCGCGATCAACCTCTTCATGTTGTGGATTCCTTGGTTGCTCGTACGTGAACTCTATTTCGTTCTCATTGCATTTATTTGCTTGGTCGAATCCGTCTTTGCCCCGGTATATCTGGTGTTCACGGCAGTCACTTCGCCCGGGTATGCGGGGGATGCCGCGAATCTGTGGGAGGCAACTTATATCCCTGCCGTCGTCTGGGCTTTATTGTTCGCGATTGTCGCAATAGCTTGTGCACGATATGCATTGGGACAATTTATGAGAGAATTCCGCAAGCCCTCCCAACCCCGGAAAATTATGAGGACGCAATAATTTGTTTGATCTTTGGCTTCATGCCTTTGCTTAAATCGATGAAATCCCGATCGATCTGAACGAGCGGATAGAACGGATCGATCGGATTCATCATCACGATCGTTGCGACGCGCCCATCGGACAAGACCGCTTGATTCCCGATCAGCGACTGCATCAGCTTATGGACGAAGATGCCCAAGATTTGCGGATCCAGCGTCCCGAAGGCATTCAACTTCAATTGCTGAAGACACGCATGAAAAGAATGCGCGCGCTGATAGATACGGTGGGACAATACAGCGTGGAAAATGTCTGCAATCGCGACAATCCGGCTGTAGATATCGATTTTGACCGCACCAATGCCGAACGGATAACCACTGCCATCCTGCCGTTCATGATGCTGAAGCGCGACGAGCATTTGTCGATGGTTCATTCCGACGGTCTCAATCAGCATTTTATAGCCGAAAATCGTATGTTTCCGCATCAGCAACCTCTCTTCATTCGTCAGTTTCCCCGGTTTATTCAGAATCTCCTCTGGAATCCGAAGCTTCCCTATATCATGCAGCAGAGCTGCCATTGCTAGCGGCGTCAACTCCGCCTCGTTCATACCCATCCACTTCCCGATGACGGCAGTGATTATGCCTACTCCGATCGGGTGCCGATATAGATAATCATCTTTGGATTGAAGCGCTGCGAGCAGGCTAGCGATATTCGTCGTTTCTGCTGCTTCCAGGAGCATAGGCAAGAAATGCTTCCGCATGTCGAACAGCGGGATCTTCTTCGTCGGGAGCATCCATCCGGTCATATCCTTCATCACGGCCACACTCGCATCAATCCGTTTAGCCCATACATGGTCTGGATCGCCAGCGAACGCAGATATCGATTCCATTGTTAGATGTGTATGTCGCATCATACGAGTCCCTCCTTCCCTGTTTACCTTCTACTCTACCAACGCTATCTCTCAAATTTCTCACAAAACCATTATCGCCATTATCGATCTTGTGAGAATTTCGTGAGTATGGAATGATACAATGAATGGGATGGTAGTCAATTGGATGGGGAGATACGTTTGCGAAAAAGTCATTTTAGTCCGCTTGTCGGCATTTTATTTATATTTGTTCTATCGATCGCCTTGTTTGCTGGGGTGTATTCACTTAGTCTAACTCCTGCTAACGCGCCTAAAGCGGAACATGGTCTATTAGATCTCACGAAATGGGATTTCGATAAGGAAGGTGTCATTAGTCTTAACGGAAATTGGACGTTCTACAAAGATCGATTGCTAGATCCGGAAGCTTTGGGCGGCTACCGCAGCCCCGAAGCAGCCTCCATCGACTTGCCCGTGCCCCAGAGCTGGTCCGGTGACCCGGCCCCCAACCAGATGAGCAAGAAAGGATTCGGGACCTATCATCTGGAGATTCTCGTGCCGGGCGAGGAACGGATATACGGGATCAAGGTGAACAACATTCGCATGTCGCATCGTCTTTACCTGAATGGCAGACTCCTCGGAGAGAGCGGTGACCCGGCAAGCGAAGCTGAGCGGCACACGCCGGGAAATACACCGTACACCGCCTATTTTAATGCAAAAGGTCCGAAGATCGATATCGTCATCCAGACAGCGAACTTCGTATTCGTCAATGGCGGGATCGTCAATGCGATTCAATTCGGGCGTTATGAGGATATCAATACGCTGAGCGGGATACAGCTCGGGTCCAGCTTGGGGACGATTCTCGTCTTAGGGATGTTCGGCATCTACCATATCAGCTTCTATCTCTTGCGCCGCAAGGAGAAGCCTTATCTCTACAGCGGTATGTATCTACTAAATCTGCTTGTTACTCACCTTCTGCTCGGAGAGAAGATCGCACTCCGCTTTCTGCCTGAGTTGCCGTTTATGTTCGCCTACAAGACGCTGGAGTTCAGTGAATTCCTGGGGCCGATTCTGATCAACATCTTCTTCTTCTCCATTGAACCGAAGCTGATGTCCAGACGAAGGCTGCTGCTCTTGATCTCACCGCTAATCGCTTATCTGCTTGCGGTTCTGATCTTGCCTTATCCGGTCTTTATCGATATGAAGGTGTACGGATTCCAGTATTTAGCTGTCGTCACATTATTCTTATTCGGTCGAATGGTCTATCTCTTCCTTCGCAAGGAACAGGCGGATGCAGACCGTAAAGAATTGATTCTATTCATCGGTTCCGTGCTCTCCTTAGGCATCTATCTCGTATTCAGCGTACTCTACGCCGAATATCAGGTGCGAAGCGAATTATTCGGTTTTCTCGGCATTCTCGGGTTCATTATCTTCATGAACATCCTGCTCGCTTTGCGGTTCACGAATGCGTACGAGAAGACGGAAGTGCTCACGCATCAACTGAAACTCTCGAACCGCTTAAAGGATGAATTTCTAACGCATACGTCCCATGAGCTCAAAACGCCACTTCACGGCATTATGAATATTACCTCTCATCTGCTGGATGACGAGGAGAAGATGCTGACCAGCAGGCAGAAGCAGAACCTATGGCTGATCAAGGATACCTCGCTTAAGCTGTCGATGCTGATTCAAGATCTCATTGATGTCACCCGTCTCAATCATGGAGAGCTTCGTCTCTACCCTACGGCTGTCGATCTGAAAGTCGTCGCTCAGATTGTGCTCGAAGTGCTGCAATTCGAACTTCATGGGAAACCGGTCCAATTTATCAACGATGTGGATGCTGATATCTGGGTCATGGCAGATGAGAATCGTTTACGTCAAATTCTATACAATCTCGTTCAGAATGCGATCAAGCATACCGATGCGGGCTACATCAAAATTCAGGCGTTACAGACAGATTCGGCTGTCCTGATCAGCGTGGAGGATACCGGAACAGGCATCCCGGTTGAGCGGCATGAGACGATTTTCAACGATTATGGCCAGCTGGATGCTTTCTTGACCCAGGAGGAATATACGCATGAAGGGTTAGGGCTCTATATTAGCCGGAAGTTGGTCGAGCTTATGGATGGAGAGATTTACGTGGAATGGTCCTTGCTTGATATGGGGAGCCGATTCACCTTTACGCTGCCAGCCGTGGAGCACTTCCTTCTGCAAGAGGGGACGAACTGGAAGCAGACAGCCGCGAGCCGTGAAGAGATAGACAACGAGCCGTTAGATATTATGAATCAATATGAGCATACCGTGCTCATTGTCGACGATGAAGTCGAGAATATCCACACCTTGCGCAGTATTCTGAATCGCAACCAGTATAACGTCATTACTGCGTTCTCGGCCGATGAGGCGATGCTCAAATTAAGCAGCAGCTCACAGATTGACCTCGCCATTATCGATATGATGATGCCGAAGGTATCCGGTATCGAGCTCAGTCAGCTCGTTCGGGCACAATATTCGATCCTAGACCTTCCTATTCTGTTCGCCACCGCCAAAGATTCAACCAAAGAAATTGCGCTCGGCCTGCGCGCAGGAGCGAATGATTTCATTACCAAACCGTTCGAGACAGAGACTTTAATGGCGCGGGTACAGAATTTAATTTCGATGAAAAAAGCGATTCGGGAAGCCATTCAGAATGAACTCGCTTTCCATCAAGCCCAGATTAAGCCGCATTTTCTGTATAATGCGCTGAGCAGTGTCATCTCCTTCTGCTACACAGACGGGGAAAAAGCTGCAGATTTGTTATCGATGCTGAGCCAGTACTTGCGTTACATTCTGGACATGGACCGGACCCGGCTATTCGTCCCTCTTCATCGGGAGCTCGAACTAATCGATGCCTATGTCGAAATCGAAAAAGCTCGTTTTGGGGAACGGTTCGATTATATTGCATATGTAGACGATGCCTTGCTTGATGTGGAAATCCCGTCATTATGCATCCAGCCGTTAGTGGAGAATGCAATTCGCCATGGTCTATTCGAGAAAGAGGGATACGGTCACGTGACCTTAAAGATCTCCGAAGGCGATCAGTATATTAAAATTACAGTTGAAGATGACGGTACGGGGATCGCCGACGATCGGCTGTATTATCTACAGGCAGGCAATGGGCGTAATGGCGGTATTGGCCTTCACAATATTAAGAGACGAATCGCTTCGATTCCAGGCTCCTCCCTATCGATTCATTCCGAGCTTGGCAGCGGAACGCAAGTCACCATGTATTTGCCAATGAAGCAGGAGGAATCTCACGATGAGCTATGAGGGACGCAGCATAATGGAGGGGAATACCATGTTCAAGACCATTATCGTTGAAGACGAAAAGCCCATTCTTGAATTAATGAAACATGTTGTTGGCCAGAACCCTCACTATTCAATCGTTGGTGCATACAGCAATCCGTTGGAAGCGCTCGACAACATCTTAGCCCTTAAGCCCGATGTTGCATTTCTGGACGTTGAGATGCCGCGGATGAACGGCCTTGAGCTGGCGCACATGATCAATGAAGTTTCGGAGCATACGCAGATCATCTTCACGACAGCCTATAAAGATTATGCCCTAGATGCCTTCCAAGTCCAGGCGACGGATTATATCTTAAAACCTGTGACGAAAAGCGCGATCGAGCGTGTAACGAATCGATTACATAAGCAGCGAATTGCCGTCATACCTCCAGCTGCGCCAGTGAATAAGGCGGTTATCATCCGATGTTTCGGCGGGCTGGAAGTTCGAAATCCACGCGGGGAGCTCGTACGCTTCCCCACGCGCAAGACGGAGGAGCTCTTCGCCTACTTCCTCTGCCACCCGAATAGCGAGGTTAGTAAATGGCATCTGGTTGAATTATTGTGGCCCGAACTTGATGAGGAACGGGTGCTGCATAATCTGCACAATACGTTGTACCGTCTGAAAAAGCTCCTGAAAGAGCAGGAGATTCCACTTGAGATTATTAAAATCAATGAAGGTTATCTGCTGCAAACTCAGCAGCTGACCTATGATCTGCTCGAATTCAAACGTGACCATGAGGCACTGCAGCAAAAAGCGGTGACAGACCTTTCGAAGACGGAACAGCGATGTACGCTTTATCAAGGGCCGCTGTTGGACCGCAAAGAGTATCTCTGGAAAACGGCATTAGAAGAAAAGTTCAGACAGCAATATCTCGCCGCAATGCGCAGCCTTATCCAGTACGACGTAGACAAGCAGAACTGGAAGATGGCCGATCAACGATTCAATCAGTTTCTTAGCATCTACCCGCTCGATGAAGAAATGAATTTATACCTTCTGCAAGTGTATCTCGCAAGTGACCGTAAAGATCAAATGGAGAAAAAATACGCGGAATACAAACGTCAATACACTGCCGAGATGGGCATGGATCTCCCGGAAGAAATCATGAACTGGGGCAAGCTGCATTTTACGGTGTGAACAAAAATCAAAGGCAGAGATCCGTTACATGGATCTCTGCCTTTTTTTGATGGGTATATTAAGCTGGTACGCCGCCGTCAACATCTTCAGCACGGCTTGGCGTGTTATAGACGTTCACGTCCAGATCTTTCGTGACTTTACTAGTGACAAGTCCTGCTGTCATCGAACCACTAACGTTCAGTGCTGTGCGGCCCATGTCGATCAATGGCTCAACCGAGATCAGAAGACCCGCTAGAGCAACTGGCAAGTTCATGGTCGACAATACGATGATCGCTGCGAAAGTTGCACCACCGCCCACGCCAGCTACTCCGAAGGAGCTGATCGTTACGACTGCGATCAAGGTTGCAATAAAGCTGAAGCTGAATGGATCAATACCAACCGTCGGAGCAATCATAATCGCGAGCATCGCTGGGTAGATCCCTGCGCAACCATTCTGCCCAATGGATAGGCCAAAGGAGGCTGAGAAGTTCGCGATGCCTTCCGACACGCCCAGCTTCTTCACTTGCGTATCCACGTTGAGCGGCAATGCGCCGGCACTGGTACGGGATGTGAACGCGAAGGATAATACAGGCAATGCTTTACGTACATAAGTGACAGGGTTCAATCCATTCACCGCGATGATAATCAAGTGAATGATGAACATCACGATCAGTGCGACATACGATGCGATGACGAATTGACCGAGCTTAGCAATTTCAGCATAGTTTGTCGTCGCCGTGACCTTGGCAATCAAGGCAAGGATACCGTAAGGCGTTAGTCGTAATACAAGTGTTACAATGCGCATAACTACGGCATAGACAGCTTCCACGAACTTCGTGAACAATTCCGCTTCCGCCGGTTTCTTCTTCGCGATGCCGCGAACTGCAATTCCGATGAATGCTGCGAAGATTACGACCGCAATCGTCGATGTTGGACGCGAGCCAGTCATATCATCGAATGGGTTGGATGGAATGACGTCCAAGACTTGTTGAGGAATCGTCTTATCTTCCACGTCAGCGAGTTTGCCGTTCAAGTATTCGCCGCGCTTCTGTTCCTTCTCCCCTTGCTCAATGTTCACAGTTTTCAAGTTAAAGCCGAGTGCCGCCGAAATACCAACTGCAGCAGAAATAGCTGTTGTGAATAGTAGTAATCCAATAATTAATGTACTAAGCTTCCCTACACCGCTCTTCGCTTTGACTTTAATGATCGCAGAGATGATCGATACCATGATTAGTGGAATCGCAACCATCTGCAGTAACTTCACATAACCGTTACCTACAAGGCTAAACCAATCTACAGAATCTTTGATGACATCCGACGATCTTCCGAAGATCAACTGAAGTGACACCCCGAACAGAATTCCGAGTCCAAGAGCCGTAAATACCCGTTTCGAGAAACTGACATGCTTCTTCTGCATGTACAAGAGTATACCTATTAGTGCGAGTAGAACAACAACATTCACGATGGTTGACAACACTTCCATGTCGAACATCCTCCCCTTATTTTCCTTTAATCTAATGAATCAATCCGGTGATTTGTTATTTGATGAGATTAATCTATCATAATAATTCCGACCTGTAAAGTATGAATTAACAATAAATTTTTGGGATTAAAAAAAGACGAACGATACCGTTCGTCTTCTAGTATATTATCTCGATTTCTTCGCTAGACTTAAAAATGCGCGAAT